>JBATQJ010000081.1:0-13649 GCA_049291975.1 Scrofimicrobium sp.
GCGGCGAGAACGGCTCGGTTTCCTCGTCTCATTGCATCATTGCAGAAAGCAACTCGGCAGGGCGGACGCGAAGACGCTCGGCTAAGGAGTCCCGGCCGAGCGTCCGCTGTTTGACCTTCGGGCACCCCTGGACACCATCAGCAGGCTCTGGGATCCGTCATAGCCACCTTTGGTTGCGATGGCTGCATCTTGTCAGCAAGACCAGACCGAATCTACCCGGATTTCCTCTCCGCACCGCTGACAAGATGTCTCTATCGCAACCAAAGGTTGCGATGACGAACCTAGTCGCGTCCGTCAGGTAGCCAAGACCGAACTTGCCGAGCTACTCGTCCCAAACCATCTCGGTTAGTTCGTCCAGCCCGACTTCCAGCGCTCTGGAGATACGGAGCCACGTCTTGAGATCACCGTAGTACTTGCCAGATCCGAGGTTGAGAAGGGTTTGCCTGGATACGCCAGATCGTTCCGCAAGCTGCTCCAGAGTGAGACCAGATTCCGCGCGAGCACCATGAAGCGCATACCGCAGCTTTGCCAAGTTGGGTTCTGGTATCGAATCGGCCACTAAGCCATGCTTGCCGCCACCTCGTTCACACACAGCACAAGAACCTGTGCTTTAGTATAAGAACCTGTGCTGTCAACGTTGAGCATGTAAGGGGTACTCATGAGTGAGTCTTTGGGAGAAGACCCGGTTCAGACCACCTGTAGGAAAGGGCACCCCGTACTAGAAGGGCAAAAGTTCTGCACTACCTGCGGTGAAAAACTGGACGAGGAGCCTCCGTTGCCGGAAGAATCCGGCTCCGAGAAACCGGACTCACCTAATCACCGACCGTGGGTCATCCTCGGGTCGGTTCTTGCGGGAGCCCTCCTCGTGGTGCTCATCGTCTGGATGTTTGGTAACGGTGCGGGCGGTGAAGCGACAGAACCCAGTGGATATCCAGAAGCTACCGAACCACGGACCACCGAGGAACAGGTGTACGACCAGTGCGTGGAAGAGTATGTTTGGGCGGTTGACTTGATGGTTGATGCGCTAAGGACCAACGACAATGGCTTCGCTAGCGTTCAGCGCGAGTGGGGATCTGAAGACGGCCGAGTCTACCGAGCTAGGGATTTTTCTTTGTCCCACACGCACGTCGCCGTCAATGATGGCAACGACGCTGCCAATCAGGCCACTTTGGACGAAGTCTCGGCATATTGCTGGGCTGTTGCTCGGGGTGAGGTCGTGAACGGACAGGAGCTCGGAGCAGAACCAATCTCTGAAGAGAATGAACCGCTGGAAGACTCTACTCAGGACTACGCCGAGGAAACCGCGTCGCCGTCGGGAACTGACAATTTCTCTGAACACATATACGCGGATGATTGCAGGCTGATCGATGCGTACTGGTCGGCCTACAAAGTGATGGTAGATGGGACTGCACTCCCGGATGAGATTAGAGACCAGATAAACGAAGCGGGCGGCGACTTTGAAGTCGTCAAGAAAATGTACAACGCGCGAGGCATCTACTACGAGGAAGAAGTAGCCGCCGGAAACCCGGACCCGTTAACTGCGGCAGAAAGAACGCTCATGCTCAGTCTCCAGGAACAATGCGTCGTCTACCCCGAGGGCGAAGGAAACTAGGAATGGGATCACAGCCAAACATCGGCCTCATCTTGGCCGGAGAAGAAATCAGTTTCGATGACGCCCTGCAGCGGATTCGGTGCTACCCAAAGCGCACCCTTGCAAACTACGACCGAGCGGCTAAAAACGGCGAACGCGTCCGAGACATCATCATCCGTACTCGTCAGCTGGCTTCAAGAATCTCTGATCGCGAGGCCGATCAGCTAGCAGACTGCGACAAATCTGCCCCCTGGGACGCTGTGCCTGCAGACATGGACTTAGCTAACATCGAGGTCGGTTCGTCGGAGTGGAACCGCGCTGACGCCTTGTACCTCCATTTCATCAACTCAGGCATCTCAGGCGTTGCGATGGCAAAGGTGCACAAGTATCTCCACTTGCGCAGGCCCAGCCTGTACCCAATCCTTGACTCGCGTGTTCAGTCGTTCTACCGGCCCCACAAGGATGCGTCGCTGAGCCTAAATGCCTCGTCACAGCTGTCGGAGCGTCAAAAGATATGGGCGATGATCGCTCACGATGTAAGAACCAATCGAAGCAATGGCACCCTTGACCTGCTACGGGATGCCAGTGACGAAAAACTCGAAGGCATCACCGATCTGCGAGTCCTCGACATGCTCGTCTGGTCGAACTAAGTCGATTCAAAGAGAACAAGGAAAGAGCCCCATGGAATCTGGGTCGCACGCTGAGTCAACGAACGCCACAAACTGCCCGAACGGGCACGACCTCCCACCGGGAGCAGCATTCTGTCCTGAGTGCGGCGCTTCCGCGCAGGCCATAGAGGCCGATGTAGCGCCGCGCGAATCGGGTGAATCCAAATGCGGCAACGGCCACTCCGTTCCCGAGGGGATCAGCTTCTGCGTGATCTGTGGTGAAGAAATAGCCGATGAACCTGCGCAGAGCCACCTTACAGTCGCGCCCGGCGCACCCAACCGCAGGATCGCTATAGTCGTTGGAGCAATACTCGCTCTGGCCCTGATGGCAGCGCTGATTTGGTGGGCTCAAGGCCGGGGTGAGAGCGAAGGCGACAGAGATGCGCCGAACGCAGCGGATGGCAGAGCAGCGACTTATTCGTATCTCGTCGACGAATGCCTGGACCAATACGCGTGGGCGTTTGACACTCTCCTAGAGGACGACGGCGGCTATGGCGACTACGACGTCAGAATGGAGTTTGGAGTAAATGACGGCCGACTCGACGTAACTCGGACCTTCTTCCACACCTACCTGACGCGGAGAGATGCTGTGGGGCACGACCGTGCGTTGACTGAGATCTCTGAACTCCTTAAGGACTACTGCAGCGCTGTCGGTTCCGGGTTGGAGGTTGATGGAACTCCAGTGACAGACGTTCTGGGTCTGAACAGTTCCGACTAGCCGAGAGGCCTGCTAGGTCAGCATCCTCGACACCCACTTCAGCAACCTAGCCCTTGTGGCAAGATCTCCGGACGATCCCAACGTGACCATGGGGATTTTGAGGAATAGCCCCGCCACTTCAGCTAGTTTGCTTTCCCCGGGCGGACCACGGTCACCCAGCGGCTGGTTTGTGTCGACGAGCCACTCCCAAGGCGCGACCCGATTGGAAACCGAGCCGTTCTCGCCACCGCGTTGTGTAGCGATTAGGAAAGAAAGCCGTTCTAGCCATTCTCGTACCGAAAACATGCGGATTACGAGGGGCAGACTGGCGACTTCGGCTATCTTTCCACGAGAGCACAAATGCGTGCGGCGAGAACGGCTCGGTTTCCTCGTCTCATTACAGAAAGCCACTCGGCAGGGCAGACACGAAGACGCTCGGTCGAGGAGTCCCAGCCGAGCGTCCGTCTTAGTAGCCGATTAGCTCTTCACGTACTCATTCATCGGCCTGACCATGAACCTGTTGTTCGGCATCTGGTCAGTGGAAACATATCCCGGCTCGGCGTCGATCAACGCGGGAATCCTGTTGACCAGGTTCGCGCACGTCAACTTCACGGTATCCGGGCGATCAACGGTTATGGTCACGTCCGGTTCGCCGTAGAGCGTCCATTCATTCCGATCGAACTCATCCGGTGCGTAGACCTTGCCTATGCACTGGGTTTCGATGGTGATTCCCTCTGCCGTCTCAGTTGTGACAACCGCCGACATCCCAGTGGCGTCCCCCGCTTTGATGGTCATGCCCAGAGTCGATGACTCCAAATCTTCATCGTGCGTCAGTGGGATCTGCTTCTGCACCTGAGAAATCGGCGTGAGGCCGAACCGTTCGCAGAGCCACCCGTTCTGGTTCCACATGTACGAGGGAGCAATCTCCCCACTGGTGATCTTCTCCGCGATCGCATCGGAGTCTAGGTCGTTGAACTGGCCGACCTCCCGATCAAACTCCTCGATTGTCAGTCCGGCACCGTGGCCCTTCGCCAGCGCAATGCCGTAGTCCTCGACGTTGTAGGAGGAAGAACCCTCGATCTTCGTCAGCTTGTTCAGCGAGCCCGCCAGAGTATCAACAAGGACACCCCAGTACATGTCCGGGTAGCCTGAGCCGCTAAGAGTGCAGTTATTCGCTTTGGCCAGTGCGTCCAACTCAGCCACAAGTTTGGGCGAGGAGTTCTGCGGGAAGATCGCCTCTTCCGCCGTCGAGATCGCATTGACGCCGTTCTTGGCGCAGACAGCCATCGCGTCGTAGATGTCGGCAATTGTGCTCATGGTGGTTATGACAGCTACGTCTGGCTTCAGTTCTGATAGCAGTGCATCTGCATCCGAGGCGCTGGTGATCGTCACACCAACCGGGTCGCCTCCCATGATCTCGCCGACGTCTTTGCCAACCACATCAGGGTTCATGTCGATCGCCCCGACTATTTCAACACCGTGATCCAGCAAGAACTGCATGGTGTAAACGCTCATCTTGCCGCAGCCGTATTGGACGGCCCGAACTTTCTTGTCAGTCACTTCCATCTCCTTTGTTGGTTGCGCCTGTTCGCAGTTCCCAGGCTACGAAGTGGAGAGCCACCCACGCCAGAGTCAGAAGTCCCCTCAGTTGACCACAACAGCTTCAACACCGGGATGGAAACATATTTCTTCACCCGGGAAACATTCCGAGAGGTGGCTACTCCCTCGTGTCCACTATTACCGTGAAGGGGCCGTCATTCACCAGGGAGACCTGCATCATCGCGCCGAACACTCCCGTTGCCACCTCAACACCGTTATCACGGAGTAGTTGGACGAGATCATCAATCATCGGCTGTGCCACCGGACCCGGCGCGGCATCCATCCAAGAGGGACGAGCACCCTTCTTCGTCCTGCCATAGAGAGTGAACTGGCTGACGAGGAGGACCGGAGCGGCGGTCTCCCCCACCGACCTTTCCTCGTCCAGAATCCGCAGGTTCATAATCCGCGCGGCCATCTTTTCAATGTCCGCTCTGGTGTCTTCGCGGTGCGCTGCGACGAGGGCCACCAGTCCCGGGCGATCAATCCGTCCGACAACCTCACCCTCGACCGCAACCGATGCCATTGCTGCACGCTGAAGTACTGCTTTCATGCCCCTACCTCTCCATGCCTACACGGAATGAACGCTGGGCGCGCAGTTTCGAGGGCCAGGACGGCGTATCGATTGCTACGCGGTGAAGAACTGCCCTCATGTCTTACCTTTCCGCACCCACCCTGGATGAACTTTGCACATTTGCTATGCCCCGACGGTAACTCACGATCATCGCTGGGCTCCTGGGCCGTGGGTTCTGATGTCACGCTTGCCGGCATCCAGACGCTTCAAGCCTTCGCCCGGCCTGGCGTCCGGGGCGTGATCTGAGCGACCGTCAACTGGGACTATCAACTCCTGCAGAGCATCCACCCCGCCCACGTTGAGCTGCGCTGTCTGGTCGAGGTTTCTCTTGAGGAGCGCGAGCCCGATTGGACCCATCTCGTAATGTTGCGCTACCGAGGTGAGCACCCCGACCTGACGCCCATTTAGCTCCACGGGAGTTCCTGGTCCAGGCATACGTTCCGCCGAACCGTCGAGCTGCAAGAAAGTGAGCCGACGAGGAGGTCTCCCCAAGTTGATAATCCGCGCCACCGATTCTTGTCCGCAGTAACAGCCCTTGTTCGTGTGAACAGCCGTGCGAAGCCAGTCGAGTTCCGCCGGAACCGTTCGATCATCAACTTCAGACCCGGGAAGAGGTCGCCAAGCTGCGACTCGAGTTGCCTCCGCCGCCAGCAGGCCAACCAGCTTGAGTTCTTCTGCGCAAGAGAATCGCTCGACGAACTGATCCGCGTTCTCAAGCGGAACCAGGTATATGCGGAAGTCTGCTTCGGGGTGTTTGCCCTGGAAGTACGCGGCCCCGCCTTCGACAACATTCGGCCAGGCATCGCGCCAAACCAGTCCCCCGAGCTCTTGGACGAGGGCCGTGTTCAGGTCCGCCTCGCCTTCGTTGTCGGTCGCGAACGAGGCGTACTCTTCCGACGCATCCGAGACCTCCACTCGGAGCATGAACTGCATCGACTTCAGGAACTCTGTCAGAGGCCCCGCGAACGGCGCTTCGGTAACCAGGAACGCGGCCTCGCCATCGTCAACGATCCCAGCAGCGAACTGGATACGACCCTGGGGATCCAGGAGCAGGAGCTCCTTTGACATTCCCGGTGCCAAGTCCGAAACGATTTGTGAGGAGAGGGTCGTGAGCCAACTAAGGCGATCCGGGCCGCCTACGCGAACAACACCAATGGTTCCGAGGTAGGCAAGGCCACGTCCCTCCTCGAACGCCTGCTGCTCATCCGCGGGCCAGCCGAAGTGAAGCGGCAGCCCCGCAAATCTTCCCTCCTCCGAGAGGACAGGATTGTGCGCCAGAACAGAAGGGGGAATCCTAGTTGTCATCGGTTCACTCCACACTTTGGTATTGCCGCGACCCGAGTCATCGATCTCAACTGCGTCATAGCGCTACTTTTCCTCGTCCGAATCGTTTGTGAAGCTGGCACGTGAGGCGCGTTGGAGGCGACCGGTGAACTCCGTTTCGAAATCCTCATCCCCCACCTTGTTGTCTGACGCCCACATCAACTCACCACCGACCAGGCCGAACATACGAGATATGTAGTCAACGGGTTCGGTGCCGGGTGCCAAAGCAATCGCGTCGGAGTCCATCCGAATGCGCGGCCCCATACCCACACCGGACCACAGAGCTGCGTGGCCACGTGAATCCGAGGCAGTGGCGCGGAGCTCATGGGTCTGATCGTCTCCGGGAATACCGATAAAGGGGGAAGACACCGACCAGTAAAGCGTTTCCTCCCAGAGCAGGTCGCCGGCAATGATGTGGTCCATACCCTCCGCCGCAGTCCACAGAGGGTCAACTTCTTCCCCGACATGGCCCGCGTACACAGAGACTTTCATCCGAAGTTGTTCACCGAGGATGTCGGCCTCAATCTGCTGAAGGATCGGAGCGTCGGGTGCGGCTTGCTCCTCATCCATATTGTCAGTGTCAACAGGAGGAACTTCACCCGCCCCGACGAGCGTGCCCCAGCCCTGCCAAGTTCCCACCAACCATGCGAGTGGAGCCAGGCGGAGAGGAAGGTTCTCAGGAATCTCAAACATGCGTCCAGCCTACTTTGCGAGACCGACATGGTCACCGCCGCTCCGCGTGCCTAAGTTAGACACATGGCATTCCTCAGTGATGAACTACTTGACCAGATCCATTCACGGGCCGCTCAATACGACGCCGAAAACAAGTTCCCCCAAGAGGACTACGACGCTCTGCGAGAAGCCGGCTATTACTCCGCATTCGTGCCGAAGAAGTACGGCGGCGCAGGACTGACCCTAACGGAGATCGCTGCAGAACAAACCCGCCTGGCGAAAGCGGCCCCCGGGACTGCTCTGGGTATCAACATGCATCAGATAATCGTTGGACTCGGCAAGTACCTGGTTCGACGTGGGAATGAGAAGGGCGAGCGGATTCTGCGTGGAGCGGCAGGCGGTCATCTATTCGGATTCGGGATTTCGGAGCCGGGAAATGATCTGGTCCTGTTCGGTTCCATCACGGAAGCACGTCCCGAGGCCGATGGCGCATACTCGTTCCACGGCGTGAAGGTGTTCACTTCGCTGGCCCCGGCTTGGACGCAGTTGCTCACTTTCGGCGCAGACAAGGTGAGTTCGGACGCGCCAAAATCGGTATTTGCAATCCTCGACCGCGAAGCCGGTGGATTCGAGATGAAGGATGACTGGAACGTCATCGGGATGAGGGCGACCCAGTCGAACACGACCATCCTGGATGGCGCCACCGCATCGGAGGCTCAAGTCCTGGGACGGATTGATCCCGGACCTTCAACTGATCCGATTGTCCTGGGGATCTTCACCCACTTCGAGGTGCTGCTGGGTGCGACCTACGCGGGCATTGGCGAACGGGCTATCGAGGTTGCGGCCGAGCACGTGAAGACGCGCAAGTCCGTTCTCAACCAGGATGTTTACGCGAACGACCCGGCGATCCGCTGGCGCTTGGCCGAAGCCGCCTTAATCATGAACCCAGTTGGGCCGCAGATCCGCGAGTTGGCGGCGCTGGTGGAATCGGACGAGGAGCCCTCGTTGTCATGGCTTCCCCGCTTCTCGGCAGTGAAGAACGCGGCGGCCGAAGCGTCTCTTCGCGCAGTCGAGCAGTGTATCAGGGCGTGTGGTGGGTCCTCGTACTACGACAAGAACGAACTGTCTCGGTTGTATCGCGACGTATTGGCCGGACTGTTCCAGCCATCGGACCAGGAGTCCCTGCACAGCGCGTGGGCAAACGCGGTCCTGGGTCCAGTGGCCAGTTAGCGGTTCGCGGGCCACACCGGCAGGTACTCACACCCCGGAGGCGGCCTCACGCGAGTCCCACGGCACATATCCGCCAGTATGGCCAAACGCAAGGCGTGGGCGCGTGATGGATCAGGTCAGTCGTTGCGCGACAGGAACTGCCGCAGTTCCTCGCCGGAGGGAAACTCAAGTTCTAAATCATCGTCCAGCGTGGCGAATTGTCTGTGGGAAGGATGCTGCTTGGTGACCTCGCGGTGGATTTGCTCCATCTGTACATCTAACCTGGCGGCAGTCAACGCGGCTTCGTGTAGGCCACTGCGTAGCGCCTCGGGGATCTCAGAGTCGAACTTGTAGTAGATCTTGTGTTCGAGGCTGGCCCAGAAATCCATTGCGATGGTCCGGATCTGCACCTCAACCGGAACGTTTACTGGACCTGAAGACAGGAACACTGGAACTTCTATCAAGAGATGCAGGCTTCGGTAGCCGTTTGGCTTCGGATTCTTAATGTAGTCCTTGATCTCAATGACAGTGACATCTTGTTGCCCAGTGAGCGCTTCTGCAATCTTGTAGGAGTCCTCAATAAAGCTGCACACCACTCGCACGCCCGCGATGTCGCGTACCGTGTCACGGATCTCGCGTATTGTTCTCGCTCCGCCCCGCCGCTGAAGCTTCCCGACAATGCTGTCCACTGACTTCAGGCGAGAGGTCACGTGTTCGATGGGACTGTATTCATGCATGTGTTCGAACTCCGACTGAAGGATGTTGATTTTGGTCATCACCTCGTCAATCGCGAACTCGTAGTTGAGGAGAAACCCTGTGATGCCATCACGCAACCTGCGCATCACTTCGACTCGATCATCCTCGGGTAGTTCCATGCTCATTGGGTTTGGCGCTCCTTCATCCTTGATCGCGCTTCACGCTACCTGAGAACCCTTAGGGCTCGCTGGGAGATTCTTTCGCTTATACCGTTGGCCCGGCGGTTCCATTATTTGTGGAGTTCACGCCACTGTCGTCTTCTGCTCGTTCCAGTAAGGCATCCGCCCGCGACGCCTTGCCACGCATCGAAGTCAGCCCGTCATACGCCTGTCGTCGTTGTGTCTACCTTTGGTTGTCTTGGCTGCGGCTCGTCAGCGAAATTCGAGCTCGGCGAAGAAAAAACAGTCTGAGCCTGCTGACAAGACGTCGCTACTGCAACCAAAGGTCGCCATGACAAAGCAACACTCTTATCTAGATGACAGCGCCGCACATTGCGCGAGAGTCACAGCAGGCGCCACCGACCCAATTGCCATCGCACTATGACAAGGTTCCGTCTTTGATTCTCTGGTCTATCTCCCAAAGCGCAGTGCGGTTGCTGTCGAATGTGAAAAGATCGCTTGCCTCTTCATACGGAAGCCACTGCACCGAATCATGTTCATGGCCGAGATGCATCCGCATGCGTGACACGTCAACTGCGAAGCTGTACTCGGGCACGACATAGACGCCCCCACCCCACTCGGAGTTCTCTTTGAAGAAGTACGAGGGAATAGTTGTCATGGCCGTGAGTGGAACAACATCCACGTCATCGCTCAGGCCTAGCTCTTCTCGGCACTCCCGAATGGCCGCTTGAGTCGGACTCTCGTCATCTTCAACTCCGCCCGCAACGCCTTGCCACGCATCGAAGTCGACTCGGTGAAGCACTCCGTAGACGGCAGAGCCTCCGTCACGAACAAACGGAACAACCAATATTTGCTCCGGACGCCTCATGGTCTTCTGCCTCTCCGTGATCAATTCAGGAACTAGCAAAACACAGGTGAGACTGGTTCGCTCCTAACCTCTTGCCACCCTCCGACGGGGTATCTATCCGGCGATCACGGTTCGGTCACCACTTCCTGGGGCCTTAGATTGGTCACTTTAAAGATCAGTAGTGGTATCGCGCTTGCAGAATAATCAGGTCGCTACCGTCAACCATGTAGACCAGCCGGTGTTCCTCGGTAATTCGCCTCGACCATGCTCCCTGAGCACCGTACTTCAATTGTTCGGGTTTGCCGATCCCCTCGTACGGTTCTCGCAGACACTCCTTTATCAGCAGGTTGATCCGCTTCAAGGTATTCCTGTCGGTCACTTGCCAATACTGATAGTCCTGCCAGGCAGCTGGATCCCATACCAGCCGCACTAGTCAGCCAGATCGAGGTCGTGAACTTCCGTCTCGCCCGTCTGAGCTCGCTCGTAGGCGTCAAGGAGGCGACGAGTATTCGCCGGAGACCGGAACAGGTAGGCAGTTTCTTGCCAAGCCGAGTACTCATCTGCAGGCATCAAGACCGCATTACCCTTGCGCGAGACAATTTCCACCGCTTCACGATCCTGGTTTATGCGCTCTATTAGGGGGAAAAGAGTCTTCCTCGCTTCACTAGCACTGATAGACATCGCCACCATCCTCCCTCGTACTTGTACCAGATAACGGTACCAGTAGTTGGCGCAGTCCAACAGGTTTTGAAGAGGTCGGATACGAGTCGAGAGTTGAAAGAAGTTCATGACCGAACCATTTCAGGAAAGCTCACGCTCGACAACCGGGCCACGAAAAACCTGTGCATAAGTCGCCATTCTTCTCTTGTGGATATCCTGGCTCTCGTGACTACTCAGCAGTCGATCCAAATCGATATTCACGCCAGTCCCGACGATGCCGCCGAGGCAATTTCCGTTATGCACCGTGCGTTCGAGGAATACGCGCTCAAAGGCCAAGAATCCGGCGCGATGACAGAGACCTCAGAGTCCTTGCGCAAGGAAATGGCGGGCGAAGTGGAGCTACTCATTGCCCGTCTAGACGGCGATCCTGTTGCTATGTGCAAGTACCGGCGGGCCGAAGACACCATCTATTTCAGCAGGCTCGCCGTCATCCCAGAACTGCGCGGGAAGGGAATAGCAAGCGAGATTGTTCGGGCGCTTCGATCAGAAGCCCTCGCTCGCGATCTTCAGGGACTCTCTTGCTGCGTACGGGCAGACGAAGCCGGCAATATAGCTCTCTACGAGCAACTGGGAATGGAAGTAGTATCCAGACAGACCCGAGGAAGCCTAACTGGGGCAACACTGAACGTGGTGAACATGCGCGACGAAGCGGTGATGAAAGATCTGGGACAGCCCTAGTCCTCGTCGTGGCTTTCGCGCACCGTGCTCACTGCGGAGAGCGCAATATCGCGCATCTTGGTATCAGGCAGATAGGCCTGCAAGATAGCGACACCAATTCGGGGAAGATCGCCCTCGTCGCGGTAGAGCATATATAACTCCTCATGACGCGGGTTGAACTTCTGCTTGAAACGGTGCAGCGACTTGAATCCGTAAAGCGGCTCAGCTAGCGCGCTCAGCTGATCAAGAACCCGATATATTGCTTCATCGTCCTCCTCGCTGATACGAACCAGGGGCGCACCAGAAAGCGACAAGAAATCATATCCGGCCTCAGAAAAGTGCTTTGCCGATGACGCTATGAGGAACTCCATGACTGGCGGGAAACCACCATCGCGGCGGCGCATAAGATCAAGAGTCCAACCAGTTATGCGGCCGGGCTCTGTGGTGCTATACACCGGGAGCCAGGAGGTCACGCCATGCAGATTACCTTCTTGGTCAAGAGCAACGCCGACGAGGACCTCCGGATCGAGTGCCTCGTCCACCGTACCAAGGGTGAAACCCATTTCCGGTAACCCCTTGTCACCCGTCCACTGCTCCGAAATCATCCTCACCTGTGCTAACAGGCTCCACGGGGCTTCATTGAGGTGAAGCATGCGAAACTCAATATCTTCGCGACCCGCCCGATTGATCGCAGTTCTCACGTGGTTCCACGCCTTGCCAGTGAATGCAAGTCCCGGAAGATCAACGATGGTATCTTCAGCTACCACGATCGAGCGCCACCCGTCAGGTTTCGCCCGATCAGTAACCGCGCCAGCCGAGAACACGCACGGCACAAACCCCGCTTCTTCGGCTTTAGTAACGAACTCGCTGAGTGCATTTGCGTGTCGCCCGGCGGACACTACGGCGTCACCGAGTTGAATCGCGACACCCGAGTGCACCTGATAGGCAAGTGCTCCGCCCTCCACCTCAACGCGAAGATTGTCAGGCCAGCTAGTCATCCACGAAATGGTTCCCCCACCCAGGCCATGCAGTTGATCTACCATGTCAGTTCGAGAGATCTCGTTGGCTTGTAACTGCCGCTCTGCTCTGCGTAGCGGTACTCGGAATGCATCACGTCCGACAATCAAGAACACCATGAGCGCAAGCCAGAAGAAAGCAGGTGCAACGAATTGTCCCAAGACGTCTTGGGGCTGATCGATGTATCCGTCATCGATCAAGGCCGGGATTGACAGGAACGAAAGCGCTGCTGTGAGCACGTTGTAGGCGCCAAGGATCAACGCGACAACCCACGCGAAACGATACCCACGGCGGATCCCATTGGCGATTAGGGCGATCACTACTAGATCGATGAGAACGTCCCAGAAACTGTTAACTACGTTGTTCTGCCCCAGAGGGCCGTCGTAAGGGACGATCATCGCAATGACCTGGATAGCGCCAATAATGATCAGTCCCCAAAGGGCAATAAGGCGCCGCTCGCGATGACTCGGATGGCTCATTCTGTGCCTGAGAGAAGGAACCACACCCGTAGCAACCAGTGCTACTACAAGCGCGACCGCATGTTCAAGGTCATATAGGTTTCCGAGATAGAGTAGCGACACTCCGACCCAGATCATGACAGCAACGCGCGCGCGCAACCGCCACGGTGACGGCAGTGTGGCGATCGCGAATACCAGTGCCGCAAAAGCAGCGCACGATGGTCCAACGTCGTAGGTATTAGAGAGCATTACAGCCCAGTGCCACTTAGTCAGGGCAACTAGAGCGACGATTGCAGCTGAGCCCAGCACACCAACCAGATGGCCACCGATCGCGATGATTATCGTGCGCCAGGTACCAAAGCTCCGTTCGGCCCACCCAAAGCCAACTACAACCAGAACCAAAACAGACAGGTACTCGAGAGGCGGCGACGCGACAAAGGGGGATGTGAATATAGTCCACCATCTTCCCTGCTCGAACGCCGGAAGGCCTGTCGCGATGAACTCATACCAGGGCTTCTCTGATGCCGGAGTGAACAAGCTCCCCGTGAGCACTCCTATAACAAGGAAGACGACTGTGAAGAGCACAGTGAAAGGCACAGTGCGAAGAAAGGTCAGTGTGCGGCCGAATCGCACATTTTCCTGGGGCGTGCTTGCCTCGGAGTTCGGCTGCTGATCTACATTCACACTTCTCACTTTAAGGCTTCACAGACGAGGGAGGCCAACCCCGCGCGCGTCTCTGTAGGGT
>JBATQJ010000082.1:0-6482 GCA_049291975.1 Scrofimicrobium sp.
ATGCCGGTGCGGGCCCGTCCGAGCGGGTGCGCAGGCCCGGCGCCGGGCGGAAGTCGATCACTGTCACCGACCCCGGGATCGTGGACGCCTTGCTGGGGCTGGTGGAACCCACCCGGCGAGGTGATCCGGAATCCGCGTTGTGCTGGACGACGCTGTCGACGAAGAATCTCGCTGCGGAGTTGACCGCTCAGGGCCATCCGGTGTCCGCGGCGAAGGTCGCGCAGTTGCTCAAGGCGGAGGGGTTCAGCCTGCAGGCCAACACCAAACAGATCGAGGGGAGCCAGCATCCCGATCGTGATGCCCAGTTCTGGTATCTGAACGATCAGGTGATGGAGCACGCCGCTACCGGGGACGCAGTGATCAGTGTCGACACGAAGAAAAAGGAACTCATCGGCGAGTTCAAGAACGGTGGCCGCGAATGGCTCCCAACAGGCGCGCCGACTGCCGTGAAGGTCCACGATTTCAAAGACCCTCAACTGGGGAAGGTCAACCCGTATGGGGTCTATGACATCGCCGCGGACACCGGGTGGGTGTCGGTCGGTGTTGATCACGACACCAGCGCGTTCGCAGTCAACACGATCCGCTCCTGGTGGAACCAGGCCGGCCAGACGGCATACCCGCAGGCGACACGGCTGCTGATCACCGCAGACGGCGGCGGGTCGAACGGGTACCGCACCCGCCTGTGGAAGACCGAACTCGCCCGGCTCGCCGCCGAAACCGGCCTGACCATCACCGTGTGTCACCTGCCACCAGGCACCAGCAAGTGGAACAAGATCGAACACCGGCTGTTCTCCCGCATCTCGATCAACTGGAGGGCAAGACCGTTGACCAGCCGCCAAGTCGTGGTCAACAGCATCAACGCGACCACGACCGCTTCCGGCGCGCTGGTCCAAGCGGTACTCGACGAGAACCAGTACCCAGCCGGCGTCAAGATCCCGGACCAGCAGATGCAGAAACTCGTTGACGACGGCGTCCTCGCCCGGCACGACTGGCACGGCGAATGGAACTACACCCTCCACCCCGACACGCAACACTAATTTATCGGCGCGCCCTAACGGGCGTCTGTAACGTCAAGGTCGACTTTGGTGCGGTGGGCAACGGCACCACCGATGACCGTGCTGCCATTCAGGCTGCACTGGACTCCTCATCGTGCCGGATACTCTACTTCCCGCCGGGGACCTACCTGATCAACAGTTCGCTGCTGCTGAGTTCGAACAACATCTTGACCGGCGCCGGGCGCACGGTCACTACGATCAAACTCAACGCCGCAACCGCGGGGGTCAACGATGAGGTCATCCGAACCTCCAACTTCACCGGTTCCGCGCACTCCACGCTCGTCAGCAACATCGGCATCGAGAACATGACCCTTGACGGCGACTGCTGGAACCCGGCGAGGGCCAACCCGGCTCCAGGCACGGCGTCGACGATTCGAGGGTCGACGCTCCTGCTGTCCACGGTAGAGAACGCCTTCGTCCGGAACTGCCGGATTATGAACGGCAACAAGCACTGCTTGGACATCGCGGCTTCGACCTATCAGACGAGCGGCGCGCTCACGCGGGCTACCGGCCCTTCTCGCAACGTGGTTGTCGAGAACTGCGAAGGCGTGGACCCGTACTTTGACGATTGCTTCACGGTCCATGACTCCGGCGACCTTGTCATCCGCGATTGCCGGTTGCGCATGAACACGTCGCGACAGCCCCTTCGAAACGACTTCCAGAATGGTGTCGAGGTCGACGACGGCTCTTATCGGGTCATGGTCGAAAACTGCTATGCGCGCGGGTTCGCCAGAGGGTTCCAGGTCAAGGGCCACGAATTCAACTACCCGGCCCGAGACGTTACCTTAAGCCGATGCACGGCCTACGAATGTAACGTTGGCTTCCAGATCTGGTACCCTCTGCACACCATGAGGGAAACGAACCCGTCTGTGGCGAACCATGCCCAGTCCATTTTCATTCGGGATTGCACAGTCGCATTGTCGACCACGGTTCTCGGGTACGACAAGGGCATGTTTGCGCTGAGCATCGGCGGATACCAGAATGTCAGTGTCGATGGATTCAGCGTCGAGGGCGGGACCTACTCCGCGCGGGCCATATATGTGTATGAGTTGGCGGACAATGTGTCGTTCGAGAATATCTTGTTCAAGAACATCACGGTGCCCTCTCCCCCAATTATGAACGGCCTGATCCACTTCTTCACAGAGGCAACGGGTGTCTATTCTGTGCGCAATGTTGCGTACACGCGGCAAGGATCCGGCACAACCTCCCTGCCGATTCCTGTCGTATGGGTCACCCCCTCGGTGGCAGAGATTAGCATCCGTCAGATAACCGCCGCTCTTGCATCAGGGGTGGCTGGCGTGAGCGTCTACTATCTGAGAAACTCGGATCTCAATGAACTCAAGTTCACCGGCAATTCCACCCCGGTAAACATCCGGGGTGGAAGCCCGTCAGGCAACCTTTCTGTGCGGGCCGCGGTGAATAACAAGTTCAGTTCGTAAGCAGGTTTGTCTATGCTGATCCTTCGACCTAAGACCCCAGTCTCCCTACCTTCACTAGGTTTTGGTAGCAACAATACGGTGCAGGAAGATGGGTTTCGAGCCGGCATGCTCCCATGAGGAACTGCTGACGTCGAAGGTCGTCTCGAACCCCGCGTCGGCTAGCCTCTCCCGAACGAGCCCCGGGTCGACAGTGCGCCGCCCGCAGTTCAGCCTGTCGTGGTAGTGGAGGGTGTCGTCATCTGGGGTGCGGAACTCAAACACTACGGTGTCCTCCGGGCGTGCCACTTGCTTTAGCTCAGCGAGGAGCGTGGATTCGGTGCTCTCTGGAACCGAGTCCAATAGGTGGCGAGCGTAGAAGAGGGTCCGTGGCCGTGGCTGGGGGAGGGAGCTAATTTGTTCTCGGAGTTCGCCCGGGGCCGAGAAGTCGCAGCGCTCGAAGGTAGCTTGTTCGATGCGGCGTGTGCGCGCGGACTCAATGGCGGCGGGCGTGTAATCGAGGCCTAGGACGTAAGCGCCGGAGCGGACGAAAGACGGAGCATCTCGACCGTCCCCGCAGCCCAGGTCAACGACAAGCCCGAGAGCTAGGTTCAGGCCTTTGACAAACCGCGCAAGGGAACTCGGGGTATCGAACGAGTTGTGCAGCCAATAATCTTGCCAGTTGATGATTGGGCGTAGTTCGGAGGGGAAGGCGGCCTCCTTGGCCCGCGCCTTGCGTGCACCCTGCCAGTTGAACCCGGGATTGGGCACTCGCCAGTTAGGGCCATAGAAGTGAGCGACTAGGTCCTCCCGATTGCGGGGGGCAAAGACGGTAGCTCCTGCGAACTCAACCTTCTCGAGGCCGTGCCACTGCTCCACGCGAAATGGGGTTTCGCTAACGGATCCCCAGGCGAGGCGCAGCTCGCCCAAAGCGTTGAAGAAGAAGTGGTAGAGATCTATGCGATGTTCGCGGCTGGCATCTGCGATGTGTATGCACGTGGCGCGGGCCTCAATCGAGAATCCGCGCTCTTGCAGGGCGAGCGCAAGCCGCCCGGCCTCGGCGACCACCTCTTTGGGGTCCGTGAGGGCGCTGAGATAGGCCGCGTCGAAGTCGTGGTCATGGCCCAGGGGTCGTCCTTCGCGAACCAAGCCTAATAGTGATCCGTACACCAGGAAAGGATGATACCCGGTGATCTCGTATACGACGCGGTCGATGTCTCGGTATAAGCTCGTAACTGCGCTCTGCCATTCGTGGTCGAGGTATTTGGGCGTCGACAAAACGCCCAGAGAATTGACGATCTCGCCCGCTGCCAGCCTTGCTTCCAACTTCGACAAAGGCTGCTTTGCTTTGGTGCTGGGCGAGTAGTGAAGGGAGCCGTCTGGCATGGGTAGGGCGATGGCGTCCGAACGCACGGTAACCCGATCGTTCGGTCCGCAGTAGCGCCACATATCGCGAGTTCGGAAGCGGAAGGGCGCAGTGGTACCACCGGACGGGGCGACGTCGACGTGATCGACCTCGACTTCGTTGACGAAGAGTCTTAGCGTCACTGGTGCTGAGTCGGGTCCCAGTTCAAGCGCTCCGACGATCTCGCGTGGGCTGATGAGATCGACCCTGCTCGCCTGCTTCGGAGGGCCAGGAGCGGAAGCGACAGGTGAGGGGCGGTCAGCGGGTCTGCGGAACCCTAGCCTTCGGGCGACCCTGCCGGCCATGCGCCTCGTAGAGAGAAGGATCGACTTGGTGCGAGATGGACGGGTCATATCGCGATACTCTAGCCTAGTTGCTTCCGACTTTGGAAGCGGTCATGTTCTCGGCTTGGTCCGGTACGGGGCGGGTTGCCAACGCGTGGTGGTGAACTGGGCTTGATCTTGAAGTGCCTCCTTCAGTGTCCTGGCTATACTTCGATAGGAGTCTCAGGGCAACCGGGCGAAGAGCTAACGGAAGTGGATGGATGACAGAGCGACAGCTGACCTTGCAGGAGATCCAACAGGAACAGCTTACGATGCTCGAGCAGCTCACGAACTATTTGTCTGCTCATGGGATTCGGTACTTTCTTGCCTACGGATCCCTGCTCGGAGCGATTCGCGGTGGCGGTCCGATACCATGGGATGACGACATCGATCTAGTGATTCCGAGGCCAGATTTTGATCGCTTGAGAGAACTTAAGCCTGACCTGGACGGGCTACGCTTCTTTTGGCCCGGCGAAGAGGGGTTCCCGGTTATGTGGGCGAAGTGTGTTAGTAGGAGGACCGTGTTTCGCGAACCTTACAAAGTCTTCCCTCCGGGATATGGCGTCTTCATGGACCTATTCGTACTGGATGGGCTGCCGGCCCGATCCGGGAGATTCCATTTCGAGCGCGTCAAGCTTCTTGAACGTTTGTATGTTCTAGGTTACGGAGTGGACCCCCGTAACTTCGACAAGAAGAGCTGGAAGTTTTGGCCGAGGGCGATTGCCTCTCGGCTTGCGAAGCTGATTCCGCGCCGCTACTACTTAGGCCGACTGGATGACCTGATGCGCAAGTATCCTTACGGAAGTCCGGGAGGCGTTGCGAATCTCCTGGATCCGTATCCCTACTCTCGAAGCAGACTTGACGGTAACGACCTCGATCATCCATCGCTCTGTTCTTTTTCGGACCTCGAAGTAGCTACCTTCGCTCAGCCGGAATCGGTCCTGGAACGCACCTATGGGGCCAACTGGCGTGTCCCGATTCCGCGCGAGAGGGTGCACCACGGCGAGGCGTTTTGGCGGTAGCAGCGGTGGTTGAGGGTTGGGGAAGCTGAAATCTGACGGCTCAGACTGAAGCGTCCGGCGTAACGACGGGCCGAACGAAGAAGGCATGCTCCCGATACCCGTCTTCGAGCACGGGGATGCTTAGATAGTCCGGTCCGTAGATCTTGCCGAGCATGTCCTCGGTGCGCTCGGGGATGCACACCGACAAACCCTCGAACTCGACTCTTCGGCCCGCGCCGAACCACGTGCGCGGGAATGTCTCGCGCTGTGGAGGATAGTAGCTGCAGAGATTGGCCCAATGCGTGGACGACGGTCGTGAGTTGAAGTTGGCCTGGAAGTAGACGATCGCCTTGTGCACCGTCTTGGTGGAGACGAGTTGGGTGGCCAGGAAGATCGGGATGCGGGCTGCGGTGTTCGTGCCTAACCGGGGAGCGGAGCTTCCCGAGCTCATGAACAGCCCGCGGCGCAGCCCGCGCAGGATGTAGGCCTGGAGCCGGAACCTCCAGCCGTCGATCTTCTCCACCGGGTCGAGGATGAAGATGTCGATGTGCGGGCCGGAGTAATGTGACACATGGGCTACCTGGGGCTGGACGAACCGCGTCTCCTCGGTGGTTTGCAGCTTTGCGCCCAACACCCAGTGTCGGCGATTTGTCTCGAAGCAGTCGAGGTTGAGGTTCCCGGGCAGGGCGCCTTGGCGCACCAGATCGAGCAGCCGGTCGTAGTCCGCGCGCGGCATCATGATGTCGAGGTCGTCATCCCAGGGGATGAAGCCACCGTGCCGGACGGCGCCCAGCATGCTCCCCTCGCTGAGGTAGTACTGCAATCCGTGCGCGGTGCAGAACTCGTCGAACTGGGCGAGGATCTTCAGCTCGTGCGCGTGTAGCTCGGGTAGGTCGCGGCGGGTAACGGGCTGGAACCGCCCGGTGGTTCCGGGAAACCGCTTCCGCGGCGGAGCTTCCCGGAGGCCCAGCACCTGCTCGTAGGCGACTTCCAGGTCGGCCGCGGTCATGGCGAGCGGGCTGTTGTTGAGCCGCTCGACGTTCACGCCGTCTACGAGGTGGGACACGTCGATTGCGTCCTCGAGCCTGAGGGTGTCGAGGATCGCGTCGAACTTGGAGAGGGCCTTGCCGGAGGTCATGACGCCGAAGATGGCGTTGAGTTCCGCGAGTGCGGCGGCTAGCTCGGCGAAGCGCTCTGGGTTGTCGTCGACCACGGCGGCGTAGTGCCCCCACACCGCGCGGAGGCTGAGCGCGGCGGCGTGGCCGTGCGCAAGGCCGTAGTGC
>JBATQJ010000083.1:0-34016 GCA_049291975.1 Scrofimicrobium sp.
TCATCCCGGCCGGAACCGGCCTAAAGAAAGTAAGCTAACCCCCGCCCCGGCCCCCTGCGCTACGCGGGCATTCTTACGTGAGGCACCGAACCACATTACGCGGGCAATTTGATTTGAGGCATTACGCCCTCGGGCGCGACATCTGTTGGCTGCTGCAGTGGCTTTCCAGTCGTGGAAATGGTCAGAGACCCATAAGAGTTTGCGTCATAGTTGTTGGTGACCGCGAAGTCGCCCGTGGGCATCATCAGCATCGACTGTATGGCCTGGCGCTCAGACTCGGTTCCTGGCCATGCACAGGTCAGGGGCTGAACTGGTGCAATCGTAGTGGTGTCGGCGACCTTGGTCGTCACCGGGCTCGATATCTGTTCCAGACCCTGGTACGCGGCGCGCTTGCCTGTCACCTTTACGTAGTCACCGATTGCCGGATAGTCCGACGCTAGCTTTCCTGCCGCCAAGAAAACGAACATGGCTTCTGAAGTCTTCGTAAAGTCACATGCGCCACCGGTGCCGGCCGTCTGAATCACATATCCATTGAGGTTGCCGGTCGGGTAGGTGGCGGTAACCCATCCTTCGGCTTCAACGTTGGCGCCGATTGCAGCCGCTCGAGCCGCGCTAACGGGATGCTCAACTACGGATGGTTCCAAAGCCAGCGAATCAATGTCTGGATCGCCTGATTGCAAAGTCTCAAGGGAGGGCACTGACTGTTCAGAGTCGAGGTCTGGCAGTAGTCCATCGGGTGCCGACTCATCGGGCGCGGAAGGCTCAGGGGTTGTGCCTGATTCTGGTATATCTGCTTCGTTGTCGAGCGTTACCGGAATCGGCGGAACTGAACTGATAGGGTCACTGTCTGTAGCATTCGCCAGCGGAGCAGCAAGGGTAGTTCCTGCCATCACCGCTGATGCGAGCACTAGAGACAGTCGCGAGATCAATCGCATTTCGTCTCCTTCAAACGCAAGGAGTTACCCTGCGTCGCTATTCAACTAATTGGTAGCCACCTACACTGGCTGAAACTACCGTCCCAAACATATGGGAAATTGAGCCTACTTCATTTCTGGGAGTTAGTGGAGAGTTTCCTGTGACCAGTATTAGAGTCATTGCCGAATTCGAAGTGTCGCCTGTGAGTTGGCTACCTGCCTGAGTGCGAGGTCACACTCTAGCCATCATAATTCTCGACTTTTCTGCAGGACGCTCTCCGTAAGAGAGGCTCTAAAGTCGCTCGGTTTCTTGTAGCTGGAGTGCCTCATCAGAACCCGGAATCGGTCGGATGCGTCTGGTGATCGGTACCGCCATTGAAAGAATGACGACCATCAGGCCGACCGCCGCCGCAAAGGCGGGAGAGAGGCTCGGCAGTACCAGCGCATAAGCGATTCCCGCCACCGCGACGCAGAAGGCCGCGCCAAGGGTATCGGCCATCTGAAGCGAGGAGGAGGTCTTTCCCTTGTTCCTCGCCCGCGTCATCGCGAGCGCGTGGACGGTCATTGTCGGGTAAATGAGCCCGATTCCAAGTCCGGTAATAGTCCAACCAATGATGATGACCGCGCCGGGAACTCCCTCGAACACTCCCGCAAAGGTGATCACGGAACCGACGAGTTGGACCAGGATACCCACCACCGGAAGCTGTGCTCTCTTAGCAGTATCAGTGACGCGGCCAGAGACTGCGGAACCGATAGCCCAGGTGATCGATCCGACCGTTAGCACAAGGCCCGCGCCGGCAGGATCCCAACCGTGCACTAGCTGAAGGAGCAAGGGAAGGAACGTCTCTACCCCAATGAATGCCCCGTTGGCCAGCCCACGCAGTAAGACGGTTGAGGAGAGGCCTCGTCTCGCTGTGAAAGTTCCTGCGGGCAACAGCGGCTTCATAAAGACGAATGTGAGGATCGCAGAGGCGGCGATTATTAGGAAGATCAGGGGGGTGAATGCATCAGGTTCGGTGCCGGACATGACTTGAAGAAGTGCGACTGAGGCCCCAGCGCCGACAGCGAGCAGGACTCTACGCTTGGTGGACCCGTCGGGCTCGGCGGGCTCAGTTCTCGGGAGTGCAGAGGTCACCTTGACCAGTACCGGGAAGGCGAGCAGGAAGACGACGGGGACGAAACCGAAGATCCATCGCCAACTGGTGTACTGGACGATCAGTCCCGCGATTCCGGGGCCGATAAGCGCGGGGAGGACCCATGCGGCTGCGAATGCCGCGAAAAAGGGAGGTTGCCGCGTTGGGTGCACGTGGTTGCCGATGATGGTGTAGAGCGGGACCATTGAGAGGCCGCCCCCGAATCCCTGAATGGCGCGGCCAAGGACAAATATCTGCATCGATGGGGAGAAGGTGCAGATGGTTAGCCCGACGACGAACAGAACAACGCCTGTGTAAAGGCACGACTGAGGACTGCGGTTGTCGGACCACGGTCCGGCGAGCGCCGTGGCAATCAGTTGGGTCGCCATGGGAATTCCCATGGCGAGGGCGTAGAGGTTCTCGCCTTCCAGTGAGCGGACCACGGTTGGCATGGCGGTGGCGACGGCCAAGGCCTCGAACCCAACCAGGGAGATGAGGCCAACCGCCAACCATTTCAGCAGGCGCTCCTGCGGCCTTTCAAGAAATGTGCGTTCGCTATCCACGAGAGTCCATTATCGCCGAGAATTGGAGTGGTCGGTGTCGTCGCCTCGTCAGGATCTGCCCCGCACGTTTCAGTTCATACTGGGAGGGATTCTCGAGCTCCTGAGTCGAAACGCGGGAGAGGACCCCGTGGAGCAACTAAGGCAGATGCGCGAACTTCCAATCCTTCGCGCTGGCGTTGAGGTGGTCACCCAGGCTCTCGGCAAGTCCTCGGTGCGAAGCCTCATTGCAGGAAGTCTCTAGGTCGGCTTTGCTCAGCTGGGGAAGCTCCCGGCGCTCGGCTCGTCGACCACCATCTTCCCGTAGGGGAAGCAGGTCACCGGGATCAGTTTGAAGTTGGCGATGGCTAGCGGAATCCCGATGATGGTGATTATGAGGCCGATTCCCGTAACGATGTGCCCCAGAGCAAGCCACCAACCCGCGATGATGAACCAGAGACCGTTCATCAAAGATGAGCCGACACCGGCACCAGGCTGTTTCACTACCTCGCGTCCGAACGGCCAAATGATGTAGCCAGCGATGCGGAACGAGGCGGCTCCGACGGGGATTGTCACGATGAAGATGCAGGCGATGACTCCCGCGAGGACGTAGGCGAGAAACAGTTCCCATCCCGCAAAGATCACCCAGATGATGTTGAGCAGAGTCCTCATGACAAAACAGTCCTTTCGACCAACGAGCCGTCCCGAATCAAAGGGTACCCGCCTCGAGGCACACTCTTGGTGAAAGGCCCTGAGAGGGAAGGTCAGGTTGCTGCGATCAGTTTGGTTCAGGTTTCAGCTATGCGTCCAGGGTTCTGATCAGTGGTGCTGAAGCCCGTGTCCAGTACCAAGTCCCCAATCCAATTAGCACCATCACCACCGCCCCGATCACGGCCCACGGCGTGATGCCGGGCACCGTCCCAGCTTGCCCGGGCAAGAACCCCAAGATTCCGCTGGGACTCGACTGAATCACGACCAGCCCGATGTACGACAGAACCGAGAGTAACAATCCGATTTGCTTCCCGAACAGCGCGATGAACACCATGCATAATCCCAGCAAGAATGCTGTGGTCATCGCGCTGGCCCCGCGCCCCCAAACAGGCGACACGTCCCAATAGTTCTGTTCTGGCAACAGGTAGTTCTCGACTCGTGGAATCCAATTTCGCGGCACAACTCCCCAGATCCAGACGACGAGCGGCGACATGACTGCCGCCGCCAGCACAACGCTGAATGCAGTTAGGGTGCTGATCCAGCGTGGTCCCGGCGTCGCCAGAGAATCCAAGCTGGGCACAATGGGCGCTACCAACGCCAGTGCGGCAACCCCGGTAACAAACGAGATCACCTCATTTGAAGTTATCCACCGCGCGTCGAACTGCCCGAGAATATGCGTCGGTAAGCTCAAGTCCCACAACAGAAGCGTAACAATGAGTCCAGCGAACAGGACCACCCCTGCCGAGGCTAGATGCCTGCCGTATCCGAAGTACCTTATCGCCGGATTGCCACGCATCAAGGAAGGTCATTCCTGCTGAGCGAGCACGAGGAAATCGCTTGCTGATTCTCTGCATACCAGTCGCGGAAGCCCTGCTCGTCAAGAGATTCGAGTTTCGTCTGTTCCTCGGTGAGGACAGGGGAACCTGTTGCCTCGTCAACCTGGTTGGAGTCTGCCTCCAGTCCAATTCTGCGTTGGATAGTATAGTCCAGCGCACGTTGAGCGTCGACTGAGAATCGCTCTTCCTCGTTGCGGTCCATGAACTGCCGCGTCCCGAATCGAGCCGAACAACCAGGAGTCCCGCTCAACCTGATCGCAATGGAACCGCCAACCCTCCGTCTTAGATCCTCGTCCGACTCCACCCCGCCAAACGTCAGAGGAACATCATCGACCTCAAGCTCGATCTCAGACGCAGTTGACTGGACGATCCGGAATCCACCGGCGCTCGCGCCGACGACGGCGATGGCCGCGTCAGACTGTTCTAGAATCATCGGTGCAAGCGTTTCGTACTCAGGGAGTAAGCAGACCTCTGAAGCAGCGCTTCCAGAACACTTCAGGGGAGTGCCGTCGTACTCAACGAGCTTCGGTGAGATCACCGTCGAAGCCACAACCATGACGCTGACTACCACAAAACCGCTCACCACCTGCGTCTTGCTCCGGCTGATCCCACCGGTCACGACATATTGGGTAACAACTGTGGACAGGATGGCCACGAGCGCGAAGAGAATGAGTCGATACAGCGAAGTCTGAGGAGTGACGTGCCAGCCGGCGAAGGGGAACTCGTTGAACCACATGGCTGATGACTGCCGTGTCGACTTGCCAGCGGGTCCTAGCAGAGGGTTCATCAGACCCGGAACAATCCCGAGATAGACCGCCGCCATAGGCCCTAGAATCAGTCCCCAACCAGCGGGAGACACCGCCGACGCCAGATAAGAAATGAGCGGGAGGGCCACAACCACCGCCGCGTTTGCTGCGAGCGATAGCGCATCAAATCTTCCGCCGCTCGCACCAGCGACCAGGGCTACTATCGCGGGAACCAACCCGACCAGGTAACCAATTGTGATGGACGATGCGAGAAGTACCGCCTGCGATGAGACGGTTCTGGAACCATCAGCAGCGGCCCGCCCCGCAACCACCGAGTCACGACCAAATGCTCTCCCAAGCAGAGCGGCACCAATCGAAGCGAGAATTACTGGAAGCAGAATTCCTTCGCGGCTCCCAGAAACCAGGTTGGTCCACTGCGGCGGTCCCCAAGAAAAGACGTTGATAGTCGTCAATGCGGCTCCAACCGCAACTGCAACTGTGAGCACTAGCCAGTATCTGCGTGCTGGCCATGGTTGACGACTCATTTCATCAGCCCCAGCATTGCCTGTTCAATGGCATCGGTAAGAGTTGCGTCCTCGGTAGCGCTTGTAGAATTCTGGGCCAACGCCAGTGTTGTCCCGTTAAAAACCAGGGTCCCCAACTTCAGAACGACCGTGCGCCCAGCCACTTCCGCGACATCCTCAATGAGGTGAGTGCTCAAAATAACCGTGGCGTCGTGTCCCAGTTGAACGATAAGTTTTCGCAGCCCGATCCTTTGTAGTGGATCGAGTCCAACTGTTGGCTCGTCCAGAAGTAGCACGGATGGTCGGTGTGCGATAGCGCATGCGATTCCAAGCCTTTGTTTTTGCCCCCCAGATAGCGTCTTCGCTGTCTTCCCTGACAGCGACAAAAGATCGGTCTTGTGTAGTGCGTCTGTCGCGGCTGCGCTTGCTTCGCCCGTTGAAACTCCGTGAACCCATGCCGAGTACTCGACATTCTCGCGTACGGAGGCGTTAGGCAAGATACTAAATCTCTGGGGGAGGTACCCAACGTGTCTTCGGGCCTCCTCAGTTCCCTTCCGGCTGCGCGTTTCAGTCCCGGACACTCTGACAAAGCCTGACGTTGGCCTCGTCAGAGTTGCCAAGATCGACAGCAGTGTCGTCTTTCCAGCGCCATTTGCACCGAGGATTGCTGTGACCCCTTCCCCGAAATCGACGGTCACATCCCTGAGCGCATAGTTCTTGCCATACCGCTTGGATATCTCGGAGCAATGTATAGCTGGGCTCACTAAACGAAATCCTACCTAGAGGGTGATACGGGATGACTGTTGGCTAGCGATAATTGAACGGACAGTCGGGCACGTTCGTTGTGCCTGATCTGAATCCGTATCAGCACTGTACGGCTCAGCGAAGAAGTGCAACACTGACAAAAGTTAGAGAGTTTTAGTCGATTGCACCGATGTTGCATACGGCGATAGTGGACTGGTGCTCCAACGGGCGATCTGGGCGAACTCGCGTAGGAGCTCGAAAACATTACCTAAACTGCGAGCTAGTCGAGATCAATCGGTGAGCCGGTCGCGCCAGTATCCGGGTTCACGACGGCCATGAGCATAGGCAAGGACAAGGATCGACTCAGGTCGGACAGCGCGATGAACACTAACTTTTGTCGGTGTTGGCGATACAGGATCTGTGGGATTCTCGTCGTGGAGGTCATAGAGGACCTCTGCGGTCTTACGAGGCGTATTTCATTGGGGCGGAGGAGGCGTCAGACAAAATGAAGGGAACATTGCGAAAGCCGATAGGAGTAGGGGGCTTCTTCCGATGGCCTGTGGTACATGGGTTGGGTGAAGAAGCGAGCAACTGAGTTGAAGATAGCTACTTCTTCAAAAGTTGTGTTGCCCTGGCTCGTTGCCGGGGCAACACTTCTAGTCGGTGTGGCTTCTGCACTATCAGCGTTCTCCCCGATTGCGTATGACATCCGGGAAGAGCGCACTAACGCGCGTGCCCTTTTGGAAGTGGACGGACTTGCGACCAACGCCAACTATGCGTATAGGTACTCGTCGACGCGTATTGATGACCAACTGGTCGCAGTGACCTATGTTGAGCCGCTTCGGCCTGATGCTGTTCCCCCTCCAGGAGTTACGAGCTGGCCAGAGCCTGGAGAGTCTGCAATATCGCCTGCCTTGGTTGGTATCGACTCGATTGCGTTCGAGTTTGGGAATCCGACGCAGGTTATAGGTGTCGAAGGTCTTGGTTCACCGACAGAACGTTTGATCTATTCAAGGCCACCCGAACAGGCGATCGACATAGGAATGCAGTTGAGCGATGGGTTCGGTGCTGGGTTTACACTGGAACCCGCGAGCGAAGCTCTATCAGTTCAGCCTCTCCCGATCTTCTTGGGTATGCAGTGGATTACAACAGTTGTTCCGGCTTTGGTTCTTTTCTCTGTAGCAGTCTCGTTGTCTGGATCATTGGTGCGGGAGCGCTCAACTCAGCTAGAAGTACTAGGCATGGTCCCCCGCTTGGCTTGGTGGGAATCGAGTAAGTCTCTTCTCAAGATTGTGCTGGCCGGTTGGCTAATGGCGCTGATTCCTGTCCTTGTCCTCCAGTTAACTGGCTTGCGGATCCTAGGCTTCGCGGTTCTGGCCTCAGATCTAAGAGCGAGCTGGTGGATAACCTTCGCGTTTTGGCTCGTCGGTGGCATCCTGGTATTAGGAATAACTATCTTCTCTACCTTTGAGCGATCTGCGATTGGGAACCGACCAAGGAAACCGGAGCCTCGCTTCTCAGGATGGATCGCGCTCATGTTCCTTATTGCTATCGCAGCGGCGGCCGTTTGGACTCTTGGTGAAGCGAGAATGGCGAACCTTGACTTCATGTACGGGATATACGCAACCAGTGTTCTCGTTGCTTTGGGTGCTTACCCGATTTCGGGATGGTTGCTCGCTCAGATCTGGGAAGTTCTGATCCATGGAGGGCGATTCGCGCGAAGACCTGGACTATTGATCAATGGACGCGAAGGAGTTCACCACCCAGGTCGTGGAGTGTCCGCAGTTGCTTCCACAGTTGTTGCCATCTTTTTGATTGTTCAGTTCTCTACCTATGGTCTGTTGATGGTTGCGAGCGGAACCGATGCTTGGAAGTTTGAACAGGCGTACGGATCTCGTTTCACCGTGGTTGAGTTGCAATCCCTGGATAGCGAATCGTGGCAAAGAATGGAGCAAATGATGTCCGTTCTTCCTCCTGATGCCGACGCGGTGATGGTAACGCTTAATACGTTCGTTCCTTCAGGGGAGGTCCCCGTTGCAAGAGTTTGGCGGTACGAGAATGAATCCACAGTGGTGGACATTGACAAGGTCATAAATGCCGACATCGGCTTTCCGATTGAAGAAGCGGGAACTCTAGAAGAGGCTGAAGCAGAACTCGGCAGTGAATCCATATTCAGGCTGCTCATCGGAGTTCCGGAAGGCCAGACACTCAACTCGTCTGAACTGAAGTCGGAGGCAAACCGCCTCGTCAAACCAGCATGGCTAATCGCCTTACCGAGTTGGAGTTGGGTCTCCGCAATGCTCAATGGGGTGCACCAGGCCAGGTGGCTGATGTTCTTCGGAACGTTTGCGTTGGTCACGCTACTTTGTGCTTCATGGTTGCGACTTGGATCGGACATGGTGGTGAGCGGCAAATCTACAGTCGTTCTATCGGCCGGACTCGGGCTAGACGGGCTAGCGAGTTGGGTGATGAGAGTTCGGGTGTTGATTACCGTGGGAGTCGGCCTGTTTCTCGCCGCAGCCATAGCCTATCCATTTGCAAGAGTGATCGAGATTCTTGGGTTTCCTGTGTCCGTTCCAATGGCCATGCTTGGACTGATGCTTCTCGCCACGGCCGCCGTCGGTGTAGTCGCATTGGTTGTGGTTCCAAGAATTGTGGATAAAGAGACAAGCGACTGGAGGCCCAGGTGAGTGAAGAATCCCCTCTAGTCGTTGAGGATCTGTCCGTTGAGTTCGGAAAGAGAACCATCTTCAATGACGTTTCATTCTCGGTTGGTGCGGGATCATCGGTTTCGATTGTCGGTCCGTCCGGGTCAGGAAAGTCAACACTACTAAGTTGCATCCTCGGACTTCAGAAGCCGACAGCAGGAACCGTGAGGGTCAGTGGTCAGACTGTTGCAGGGCTTTCCCGCAAAGAGCTTGCTCTGTTGCGTCGAGAAAAGATCGGGATGATATTCCAGTCGTCTGAACTGATCGACTCATTGACTGCGTTGGAGAATGTTCTGCTCCCCGCGACCTTCGGGGTCAAGAAGTCAGATGCCGAAGCTTTGGAGGAAGCGGGGTCCAGGTGCGAGGTCCTGCTTGACTCAGTTGGTGTCGGGGACACGGGGACAATCGCGGCGAATCTCTCGGGTGGAGAACGACAGCGCGTCGCGCTGGCGAGGGCCCTCGTCAACGATCCACTAGTTGTGTTGGCCGACGAGCCAACTGGTTCCCTTGATACTCAACTGCGAGATACGGTAGCCGACCTCTTGTTTGAGACGACGAGGGCGAGGGATATTGCGCTTGTGGTTGTTACCCACGATCCCGTGCTCGCTGGCCGAGCCGAGACAACCTTGGAACTGGACGCTCCGAAATACGTCAAACACTAACTTTTGCTAGTGGCGGAAGCGCTGGGCCTGATGCATAATCGCACCGTGGTTTAGGTCGATCACTTTGCTCCAGAGTCCTCAATGTTGAGAGCTTGGCGTGATGAATGAGGATATTGAAAGGACACACGATCATGAGGATCAGAAGTGCCAAAGTTTCACAGTCGTTCCTTGCTACTGTGCTAGTTGTGTTTGCGCCGCTCAGCGTTTGCGTAGACGAACGGTCACCGAGTGTTCCCACGACCGCCTCGGCAGAGGCTTACGATCTCGCCCCAAGAGATGCGATGCCTCTCTGGTGCATCCTGTTTCCCACCCGTCCCGCATGCCACCCGAAGTGAAGTGGTCGATGAGTGTAGAGCGAATCGTCGGCAGATCTTCGTCGGCAGATACTCGCAAGTTTGTCTTGGTCTGCATAGCGGTTTTGCTGTTTGTTTTGGAGGTCCTTCAGGTTCGGGCGAATGCTAGTTCAAGCGGTGGCGTCCAAATCTTGCTCTCAAGTTCAGCCATCGTCGTTGCGCTGGCAGCGACTGGATTCTTCGTTCTGCCTGGAGGTATAGCGGTTGTCGCGCTCGCGGTAGCGCAGAACGTCTTCGTCTCTGGTGCCACAATGGGCATGCTCGCAGTCTATGTAGTTGTTGCGCTCTGGATCTCAAGAGGCATGTGGCTTCCGTCAACTTTGGCGCTGATCCTGGCCGAGGGAAGCGCACTGATCTGGAGCACGAAGCCTGAGGCCCAGATACTGTCATTGGCTCTAGGGACCTCCATAACCATCATTGTAGGACTGCTGATCCGAAACATGACTCGACGAAACAAAGTGCTCGAATCGGATCTTAAGGAAGTAAAGGAGCAGTCGGAAAAGGCTCTAGCGGCTCTTCGACTGGCGGTAAACACCAGAATGCACGATGACGTTGCAACCAGGCTTGTGGCAATTAGTTCCCTGGCTGAGCAAATTGAGCCAGATGATGGTGTATCGAAGGAAGACTTGGACTTGCTCAAGAGCCTTATTACAGAATCGCTGACGAGTGTTCGGGCGGTGATCCGCGACTATAAGACCGTCGATCCAAAGACTCTGTTGATGACTGTCTCTGAAGTTCAAACGATGCTTACGGCCCGTTCTATGACCCTGGAAGTCGACGTGTCAGGGGTCAGTGGAACGGTTCTTGATAATCGTGAGCCACTTCTTCCGCTTGTTATCTGGGAGGGGTGCGCCAATGCCTTCAAATACGGCCGCGAAGGGAGCGCCGTCAATGTTGTGATTGAGGAAACTCAAGAGGACCGAGTGACGACGACAATCAAGAATGTGATCGCAACCGAGGAAGGTGGCAATGATGACTGGGATAGGCTCAGCAAACGTGTCTCCAGTGGGTATGGGCTGAGGAACCTGGAGACACAGATAAATGCGTCCGGAGGTCAACTTGCTACTTGGACAGTTGACAGCGTGGGCGGATCTACCTGGATACTGATGGCCGAGTTGCCGGCCAGCGCGTATCGAGAATACGTGGCGGAACCGGGAGTGAAGAAGTGAGTGTTCTAAAGATTCTCCTCGTTGACGATGACGAGCTACTGCTTAGACTGATTGGTCGCAACCTATCCGGATGCGACGATGTGGAGGTGGTTGGTACTGCCTCAAACGGGTATGAAGCAATCAAGATTCTTGAGCGCCTTGGCGCGGACGTGGACGTTCTGTTGCTCGACGTTGCGATGCCGGGAATCTCGGGGCCCAAGACCGCAGCACTAGTTCGGTCAATATACCCTGATCTGACAATCGTTATGTTCACGTCATTCGAGAAGGACTCAATGCTGAGTGAGTCACTTCGAGCCGGAGCCAACGGGTTCCTAACGAAGGACTCATCGACGGGAGAGCTCGTTGACTCGCTACGTAGAGCTGTGGCAGGCGAGAAAGTGTTCGGAAGAAAACCTTTGTCACTGCTAACCGGGTCTTATCTTGGGGACAGTCGGCTGGATGAAGGCGATCCTGAGTTTGAAGCCGCTTACAACTCGATGCCACCGAGGCTTCGGGAAGTGGTCGTTGAGATCGGGAGGGCCAACACCAATGATCAGATAGCGCGCTCTCTCGGACTCGGCGACGGAACAATCCGGAGCTACGTCACGGATGTCCTGGAACGAACTGGTTGCCGCTCCCGAACTGAGGTGGCGGTCAGGGCGGTTCGCCTCGGAATTACGAAGTAGAGTCGATTACGAACTCTTGATTGCCCTGTTTCCTATGTCTGTTCTGTAGAAGGTTGCCTCCGTATTCGCCTTCGCTAGCGCTGCGTAGACCTTGTCCTGGGCTTCCTTGAGAGTGCTTCCGCTTGCTTTGACTAGGTAGACGCGGCCGCCGTCAGAGACAAGTCCGGTGTCGTCTGCCGCTACTCCGGCGTAGTCCACCGTTACCGAGTCGTCGAACCAGGGAATCCTTGCTCCCTTTTGATACTCACCCGGGTAGCCCTCAGCGGCAACGACAACGCCTAGTACGGCCTCGTCCCGGCTCCATTCAATGATTGGTTCGCGTCCGGCCAGCAGGTCATCAACAATCTTCGCCAGATCGGACCGAAGGCGCGGCAGAACCACCTGAGCTTCGGGGTCACCGAACCTGGCATTGAACTCAATTACCTTCGGGCCTTCATCCGTCGCAATCAGGCCGGCGTAGAGGATGCCGGTAAAGGGTGTCCCATCTTCGACCATGCCCCTTGCGGCAGGCTCGACGACCGTGCGAACTGCCTGCTCAACCATGCTTTCAGGGATCTGTGGCACAGGAGAGTAGGCACCCATGCCCCCGGTGTTCGGACCCTGGTCACCGTCCCAGGCTCGCTTGTGGTCTTGGGCGATAACCATGGGGTAGACATCGGCGCCGCGAACGAAAGCAAGAAGGGAGAACTCTTGACCTTCTAGGAATTCCTCGACAACCACGGTTGCTCCGGCGGCTCCGAAGGTATCGGCGCGAAGCATCGAGTCCAGTGCCTCGATGGCCTCATCCGTAGTCATCGCAACGACGACACCTTTGCCCGCAGCCAGGCCGTCGGCCTTGATTACAATGGGCGCACCCTGCTCCAAAACGTAGTCCCGCGCCGCCTCGAACTCCGAGAACGAACGGTATGCGCCCGTCGGGATGCCGCGGCGGGACATGAGTTCCTTCGCGAACTCCTTGGAACCCTCGATCGCGGCTGCATCCGCGTGAGGACCAAAGGCAGGAATGCCTGCCGCCTCAAAGTCGTTGACAATGCCTGCGATCAGGGGAGCTTCCGGACCGATGAACGCCCAGTTAACTTCGTTCGCCTTGGCAAAGTCGATCAAGCCCTGATGATCGCCTTCGTTGATGTCGACTGTGACGATCCCGTCGGCTACCATCCCAGGGTTCCCAGGCGCGCAGTACACCGTCTCAACGAGGTTGCTTAGTCCCAGGTGGCGCGAGACCACGTGCTCGCGGCCCCCACGTCCGACAACTAGTACGCGCATCAGATTCCTTACTATGCTTGCTGTTTCTCTAGGCTGGACAGCCCCAGACGCCCGTCTGCTCAATCTCGTCGATGGTTGCCTGCGGGTCGGTCCCCAGGATGGTTATGTGGCCGACCTTGCGGTCGGTCCGTGCCTCAGACTTCCCGTAATCGTGGAGTATCCAGTTCGGCCTAATCGCCGCCAACTCACGGGCGCTCTCAAGGTGCTGGCCCAAAACGTTCACCATGACGGCGGGGCCCACCAGTTCCGGTTCACGCAATGGCATCCCGGTCACCGCCCGAACGTGCAGATCAAACTGGCTTTGCGAGCAACCCTCGATGGTCCAGTGTCCGGAGTTGTGAGGACGAGGGGCCATCTCATTCACCAGCACCTCGCCACCTTCGCCCACAAACATCTCGATGGCCAGCGTCCCGACGATCTTGAGGGCGCTCGCGATTGCTTGCGCGTACTTCTGCGCGACCGCCGCGGTCTCTTCGGAAATCCGCGCGGGTGCCACAGTGATGTGGAGGATATTGTTTCTGTGCTCGTTTTCCGAAACCGGGAAGGTAACCGCGTTTCCGGTTCCGTCACCAACCACCAGGACCGAGATTTCCTTCGTGAAAGGGACCCAAGCTTCCAGGACACACTGGGTGTTCTCCGCGAGCTCGGTAGTCGCCTCCAAGTCCGCCTCGCTTCGCAGGACCTGCTGGCCCTTGCCGTCGTAACCACCTCGGGTTGTCTTCAAGACGCAGGGGCAGCCGAGGTCAGCGACGGCCTGCTCCAGTTCCTCGCGCGAAGAAACCGGACGGTATCCCGCCAGTGGAATCCCTAGACTCTCCACGAACTGCTTCTCCGCGAGACGATCCTGCGAGACTCGCAGGGAAGCCGTGCCCTGGGGAAGCTTCACTCGCGCCGAGTCACGGTCCAGCACATCCGCGTCGACGTTCTCAAACTCATACGTCACCACGTAACTCTTGTCAGCCAGTTCGAGGATCGCACCCTCGTCCGAATACTCCGCAACAATCTGCCCGTCCGCCACCTGCGCTGCCGGGCAGTCCGCGGCCGGGTCCAAGATCAGGGTCTTGAACCCCATGTCACGGGCGCTCTCAGCCATCATCTGGCCCAGTTGACCGCCGCCAACAATCCCGATGGTCGCTCCCTCGGTAAGTAACGTGGGTTCGAACGAGGACTCAACCAAGTTGCTCATTGCTCTCTTCCACCTGGGTCGCCAGGTCCGTGCGGTACTCGTCAAGCAGCGCTGCAACCTCGGGGTCGAACGCTCCGACAATCTGCGCGGCCAGCAACCCGGCATTGACGGCACCGCCGCGACCGATCGCGGTGGTGGCCACTGGGATCCCGGCAGGCATTTGCACAATCGAAAGAAGTGAATCCAAGCCGTTCAGTGCCCGAGTCTGCACCGGAACTCCGATCACCGGCAAAGTTGTCTTTGCTGCGACCATGCCAGGCAGATGAGCTGCGCCTCCAGCGCCGGCAATGATGACCTTCAAACCACGTTCGCGGGCAGACTCCGCGTAACGAAACATGGCATCTGGGGTGCGGTGAGCTGAGACCACCTTCTTCTCATGCTCGACACCCATCTGATCCAGCATCTCGCAAGCGGTCTTCATGGTTTCCCAGTCAGAGATCGAGCCCATGATGACTCCAACTCTTACGGCCATGTCGTTTCTCCCATCTAGATCTAGCAAGAGGTCTCTCAATACCTTCGGATAAAGCTCATGCTCAACCACGTGGATGCGCTCTGCAAGTGTTTCCTCGGTATCACCCGGAAGGACCGCGACCGTGCGCTGCTCAATCACGGGTCCGGTGTCGACTCCAGCGTCAATGTAGTGAACGGTCACGCCGGTTTCGCCGACTCCGGCCTCCAGTGCGTCGGTGATCGCGTGAGCTCCCGGGAACGCCGGAAGAAGAGCTGGATGAAGGTTCACTATCCGGCCCTGATACGCCGAAAGCAGGGTCGGCCCGACGATCCGCATGTAACCCGCCAGCGCAACCAGGTCGATTGAGGCTGCATCTAGTGCCTTCACAATCTCTGCCTCAAACTCGGCCTTTGACTCGAAGTCGTTGGGGGAGAGGGCCAGGATCGGAATGCCACGGTTCCCTGCCCGTTTCAGTGCGAGGCAATCGGGCTGGTCCGAGACCAGTAGCGCCAGTTCAGCGGGGATTTCACCCACTTCCGCAGCGCGGGCAATCGCCTCGAAGTTGGACCCGCTTCCCGAGGCAAATACCGCGAGCCTCATTCGAACGAACCCCTGTAGATCACCGGAGCGTCTGCAGCATTACAAGCTGCCGCAACGACTTCACCAACCCGGTAGAACTCTTCGTCACGGCTGCTCAGCGAGGCCACCACCGCATCCAGATCGCCCGGTCGCACAGCCAGGACCATCCCCAAGCCCATGTTGAACACCTGGTACATCTCAGCAGGGTCGATCCCGCCCAGGTTCTGGATTATGGAGAAGATCGGCGGCACGGGCCAGCTTCCCAGATCAATCGCCGCCGATAGTCCCTCAGGGATCATCCTCGGGATGTTCTCATCAAAGCCACCACCGGTGACGTGCGAGATTCCTCGAACCAGGTTCTTTTGGACGAGGGGGAGCACCGCGCTCACGTAGATCCTCGTTGGCGTCAACAGGACTTCACCTATCGTCGCGTCACCGAGTTCGGGAACCGTGTCAGCAAAACTCTTGCCCGCTTGATCCAAGACTTTGCGGACCAGGGAGAACCCGTTCGAATGAACCCCGGACGAGGGGAGCCCAACCAGCACGTCGCCCTCTTTCACCGTGGACGCATCAACCAGTTGGTCCCGCTCGCAAGCACCGACCGCGAAACCGGCTAGGTCGTAGTCGCCGTCTGCGTACATTCCCGGCATTTCAGCGGTTTCCCCGCCGACCAGGGCGGCTCCCGCCTGGACACAGCCCTCGGCAACGCCGGAGACAATGGCCTCGATCTGAGCCGGATCATTCTTGCCAGTTGCGACGTAGTCCAGGAAGTAGAGCGGCTGGGCACCCTGAGCAACGATGTCGTTGACGCACATCGCGACGCAGTCAATGCCGACTGTGTCGTGTTTTCCGGTTGCGATTGCGACCAGGAGCTTTGTTCCAACCCCGTCGGTTCCTGAGACCAGGATGGGGTCCTTCAGACCGAGGGAAGCCAGGTCGAAGCAGCCGCCGAAGCCTCCAAGGCCACCCATGACTCCGGGGCGCTCGGTTCGCTTGGCATGCTTCTTGATGCGACGGACAACCTCGTATCCGGCCTCAACGTCAACCCCCGACTGAGCGTATGCGTTACTCATTGGGTCACCGCCAACACCGGCTCGGCCGTCGCAGTTGAGTCAAGCTCACGACGGGTGGCCGTCTTCAACTCGGTCTCTGCTTCGCGGAGTGCCTGGGCCTCTAGAGAGGCACGTAGGCCCTCCTCATAGTCATAAAGAGGAGTGGGATAGTCGCCGTTGAAGTAAGCCATACAGATACCGGAGTAAGGAGCGTCGGACTCAAGGCCAATGGCGTCTAGCAGTCCCTCTTCACTGAGGAAGCTGAGGGAGTCGGCGCCGATCATCTCGCGCATTTCCTCGACCGAGTGGTCGGATGCCACCAGTTCCTCGCGAGTCTGGATGTCGATTCCGTAGAAGCACGGATAGGCCAGCGGGGGTGCCGAGATGCGGACGTGAACCTCGGCTGCACCGGCATCTTTCAATAGCTGAACAATGCGCTTACTCGTTGTCCCTCGAACAATAGAGTCATCGACCATGACAACCCGCTTGCCGGAGACAACGCCTCGGACTGCCGAAAGCTTCATCCGCACGCCTTGCTCGCGTAGCTCCTGGGTTGGCTGGATGAATGTGCGTGCAACGTACTGGTTCTTCACCAGCCCCATTTCGTAAGGAATCCCGGATGCTTCGGCGTATCCGGAGGAGGCAGAAAGGGAGGAGTTTGGGACACCGATTACCATGTCAGCCTCGGCTGGAGCCTCCTTCGCCAGGTGGATCCCCATCGCTTTACGGGCCGCGTGAACGTTGATTCCGGCGATGTTGGAATCGGGACGGGCGAAGTAGATGTACTCCATCGCGCAGATCGCCTGCTGAGTGTCGGTTGTGAACTGATCGACGGTCATGCCGTCATCGTTAATGGTGATTACCTCGCCGGGAGCCACATCACGCACGAAGTCCGCGCCAACGCCGTCGAGTGCGCAGGTTTCGGAAGCGACGACATAAGCGCCATTTCGCATTCTCCCGATTGAGAGCGGCCGGAAGCCATTCGGGTCGAGCGCGGCGTACAGGGCATCATTGGTGAGAAGAACGTAGGCGAACCCGCCCTTAACTGAGTTCAGAGCTTCCTTGAGCTGGTCGATGAACCGCACACAGCTGCTGCGCCGGATCAGGTGCATCAGTATCTCGGTGTCGGAGTCCGAGTGGAAGATGCCGCCGTCCTCCTCAAGCTGCCTCCGCAGGGTCCGAGCGTTGGTAAGGTTCCCGTTGTGAGCCAGGCCCACCGACTCGTCCTGGAAGCGGAAGAGGAGAGGTTGAACGTTATCGACTGACTCGCTCCCAGCGGTGGCGTAGCGAACGTGACCGATGGCGGCGGGGCCGGCCAGGCGATCTAGCTGGGCCTCGTTCGCGAACACTGTTGAGACGAGGCCCAGGCCGCGGTGACCCTTGAGCTTACCCTCGTTGTTCACAACGATTCCGGCACCCTCTTGCCCGCGGTGCTGCAGGTTACGCAGGCCGAAGTAGGTGATGCGGGCGGCATCGGGGTGGCCCCAAACGCCGAAGACGCCGCACTCCTCGTTGAGACTGCTCGTGTCCGATTCGAGGTAGCTCATTTCATCAAGCACTCGAGTGATTCCTCCCAGGTCTTCTTGGCTTCAGCGGCGTCCACAGTGAAGCTGGCGTCGCTGGTGGTGAAGCTGTAGGTGGCGGCGATGGTGCCCGTGTCATCAGTTACGGTGCCGATGAGGGTTGCCTCAGGAACGGCATGCTCAAAGCGTTCGCGGTCCGTGGGTTCCACTGAAACGAGGAACCTTGACTGGGTCTCCGAAAACAGCCAGGTCGCGGGGAAGTCCACCGAGACCTCAAAGCCGAATCCGGCCAGTGAGTTGCCGGGGAAAGCACTCTCGGCCAGGGCAACCGCGAGGCCGCCTTCCGCAAGGTCATGAGCCGAGGCAACCAGTCCTTCTTTGATTGCGTCGAGCAGTAGCTCTTGGTTCTTGGCTTCCTGCTCTAGGTCGAAACCGGTCAGGGTTCCGAAGATCTTTCCCTCAAGCATCTTCTGCAGCTCTGAGCCGCCGAAGTCCGCGCCGGTTTCACCGAGCACATAGATCAGGTCGCCAGCATTCTTGAAGTTGCTGGTGGTGATGTGCTCAAGCTTCTCAACCAGTCCGACCATTCCGATCATCGGGGTCGGGTAGATAGCTTCGCCGTTGCTCTCGTTGTAGAGTGACACGTTGCCGGAGATGACCGGGGTTTCCAACTTTTGACAAGCATCGGCGACGCCGTCAACAGCGGTCGAAAGCTCCCAATATGCCTCCGGGTTTTCGGGGGACCCGAAGTTGAGGCAGTCGGTAATAGCCAGGGGCTTAGCACCACTTGCCACGATGTTCCGCGCCGCCTCAGCCACCGTGATCTGACCACCGACGAAGGGATCGAGGTAGAGGTAGCGGGCGTTACAGTCCGTCGTCATTGCCAGCGCCTTTTCGGTTCCACGAACCCTTAGCACTGCCGCATCGGAACCCGGGCCAACCACCGTGTTCGTGCGGACCTGCGAGTCGTAGGTCTGGAAGACCGAGTGCTTTGAAGCGATGGTCGGCTGTGCCAGAAGCTTCAATAGGGTCTCGGCCGGATCGAGGGGACCGGGCTGGTATGTGCCCTGTGCGGCGAACTCATCCAACCTTGTGGGTCTGCTCGACGCGGGTTGCTGCTCCGGTGCATCACCTAGGGCAGCAACGGGAATGTCCGCGACTTCCTCGCCCTTAAAGAACAGGCGGTAGCGACCGTCATCGGTAACCTCACCTATCACAACCCCGTCAAGGTCGTAGTCGTGGAAGATCTTCTGTGCCTCGGCCTCGTGCCCTTTCTTTACGCAGATCAGCATGCGTTCCTGGGACTCAGAGAGCATCATCTCGTAAGGGGTCATTCCTGGCTCACGAACTGGCACGTCATCGAGGTACAGGCGAAGTCCGGACCCGGCCTTGTGTGCCATCTCGGAGCTTGAAGAAACCAGGCCCGCCGCACCCATGTCCTGGATTCCGACGAGGATATCCGCGTGGTTGACGATCAGGTCCAGGCATGCCTCAAGCAGAAGCTTCTCCATGAACGGGTCGCCGACCTGGACTGCGGAGCGGTTCTGCTCCTCGCCATCATTGAACGACTCTGATGCGAAGGTCGCCCCGTGGATGCCGTCGCGACCGGTTTTGGCTCCGACGTAGATTATCGAGTTGCCAGCCCCAGCGGCGCGGCCTTTCTGGATGTCTTTGTGATCAATGATGCCGACGCACATGGCGTTGACTAGGGGGTTGCCTTCGTAGCATGGGTCGAATGAGACTTCGCCGCCGACTGTTGGGATGCCGATGCAGTTGCCGTAACCGCTGATCCCCGCGACCACTTCCTGAAGCAGGAACTTGGTGCGGTCGTTGTCGAGTTCCCCGAAGCGAAGAGAATCCAGGATCGCGATTGGGCGGGCGCCCATCGAGAAGATGTCGCGGATGATGCCGCCAACGCCGGTGGCCGCTCCCTCGTACGGTTCAACGGCCGAGGGGTGATTGTGGCTCTCCGCCTTGAACACCACTGCCTGGTCGTCGCCGATGTCAACGATTCCGGCGCCCTCGCCCGGGCCTTGCAAAACGCGGGGGCCGTCGGAGGGGAACTTACGCAGAACCGACTTCGAGTTCTTGTATGAGCAGTGCTCGGACCACATCACCGAGAACAGTCCCGTCTCGGTGTAGTTCGGCATGCGTCCGAGGATGTCCTCTTCGATGAGGTGGTACTCCTCATCCGTCAGACCCCACTGCGCATACATGCGGGAGTCCTTGATCGCCTTGGGGCTGGGTTCGTTGATCTTACTCATCTGGCGACACCTGCTTCCTGCGTTGAACCCGCGGTTGCCACCGAATTGATGAGCGAGGTGAAGAAGCGCTTCCCGTCCTCGGATCCCAGCAACGCTTCGACGGCGCGCTCGGGGTGCGGCATCATGCCAAGAACGTTGCCCGCTTTGTTGGTGATACCCGCGATGGAGGCGGTTGAACCGTTGATGTTCTCTCCCTCGTACGTGAAGACAATCTGGTTGTTCTCCTGGAGGTCTGCGAGGGTTTCCGGATCGCAGAAGTAGTTGCCGCCGGCGTGAGCGACGGGAAGAGCGATGACCTCGTCCTCGTCATATTCGCTGGTGAAGCGGGTTTGGTTGTTCTCAACGCGAAGGGGAACGGTCTTGCAGATGAACTTCAGTGACTCGTTCTCAATGAGAGCGCCGGGGAGCAGACCGGCTTCGGTGAGGACCTGGAAGCCGTTGCAGGTGCCGAACACGGGTTTGCCCGACTCGGCGAAACGCTTGACCTCTTCCATGACAGGTGAAAAGCGAGCGATGGCACCGCAGCGAAGGTAGTCGCCGTAAGAGAAGCCGCCGGGAAGCATCACCCCGTCGAATCCCTCAAGGGTGGTGGCGTCGTGGCGAACCGCCTCGGCCTCGACTCCCATCACGTCTATGAGGGCGCTAAGCATGTCGATGTCGCAGTTCGAGCCGGGGAAGACAACGACAGCGAACCGGGGCTTACTCACCATCGACCTTCTCGATCTCAATGCTGTAGGTTTCGGTGTTGACGTTAGCCAGCAGCTTGTCACTTATCTCTTCAATGACGGACTCGGGGTCGCGCCCCTCCTCTGCCACCGTGATTTCGAAGTACTTGCCGACGCGAACGTCGGTGATCTCCGAATAACCAAGACGGTGAGTGGCACCCATTACGGCCTGTCCCTGCGGGTCTAGTACGGAGTCCTTGTAGGTGACGTACACCTTGGCCAAATACACGCAAATGCTCCTGGAGTTAGAGGGTTGTGGAGTTGAAGTAGTGGAGTTGCGGCCTATTGAGTTATGGGAACTGTTTGGTTGTCGGTGCTTGAACGAGGACGGGTCGTCCCGCCAGCGCTTCAGAGAGATTCAGTCGCGCCGTGTGAGAACGCTCAATCGCGCCCGGTCGAGAGCTCTTGAAGGCGGGCGAGGACCACCTGGTACACGCTCACCAGATCGCCGATGTCGCGGCGGTATACGTCCTTGTCGAGATGGGCGTTGGTCTTCGCATCCCAGAGACGGCAGGTGTCGGGGGAGACCTCGTCTGCTAGCAGGATGTTGCCGTCACTGTCGCGCCCGAACTCGAGTTTGAAGTCGATAAGACGAATGCCGCACTTCGCGAATAGATCGGTGAGTGCAGCATTGACAGCGAGGGCTTTGTCTTTGATCTCAGCGACCTCGGCTTCGGTTGCCAGGTCGAGAATCCTGATGTGCTCGTCGGTGATCAGCGGATCGCCGAGGTTGTCGTCCTTGTAGAAGAACTCGACGATTGGGAAGGCAAGTGGGGTGCCCTCCTCGATCCCAAGACGTTTGGAAATGCTGCCAGCGGCGACGTTCCGAACCACAACCTCAAGTGGAACGATCTCAACTGCTTGGACTAGCTGTTCAGTTTCAGAAAGTTGACCCAGGTAGTGGGAGGGAATCCCTGCGTCAGCGAGCAGATCGAAGATCATTCCACTGATCTGGTTGTTGATTTTGCCTTTGCCGAGGATCTGGTCTTTCTTTTCCCCGTTGAAAGCAGTTGCTTGATCACAGTACTCAACCCACAGAACACCGGGTGAGTCAGTTTCGTAGAGTTTCTTAGCTTTTCCTTCGTACAGTAGCTGACCCTTTTGTGCCACTGGCGCCCCTTAACGGTCTTGGCGGGAAATACTTGGTAGACCTGGTCGGCAGAACTACGCCGACACCGCAACGGTACAGTCGCGCGGGCTATCAGACATAGGGCGTTTCGAAACGGAGCCACGTTTCGCGGGATGCGCGGGCCGCTGTTAGGCTGAAGCGATACCCCAATATCGCAAGCCTGGGCATGTGGGAGCTACTTCTCGGTGGTTGTTAGGGTCGTTCTTGGGGAGCCTGCCACCAGCCAGTAGGTGAGTGCTACGACTACCCCGCCGCCGACCAAGTTCCCTAAGCCGACCCAGAGCAGGTTCTTGCCGAAGAGGGCAAAGGTTCCGTTTGGGTCACCGCTGATGATGCCGTAGGAGTAGGTGAACATGTTGGCAATAACGTGTTCATAGCCAGAGGCGATAAATGCTGTGATTGCGATGAAGATGAGGGCGATCTTGGCGCCGTCGGAACTTACCCTTGAACCCATCCAGATTGCTAGACAGACAAGGATGTTGCAGAGGACGCCCCTCGCAAACAGTTCAAGGGGAGTTTCGTGACCCTTGCTGGCAAGCATGTCTGAGAGCATCGCGCCCGCTGCCTGGTTTGAAACCAAGACCCCGGAGGCTCGGATCAGTAGCGCAAAGACGAACGCTCCGACCAGGTTCGCGACAAAGATGAAAAGTAGGGTGGCGGTGGCGCGTCCCAGTTTGATGCTCTTGGTGAGGACTCCGAGGGGGAGGGCCATCATCGCTGAGGTTGCTAGCTCGGCTCCCGCGAAGACCGTGAGGGTAAGTGCACTGCCGAAGACCATGCCGCTGACCAGCTTCGCGAGTCCGTCTCCCGCCGCAAACATTGGTCCGGCGGTGGAAACCATGAGGACAACGCCGATCCCCATGAAAACACCCGCCAGCATCCCTGAGAGCAGGAATCTTCCGGGCGTATCTAGTCCGGTCGACTTGGAGTTTGCGGAAGTTACTTGAGTATCAATAGTTTCCGGAATCGTAAGCACCAGAAGATCTTCCCACGAAGCCTAGTGGTCTTACGAATCAGGCGACAAGACTGGGGGCGAGCGCTCAGAACTTCTCCCGAAAACACCTATGGGGTGCAACTTCGACCCCAAAAGAGTCGGTATTGCACCCCAAAAGTGAACTGACGGTGGTTCCGGACTAGCCGAACCACTCCTTTACGGTCTCCGTGATCTCACGGTCGAATGCCGCATCTGAGTGGTGACGGGCGATCCAGTCAATGAATGAACCACCGGCCGCCCTGTCGATTTCCTTGCGACACTCTTCGGGAGCCGTGACGGCCTCCAGCAGCATCTTCTCTGCCGTCGCCTTGTCGCGGTAGAAGAATGGGTAGTCGACGGGGACAAGGGCGCGAGCCCACTCCTCGTCCGGGAGGATACCGATAACACCAGAACCAAGTGCCTCCACATACGACATGCCGTACGACTCGTCGGTAGCGGTGGCGAGGAACGCGGTGGTCCGCGACAGCGCCTCGTAATAAGAGGAACGCGTCGAGGTAAGCGGCCCGACCCAAACCCACGGCAGTTGAGAGAACTGCATCGCCTTCTCGCTGATCAGCGAGGATTCCTGCAGGCGCATCTCTACCTCGATGGGAACCTGCTTGCGAACACGCTCGACGATTTCCTTGAACAGGTCCGGGCGTTTCACCGGTGCCAGATAAATGGCCGGGTAAAGGACGATCGGCTTGGCCGTCTCCTGCCGTTCCTGAACGTGGTCAACGCGGAAGCCTAGGTTGACCCATTCCAGTTTCATCTTCCCTTCCAGCTGGGGCAGGGTTGATTTATGGACCAGTTCCTTCACCTCGGAGGCAGTGCGCTCCGAAGCCGCGAACGTTGGGAACATGGCGCACGACAGCGCGGCCGTGTACTTCTGTTCGGGGCGTTCGAGGAACGATACCGGCCACCACACAAAGTTCATGATCTTCGGGGCAGTGCCTCCACTGGCCTGATAGATCGTGTTCCAGATGGTGGGGGAATCCAGGACATCCATGTTGATGATTACGGTGTTCTCTGGATCCAGGAATTCGAGCGGCACCACGTCAAAGCCATGGCAACGTCGGGCCGAGGGGCCGATTACCTGAGCGCCCGGAAAGATGCGCAAGAAACGTCGCACCAGGGTGGCACCAGCGTCATGACCGACGATGCGCCCGTCTTCGCTGATTACTGTTTGATCACGTTTGACTGCAACTCTCATTGAAATCACCCCTAACTGACCGCTGAACTGGAGGAGGCGCCCACAGCGGCACCGCCTTCTGGCAGTGCGATCTCCGCGGGTTCGTCCTTCTTATCCTTACCCGACTGAATTCGCATGCCGTAGAAAGAACGGTAGACGAAGTAGTTGGCGATTAGGAAGAAAACGGCCGCCAAAACGTAAACCATTGTCTGGAATCCGTCCCCAACCAGGGACACAGCCAGCTCAACGGCAAGTAGCCCGAACAGTGTGGTGAACTTGATGATCGGGTTCAGTGCCACGGAAGAGGTGTCCTTGTAGGGGTCACCAACTGTGTCACCAACGATGGTCGCATCGTGAAGAGCCGTGCCCTTCGCGTGAAGGTCAACTTCAACAACCTTCTTTGCGTTGTCCCAAGCACCGCCGGCATCCGCCATGAAGATCGCCTGGTAGAGGCCGAAGATCGCGATTGAGATCAGGTATCCGATGAACAGGAATGGCTCAACGAACGCGAATGCGAGGGTGATGAAGAAGACCGCCAGGAAGATGTTCAACATGCCCTGTTGCGCGTACTGAGTACAGATCTCGACAACCTTGCGGGAGTCTTCCGTGCTCGCCTTCTCGCTTGTGTCGTCCAGCTTGATCTTTGCCTTGATGAACTCAACTGCACGGTAGGCGCCGGTCGTGACAGCCTGGATCGAAGCGCCGGAGAACCAATAGATAACCGCGCCACCCAGGATGAAGCCCAGCAGGAACGGGGCGTACATAATCGAAAGGCTTTCCAGATTCTCGGTCAGTCCGTTAGTCAGACCGATGATGATCGAGAAGATCATGGTCGTTGATCCCACGACCGCCGTGCCAATGAGGACCGGCTTCGCTGTCGCCTTGAAGGTGTTGCCTGCGCCGTCGTTCTCTTCAAGCATCAGCTTGGCGCGCTCCCACTCGGGCTTGTAGCCGTACTCCTTCTCCATCTCCTCATCGATGTTCGGGATCGACTCAATCTGGCTTAGTTCGAAGACGCTTTGGGCGTTGTCAGTCACAGGACCGTACGAGTCCACAGCGATGGTTACCGGACCCATTCCCAGGAATCCGAATGCCACGAGTCCGAACGCAAACACTGCGGGCGCCTGCATGAAATCTCCGAGGCCCAGGTTAGAGATACCGAAGGCGACCGACATTAGGCCGACGATCGCAATACCCAGCCAGTATGCCGAGAAGTTACCTGCGACCAGACCGGAGAGAATGTTCAGCGAAGCGCCACCCTCACGTGAGGACTTGACGGTTTCGCGAACGTGGCGAGAAGAGGTCGAGGTAAACGCCTTGACCAGTTCGGGGATCAGTGCGCCCGCCACGGTACCGCAGGTGACGATTGCGGCGAGCTTCCAACCGAGTCCTCCGTCAGAACCGCCAAGTATCAGAGCCGTCGTGCCGAACGTGAAGAGGATGCACAGGCCGGAGGTGATCCAGACGAGGGAGGACAGCGGCTTCTCGAAGTCCATTTCCACGGCGTTCGCATAGCGCGACTTCGTGATCGCCGAGTTGATCCAGTAGGCCAAACCAGAGGCAATGATCATCGCAGCGCGAACCACGAAGATCCAGACGAGGAGCTGGGCTTGAACCGCCGCTTCCGGGACCGCGAGGATGATGAAGGTAACCAGAGCGACGCCGGTGACACCGTAGGTCTCAAATCCGTCGGCCGAGGGGCCAACCGAGTCACCCGCGTTGTCACCAACACAGTCGGCGATGACGCCGGGGTTACGCGGGTCGTCCTCATCAATCTTGAAGACGATCTTCATCAGGTCAGCGCCAATGTCCGCAATCTTGGTGAAGATGCCACCTGCGATACGCAGGGCTGACGCGCCGAGCGACTCACCAATGGCGAAGCCGATGAAGCAGGAACCGCCAATTTCTGGTGGTAGCAGTAGCAGGATGACCAGCATCATCATGAGTTCTAGCGAGATCAGAACCATGCCGATCGACATGCCAGCACGCATCGGAATCTGGTGCAGGGGAAGAGGCTTACCTTTCAACGATGCAAAAGCCATGCGGGAGTTCGCGAAAGTGTTGACTCGGATTCCGAACCAGGCAACGGCGTAAGAGCCAGCCATGCCCAGAAGCGAGAAGGCAACGATGATGGCAACGCGGCCCCAGGCGAATCCCACCAGGAACTTGTAGTAAACAACGATCACCGCAGTGATGATCGCCCACAGCATCAGAAGGAACTTGCCCTGCTTAACCAGGTACGCCTTGCAGGTGGTGTAAATCAGTTCGGAAATATTAAGCATCGCCTTATGTACAGGAAGCTTCTGTAGTTTCGCGTAGCTAATGAATCCGAAGGCCAACCCACAAAGAGCGACGAACATTCCGATGAAGAGTGCCGTCCGACCGCCCAATCCGGTGGCGGTAATCATCCCGCTCAAGTCTGGAAGTACGAGGGCCGCCTCACCGCCGACCGCGTGTCCGTCAGACGCGGCGTCGGTGGCCCCATTCGAGGCGCAACCGCCTATAGCGAAGGCTGTTCCTGCTGCTGCAATCACCCCCCAAAGACCGAATCGAAAACGCTTATGGCTTGGTATTGGTGTGCCGTCAGTGGCAGATTGCATTTCGTGCCTCGAACTATCGAAACGATGGGAAACTGGATTCTCAGTTGAGCATGAGCCAAATCTCAACCAACATTAAGAATAGGTAACAAAACTGGCCATAACCAGGCCATTAGTCTCATACACGTTGTCACCTCATGGGAATGATCGGTAGACGAAGATGGCATACGTGATCCGCAAGCGGTTCGGGCAATCAGACTTGAGTAGTTAAGAACACGTGTTTGGCTGCGGCCGTCAGGAATCAGACTGCCGTCACAGCAGGACGTTAGCGTGCTGCGAGCACCTCTTCGCTTGCAATCTGCCAGCGCTGGTCCCAGGGGCCAATGGGTTCGATTCCTACTTCTACCAATGAATCGTGGCCGAGAACAGAATGGGTTGGTCTCGGGGCGGTACGCACGAACTCTTCAGATGTCACCGCTTTGACAACTTCCGGGTCGATTCCAATCGACTCAGCTATGGCGCGAGTGAAGCCCCACCAGGTCGTTTGGCCGGAGCTGGTTGCGTGGTAGATGCCCGCAGGAGCATTGGTTTCAAGTAAGTCAGCAATGATCCGCGCAACGTCCCCTGTCCAGGTCGGCTGTCCGTGCTGATCATCAACGACGTTCGCTGATCCGTTCTTTTCAAGACCGCGAGCCAGAGTCTTGGGGAAGCAGTTTCCGCCGCGACCGTAGAGCCAAGCGGTGCGCACAATCAGGGTGTCGGGAGCTTCACAGCGCGCCGCCCATTCGCCGGCGGCCTTGGTGCGGCCGTACGCGCCGAGCGGACTCACAGGATCGGCCGCCTGGTACGGCGTTTCACTCTCACCGTCAAAGACGTAGTCGGTTGAAATGTGGACCAGCCGCGCACCCACCTTTGTCACGGCCCTGGCCAAGTTCTGGGTGGCAACCGCATTTATGAGGAACGCTCCCGCCTCGTTCTCCTCTGCCGCATCGACGGCGGTCCAGGCGGCGCAGTTCACCAGTGCATCCGGCTTTTCAAGTTGCAGCCGCTCGCTCAGCGCGGGTAGGTCAAGGATGTCGAGGGTGTCCTTATCGGCGGCGACCACTTCGACTCCACGTGACTCAAGTTCACGAATGACATCCTGCGCCAGCATTCCATACCCGCCGGTAATTAGGACCTTCACGGTGACACCTTCCGCAGAACTGATTTCGAATGAGAGTGAGGAACCCGCCACGGGATCGACTCATCTTTGCGGTTAAGGGTACCGAAGAGAATAGGGTTGCGTTGGTAGGACCGCCAGCAGGATAGTCGCTCGGTCACATTCGTTCGTTAGGAGCCGGTAATGACCTGGGAACCACTTGATATTGAAGGCGCGTGGAAGGTTACGCCCACCCTGCATGGAGATGATCGCGGTTGGTTCATGGAAATGTTCAAGCGAGAGGGGTTCGAGGAGGCAGTTGGGCACTCTTTCAGCGCGCCACAGGTCAATGTTTCTAACTCCAGGGCAGGCGTCGTTAGAGGAATCCACTTCTCTCAGCTTCCTATTTCACAGGCAAAGTACGTCACGTGCCTGGGAGGGGCAGTGCTTGACGTCGTGGTTGACATCCGCGTTGGTTCGCCAACATTCGGGAAGTACGAGGCGGTACTACTCGACTCTCGTTCTCCGCGCACTCTCTACATTTCCGAGGGCCTGGGTCATGCATTCATGGCGCTGGAGGACAACTCGACCGTTTGCTACATGGTTTCCAGCGGCTACGCGCCCGGACGTGAGTTCGGGGTCTTCCCCCTCGACGAGGAAATCGGGATCGAGTGGCCGAATGAGGATGGAAGTGGCAATCCGATCAGCCCGGTGCTCTCACCGAAAGACCTGGAGGCGCCGACACTCGCAGAAGCGCTTGAGCAGGGTCTCTTGCCCAAGTATGACGAAGTCATGGCCTATCGCGAGTCACTGCGTGCCTAACGCCTTACGTAGGTGGTGACCTTCCACCGGGCATCGCCAGAGCGGGGGCGCCAGTCCTCGTCCGTTCGGTCCCAGTCAATCTGCCAAATCTCGGGGTCGATAGTTGGCGCCATTACCAGTTTCAGACCGTCGCCGGGGATGCTCAGGTCCAGGTTGGTGAGCACCAGTTCATCTACCAGAGCCATGGTCTCGTGGTAAATGGAACCGCCGCCGGTGATCCACACGGTTCTAGCTCCGCTCTCCACCGCGCAGCGGTCCGCTAGCTCCAGAGCTTCCTCGATGGAGTGGGCTACCAGGGCGCCGTCTGCCCGATAGTCAGGGGAGCGAGTGATGACGACATTGGCTCGACCTGGAAGCGGGTCGCCCAATGCTTCAAATGAGGCGCGGCCCATAATGATCGGGCACCCGATCGTTGACTCCTTGAAGTGCTTAAAGTCTGCTGGCACGTGCCACAGCATTCCCGCCCCGTCCCCAATCACACCGTTTCGGTCCTGCGCCCAGATGGAGGCGCGGACCGGACGAGAACCAGCGGCGGCTTCGGCGCTACTCATCTACACCGCAACCTGGGCTCGGATCGCTGGGTGATGCTGGTAGTCCTTCACCTCAAACGAATCAAAGTCGTAGTTGAAGATCGATTCGGCAGGCGTCAACCGCAGAGTCGGAAACTCATATGGTTCGCGTGACAACTGTTCTTCGACCTGGTCAAGGTGGTTTAGGTAGATATGGCAGTCACCGCCGGTCCAGATGAAGTCACCGACCTCAAGTCCACTCTGCTGTGCCAGCATGTGGGTTAGAAGAGCGTAGGAGGAAATATTGAATGGTACGCCCAGGAACAGGTCGGCGCTTCGCTGGTAGAGCTGGAGGCTGAGTTCTCCGTCCGCGACGTAGACCTGAAAGAACGCGTGGCAAGGCATCAAAGCCATCTCAGGAAGCTGGCCGACGTTCCATGCGGAGACAATCATTCGCCGTGAATCGGGGTTGGTCTTGATGGTTTCAACTAGCTCACTGATCTGGTCAATACTGGTGCCATCAGGGCCGGGCCAGGAGCGCCACTGGACGCCGTAGACCGGGCCCAGCTCACCGTTCTCGTCCGCCCACTCATTCCAAATCCGTATGCCGTTGTCCTGAAGCCAGGCGACGTTTGATGATCCGCTGAGGAACCAGAGCAGTTCGCCAATCACTGACTTGAGGTGGACGCGTTTGGTCGTTATTACTGGAAATCCCTCGGACAGGTCGTAGCGTAGCTGCCTTCCGAAAACCGAGAGGGTTCCTGTCCCTGTCCGGTCTTCCTTACGTGTCCCGCTATCTAGGACATCCCTCAGTAGATCCTCGTACTGACGGTCAGCCGTCATTGCGGCTCACCGTCAATTGTCAGGGAAGTCGGAGCCGACTCGGTGACGGTATGACTGATGGTGCAGTAGCGCTCAATGGCCCCGGAGGCACGTCGAAGCAGACGCTCTCTGTCTTCTGGGTACATGCTTCCAAGAACGGGAGCAAGCTCAACAAAGAATTCCGTGAACCTATCCTCTGATTCCAGATACTTGGCACTGACTGTCCCACTCAACTGGAAATCGTCGCCTAACGCGCGGGCGAAACGGGCGTCGGATGAGAGCGCGTTGCAACCGAGAATCGCGAGTTTGAGTAGGTCGCCAGGGGTGAACTGCCCTTCCCCGTCGCCGATTACCAACTCTGCGCCCTTCGAGTTCGAGGCGGTGTACTCTCTGGTTCCGATTCGATTCACGCTGAGAGTTTTCGGGGCGGTTGCTTCCTGTGCCATTGCTTTCCTCCTGCTTTGTTGCTTTAGGGCGGTCCTGGATAGTTAGTGCGAGGCGAGGTATTCTGCCGAGGCCTCCTGCTCACCCTTCACGATCATTGGGGCAAGCTTTACAGCTTCCGCCTCCAATCGTTTGCCGAGGAAGGGGATCGTTACCACTACGGTTCCGTTCAACGTAACCTTGGTCTTGGCACCGTCGGCGGTGAGGACAGAAGCGAGCTTGATGTTTCCGGGAACACCGGCGGCCGAAAGTTCCATGGTTCCTCGGACAACATCGTCGCTCGGACGGCTCCATTGCTCCGCCAGCGTCGCCTTTGTATTAGGGCTGATGAAGCGCTTCGCTGCCGCAGGCAACATTTCAGTCGGGACAGCCACACGGGTAGTTGATGAGATTCGATCACCGCTGGCGTTCACCGTGACCTCGGGGTCTGCCAGCTGCAATTTTGAGGCACGAAGAGCCGCATAACTCGGGTCCGAGAACATTGCCCAGACAGCATTGATCGGGGCGTCGTACTCATATTCCTCTTTGAATTCCATCTTTACTCCTGAGATAGTCCTCAAACCGAATGTTTGAGTCTCCGCTCCTAATCCTATTGGGGATGACAGATACGTGGGCGCTGAAGGACAGACGCGAACTAGTCTTGACTCATGCGTACCTTCCAAGAACTCATCGACACTCACGATGCACTGCCGTTGTCTCCAGACGATTTGGGCTGGTTGCGTATGTTGCGATCAGAGTGGCAGGTCATTGCAGACTTGGCGTCAGCTGATCTGGTTCTTTGGCTCCCCACTATCGACGGGCGTTTTGTCGCCGCAGCGCTGAGTCGATCGGCGACGACCGCAACTCTTCATGTTGAAGATGTGGTGGGGCTTTATGCGGCAGCATCGAGAACGGAGGAGCTTCAGAAGGCTTGGAGCACGGGACAGATCGTCGAACCCGATACCGTGACTTGGGCCGGGCTGTACTCCGCCAGCGTCTCCTACGTGCCGGTTGTGCACAGGGGGCGAGTTCTGGCAGTGATGAGCCGCGAGGCGAACATGTCAGCTGCGTCCAGGCAGGCTGGATCCCAGGAGTGGACTCTGCTGGCAGCGGTCGTGCTCTGCGAGATGGTGGCAGACGGGACGTTCCCGGACCCTGACGCTCCGACCTCGTCCGCGCACGGGCTTCCGCGGGTAACGGACGGCGTTGTTCTGCTTGACTCCGACGGTGTTGTCCTGGAGGCGAGTCCGAACGCGAACTCATCAATGAGACGACTAGGAGTAGAGGGACACCTAACCGGCCGCACGCTGATCGAAGCGGTCACACAGGCCATGAGCGACGTGGAGCGAATCGAGGAGACTTTCGCTGTTGTCCTGATGGGGAAGGCACCCTGGCGGGTCGATGTAACCTCCCATGGCACGACCGTTGTTATGAGGGCGATTCCCCTGTTGCAATCTGGTCATCGGGTGGGCGCTGTGATACTCACCCGTGATGTGACGGAGATGAGGCGTCAAGAGCAGCAGTTGATGACTAAGGACGCGACCATTCGGGAAATCCACCACCGGGTGAAGAACAACCTGCAAACGGTATCCGCGCTCTTGAGGATCCAGGAGCGGAGGAATGCCTCGGTTCAGGTGAAAGAGGCCCTGCGTGAGGCCGGTAGGCGCGTCGAATCGATTGCTTCGGTCCACGACGCCCTGGCGCAAAATGTTGACGAGGTCGTTCGGTTCGACGACGTCGCGCCTCGAATTCTTCAGATGTCAGCCCAGGTGGCGACGGCAAGTATTCCAGTCGATCTGCAGATCTCGGGAGAGTTCGGGGAGGTGGGTGCAGAGCACGCTTCCGCCCTTGCAACCGTTCTTGCCGAACTGGTGTCGAACGCTGTCGAACACGGAACGCCGTCGGAAGGTGGCATCATCAAGGTCATTGCGAACCGAGACGGTGATGTCCTGACAATCGCGGTCGAGGATCAGGGTTCGGTCGAGGAAGAGGAAGACGAACTAGATCTTGTTGGAAGCAACCGTGGTCTGGGCACACAGATCGTCACAGCAATGGTGAACGGAGAACTTCACGGAACGATCAGCTGGTCCGACCTAGCCAGCGGAGGAACCAGGGCCGAGCTACGTTTTACTGAGGAACTAAACAGTCAGGAGTAGTCAGCTACGAGGCGCGGCGTGCTCTGGCGGCGCGACGCTTGAGAGAGCGGCGCTCTTCTTCGCTCTTTCCACCCCAGACACCCGAGTCCTGGTTGTTGTCCATTGCCCAACGAAGGCAAGTTTCCTCAACGTCACAAGAAGAGCAGACGGCCTTAGCCTCAGTAGCCTGCGAGAGCGCTGGACCTGTGTTTCCGATAGGGAAGAAGAGTTCAGGGTCCACGTTCAGACATGCGGCTCGGCTTCGCCAGTCCATTAATCGGCTCCTTGTGTTGGCCGTCACGCGAGGCTGCGCTCAGGCCCCGTTGCTTTTGTATGGATCAAGTTTCGGCCAACGCGGCGGCATCGGCAATAGGGGAATGTTCATAACTCTGCCGTTTTGTGTGCGAACACTCACTATCCCCATGCAGCTACAGGACGAGCGTCCCGATCTTTGTGCCGTAGCATACAAAACCGCACTGCTGCGGGAATGGCAGCGATGCCAAAGCCCACGCGCCAGATGCACCGAGTCCGGTCGTGAGCCATCGCGTCAACTCACGACTCGGCTCAATCGCAGCGGTGACCCGGTGGGGTGACGGGACAATCCGGGTCCATCCGGAGGGGTCAACGTGCTCTATGGATTCGAAACGATCTGCTCCGCCGAGGGCGACGGCCACCGGATCGGCCATGGAGGGGTCTGCACTGATGACAACCAGGGCAGCCTTCCGTGGGTCGGTCACGGGAACTTTCATCCCACTTAGCCCAGGCCTCCCCTCGATCGGTTGCGCCAGAGTGAGGGGCCTGGCAACGTCCGTAGGTGCAGGTTCAACTAGTTGCGCGTATACGCTGCTTCCATCGGGGAGCGTCACCACAACCCTTCGTGGATGGTCAGAGACTAACTGTGAGGGTCTGGGACGCTCTCCGCTCAGTTCTCCCGGCATGTACGCGGCAATTCTGGGATAACTGATCTGGTCAGCAGAGGAGAAACGAAACATCCGCCAGGGAAATCGCTCGACGAAAGATCCACCCGATATGGCGACGCAAATGAGGCGCAGAGTCGTGGTTTCGGCCAGTTCGAGGAGTCGGGTGAACCATTCATTTGCCCGCTCCACCCCCACTGCGGACTGAAGGGACTGAAGCATGGTCGAAAGATCAGGAATGATTATCGTGGCGGGTTGCCGGGTTGAGGGATCTTCCCCTGTCGTCAATTCCGACTCAATAAGTCGCAGAACGTCGCCGTAGTTGTTGCAACACCGCTCACCGCGTGGGCCGCCCAGACCCGCCCAGATTATGTGTCCGGCGGTGCTGGTGGACGCGAGCGCAATGGCAGTTTCGCCAACCTGACGCGCAAGGACAGGGCTCGTCGTCATCAGCATCGGTCTGCCGTCCCAAACCAGGTCCTTCGCCTCGCAACGGAGGCGCTCCTCAAAGGCCCCGATGGCAGAGCAGTTCTCATCGTTACAGCTACTGAGTGATCCGAAGGGAATTGACTCGGGAAGAGGAGACGGAAGTAGTCTGTCGGCTCCCTCGGGCTCGTGAGCCAGACGGAACTGGGAGATCCACTGTTCGGCGTTTCCGACGAGGGCGGA
>JBATQJ010000084.1:0-8139 GCA_049291975.1 Scrofimicrobium sp.
CGTCTACCCCGCAGGCATTCCCAACCTTTGGGAAGGGCCCACCCGTCAGGGGTGTCAACAACGCTCGCTCTCATCCGAACCAGCGGAGCGGAGTCCCTTCGCACTGCCAGAAGAGGCTCGATTAGGAAGGAGTTGTAGTCAAACTCCCTTGGTGTCAGTACCCCGGTTGGGACTGTCGCTTCCTTCTCAGCAATCAGAACCGGAACGCTACGAAAACGTGAGAGCCTGAATAGTCGAGCGTCCCAGCGATTCAGGTCGAATCCCCACAGGTAGAGCGCATTACCCCTGGCAATCAGGTTCCAGGGCGCGACTTCACGTTCCTCAAGTCCGGTTCGTGACTGGTAATAGAAGCTGACCGGCTGTGAATGGAGAATCGCGGCGTGCAGCGCGGGCGTGTATGCGCCCCCTTCGAGGGACAGGTTCGTGCTTGGAGCGGTCGGGGTGGAATCGAGCGAACTCACTGCACGTAACTTATTTGCAACGACGCCACCCTGAGTTGCAGCCACGTCAGTCCAGGAGCTCGCCGCGCGGCTCAGCAGTTGAAATTCGCCGTCGCTCAGCAAGTCGCCTACTTGATAGCGACTTCGGGGAATCCGGTATCGGGGCGGGCTGCAGTGTTGAAGGGTCTCAACGTCTAGCCCCGTCTCACGAAGCGTGGCTAAATCACGCTCAAACTTGCGCATGGCGGAATCAGGTTCCGGGCTCTCGTATCCGGGAACCCGCTCAACTAGAGCGCTAGCGGTGAGTCCCAGATCGGTGTTGAGCAGATTGAGGGTAAGAATCAGTAATCTCAGGGAGGTCGTTGCCCGTTGCTCAGACAATGCGCCTCCCGACTGCTAATCGATATCTACCCGAGTCTTGAAGCTGCAAGTTCAGTGACGATGATGCCTTTGGCACCCACCGCGAGCAGCTCATCCATGACTTGATTCATGGCCTTTCGACCCACTACTACTCTAACGGCTCGCCAGTTCTCTTCTGCCAAAGGCGACACCGTTGGCGACTCAAGTCCCGGAGCAATCAGCGTTGCTCGCGCCAGGTTGTCGAGTTCAATGTTGTAATCCACCAGTACGTGGTCCCTTGCGACCAGAACACCCTGAATCCGATTTACCAGGACTTTTAGTTGGGGCTCACCTTCATGCTGTTCGCCCGTGATCAAGATGGCTTCAGACTCCATGATTGGATCGCCGAAGACTTCAAGTCCGGCAGCTTTCAGAGTTGATCCGGTCTCGACAACGTCAGCAATGGCATCGGCGACCCCGAGTTGAATCGAGGACTCGACAGCGCCATCCAGGTGGACCACCTGTGCCCCTACGCCGCACTCGTTCAGGTAATTGCGTACCAGGTGATCGTATGATGTCGCGACCCGCTTCCCCTCAAGGTCCTCAATGCAACGCGCAGTGCCCACTGGCGCAGCAAAGCGAAAGGATGATCGTCCAAAGCCGAGCCCCATTAGCTCAATTGCACCGGCCGGCGAATCAGCAACAAGATCACGCCCCGTGATGCCCGCGTGCACCCGGCCCTCTGACACATAGACCGCAATATCTCGAGGGCGCAGGAAGAATACCTCAGTGTCACCGCGAGGATCGACAATTACCAGTTCGCGGCCGCGGCGCTTGGTGCGATAACCCGCTTCGGCAAGCAGATCAACAGAAGCTTCGGAAAGGGATCCCTTATTGGGTACTGCGATTCGTAGCATTTGAGCCTCAGAGATACTTGTAGATGTCTTCGAGTGACAGTCCCTTGGCGACCATTAGGACCTGTGTGTGATAGATCAGCTGTGACACCTCTTCAGCTAGTTCGGCGTCACTTTGGTACTCCGCTGCCATCCAAACCTCTGCGGCTTCCTCAACGATCTTCTTACCGATCGCATGGACACCTGCATCAAGTTCGACCACCGTGCGTGAGCCCTCTGGGCGTTCACTGGCTCTTTGAACTATCTGCTGGTACATATCTTCAAAGGTGTTCATGGGCAGTAGCGTACGTCGGTTACCTGATCAGGACTGATGCTGTCCAAGCCTCATTCCAGTTTCTTGCGCTAACTTGCAAAGTCATTGGTAACCGCCTGATCTAGTCCCATGTCGACCTCGGGAACTCCAAGAATGCCCGAAAGGAACGGTGCCATTCGGTTCCAGGTCTCAATGTCTTGAACCGCAGATGCCTTTCCATCTGAGCGTTCCCACAGTGGAATCGTCGCCTCAAGCAGTCTGGCGGCAGTGGCGCGGGCCTCCCCCTGTCGCAGAGACGGATCCCAATTGGCGGTGACCTCCAGTGCGTGTTGCGGATTCTGGATCACTCGATCCATTCCTGCCGTTACCGCTTCGACAACTGAGCGGGCAAGGTCAGGATGAGACTCCAGCCACTCTCTGGTCGTGACGATGGTCGCACCAACCAGTGGGACATCGAAGTCTGCTAGTGGCAACACCACCGTCTTGACTCCCATCTGCTCTAGTTGCACCGCATCCGAGTTAACGAATCCCACAACCGCATCCACGGCGTCCGTTGCTAGCGATGCGGCCTGCGTGTATCCAACGGAGACAATCGTCACGTCCGATGGTTCGAGTCCCGCCCTGTCCAGTGCCGCTAGTAGACCGAACCAGTTCGAACCAAATTCACCCGGCAGGCCGATGCTCTTGCCCTTAAGATCGGTGAGGCTATCGATTCCGCTGCCCTCCTTGGAGATGATCGCCACCGGGTACTGGTCGTAGTACGCGCCAATTGCGACCAGATCCAGGCCTGCGGCCCTGGCCTGTAGCACCTCGTCACCGCTTGCGACTGTTATATCCTCTTCGCCCGAAGTAAGTGCGGTAAATAGACCCTCGTCACTGCCGTGATGTCGAATTACCGGACCGACCTCTGCCGCGCGAAAGATCTCATCGGCTGCGGCAACATAGACAGGAGAGAACTGCACGTTGGGGACGTAGGTGAGGCCAATCGTGACCTCCTCGCCCCCGCGTCCAATAGGGACAGAGGCTCCCGCGAGGTCGGTCGCACTCTGTTCAGTCCCCTGTGTGCTGCAGGCCGCAAGTGAGGAAGTAGCTAGCGCCGCGACTACGGCAACCAGTCCAATACGGGTGATTCCAGAGCTAACGGACATTCCTATCTCCTTGAGTAGCAGTGTCAGACAGCGGCTCGGCGCTCGCAGTCCGGTATCGGTTCTTCGGCCGGGTATCTCGCTTGATTCGTCGTTCAGTGGAGTAGATGAGTGAGTACAGCATCATCGCAAGCAGGCAGAGGACCGCGACGGTGACGAACATCCCTGCCGTGTCCAGGTTGTATCGTTGCTGCGCTAGGGTCTGACCCAGTCCGGTGCCGCCCATCACCATCTCACCCACCACAGCCCCGGTTACCGAGAGGGTGAATCCGTTTCGTATCCCTGCCAGGACTACCGGGGCAGCCATGGGCATTTCAACGGACCAGATCAGCCGCAGCCCGTCCGCCCCGTCGATCGCCGCAGCATCGAGTACATCCGGATCCAAGCCTCGAAGTCCAACGACTGTCGAAACCAGTACCGGGAAGAACACCATTAGCGCACAGAGAGTAACGATTGGCACGAAGCCATGTCCGATCCACAGGACCAGCAGAGGGGCCAAAGCGATTGCAGGGATTGCCTGTGTCGCTCCCAAGAAGGGTTCAATCGCCGCCCGGATGATACTTGAACGATAAATGATCCACGCGAGCGGAATGGCAATCGCGGTGCCGAGGAAGGCTCCAGTAAGCGCTTCGCCGGCCGTAACCGCCATACTCTGCCAAAACCATGACTCGGTCAGTAGTCCAGCCGCGGCTTGGACAAACGCTTGGGGGGAAGGAAAGACCCACGACTCAATGTCGGCGAAGTTTGTGAAAAGCCACCATGCAGCAATCAGCAACAGGGCAAACAGCACCGGAGCAGTCCACGCAAGCTGACGGCTCTCCTGTTTCCTGTGGGTCAGTGTTCCCAATGCTTTCCCCCACTTCGGGGTGCACGAGGACGGCGTCAAGTGACGCCATCGCTTCTCCCATCCGGACTTTAACCGTCGGTGCTGGAGTTTCACCAGCTCAACCGCACTGGGTGCGGGTCGCGGACTATGACCGCCGGCTCGGACTTTCACCGACCCCGAAGCTATTTTCGATTATGCCACTAAGACTGACGAAACTTCACTAGTGTTTCACCGGGTGCAGAAGGTGGCCTACCCCACCATTGCCTTGGTAGCCAGTTCCCTTAGGACCTCGACTTCCCTAGTCGGGTCCTTCGAACCGTAGACCGCCGAACCTGCCACAAACACGTTCGCCCCGGCCTCTGCCACTCTCGCGATGGTCTTCCGGTCGATGCCACCGTCAACCTGGATGTCCAGGTCAAGCCCCATGTCATCTGCGGTCCCGCGAATAAGGCGGATCTTCTCAAGTGCTGGTTCCAGGAATCGTTGGCCCCCGAATCCCGGCTCGACGGTCATCACAAGAATCATGTCGAACTCCGAGAGATACGGGAGATAGCCCTCGACGGGCGTGGTTGGTCTGAACCCCACGGCGGCCCTAGAGCCTGCCGCCCGAAGGTTTCGTGCCAGCGTGATCGGAGCCGTCGCAGCCTCGGCGTGGAAGGTAACACTGGCGCAGCCAAGGTCGGCATACTTCGGGGCCCACCTGTCGGCGTCTTCAATCATCAGGTGCGCGTCAACCGGGAGAATGCCTTGATCAACACAGGACTTCACGACAGGAAAGCCCCAGGTCAGGTTTGGAACGAAGTGCCCGTCCATCACGTCAACATGCACTAGGTCGGCATTTTCTACCCGGACGATCTCGTCATCGAGTTTTCCAACATTGGCAGACAGAATCGAGGGAGCGATCTTCGCTTTGCGGACGTCGGTCATTTCTATTCAACCTCTTCCTTCTTCAAGAGCGCGATGTACATTGCGTCGGTCTTATGGATGTGGGGCCAGAGCTGTAGCGAGCTTAGTAATACAGCTTCCGGGGTTGGGGCCAAACCTTCCGGGACACTTACGGCGCCCCGCAAGTCCTCGAGGGTGAGACCGGCAGCCACATCATAGACGTTCAGCAGGCTCACTCCGCCGTCTTCTACGACACGAGCGACCTGGTCAACCGTTTCGCTGCGGTGTGGTGAGCAAGTCACCCACGCGATGACCCCGCCGGGCCGTGCCAGCCGGATTCCGGCATCTAGAAGTCCTCGTTGCAGTGGGAGTAATTCATCCAGGTCACTTTCGCTGTGACGCCACCTTGACTCCGGTCGCCGACGCAGGGAACCAAGTCCCAGACAGGGAGCATCCACAAGAACGCGGTCGTAGAGATCTTCTCCCTCGATTTCCCGTCCATCTTCAACGGTGACGGTCACGTTATCCAGCGCCTGCACAGAGCGCTCAATAAGCCGAGCGCGGCGAGGACTAACCTCGTTCGCTGTCACAGTGGCTCCCCGCTGCTTCGCCACGGCTGCCAAGAGGGCGGCCTTACCTCCCGGACCAGCACAGAGGTCTAACCACTTGCTGTCCGGCCCGGGACCCAGAGGCGCACCTGCGAGTAGCAGTGCCGCAAACTGTGAGCCCTCGTCCTGAACCCCTGCGTCACCGGCTCTGAGGGACGGAAGCGCACCGGGGTCTCCCCCACTGAGAATCACGGATGTTTCGGCGAGGTTTCCCTGGTAAGCACTGACGCGTAGCACGTCTTCTGCTTCCTCGGCGAGATCTTGGGGATCAACTAGGCCTGGACGGGCAGCAAGGGTCACCTGAGCCGCCGTGTTATTTGCCTCTAGTGCCTCCCCCACAGTCGTCTCCGGGAAGCCGCGCAGTCTCAGTGATTCGCGGAAAGCATCAACGATCCAGTCGGGATGCGACTGTTCAATGCCGAGGCGATACTGGCGAGGAACGCTATCCACCGCCTTGGTCAGAGCCTCGTCGGTCCCCTGTCTAAGCAGAGAACGCAACACCGCATTCACAGTCTTGCTGGGTCCGTCTCCGGAAAGTTCTCGGGCGACGGAGACGGTCTCGGAAACCGCCGCGTGATCAGGGACCCTCATGTACATCAGCTGGTACGCACCCAGACGAAGGCACGCCCGTACCGGGGCGTCTAGTTGGTCCAGCGGCTTCGTGGAAAGTGGCGTGAGAACCTGATCGAGCGTTCGCTGACGTCGAGTAGTCCCATAGACCAGTTCACTTACGAATGCTGCATCCTGTGGCGAGAAGCGCGGGTTAGCGGACTGTTCTTCGCGGAGCATCTTGGGAAGTAGCAGGTTCGCAAACTGAGCGTCTTCGTCTATCGAGACGAGGGCGCGGGCAGCTAGTAGCCGAGGAGCATCAACACTCTTCGATCCCCTGCGCCCCTTGGGTCCGCCGTTGTTCACTGAGTTCCCCCAACCCCTAGTCGATCATCCTCTGTCATCCTGGCTCCACGGGCCCAGTCGGCGGCGCGCATCCAGGACTTTCCAGCGGGTGCCACCTCCGAGAGGATGATGTTTGAATCTGCGGTTCCAACCATGAGTTGCTGGCCGACTATCGATATTTGCCCGGGCGCGAGCGAGGTTTGATCGCTTACCCTAGCTCCTCTCAGTTTCATCGACTTTCCCGCAGTATCAAAAGTCCATGCCCCTGGAGTCGGCGTCACCGCCCTGGTTCGATTCACAGTTTGTCTTGCGGTATCCGCGAAGCTGATGAACCCGTCTTCCTTACGGAGTTTCGGTGCTACGGTCACCAGGAAGTCATCGGGTCCGGTTTCCTGTGGCGAGGGCACGTACCCGGCGGCCCCCAGCTTCGCCAGTGCCGCCGTCACCTGTGTCGCGCCGATCACCGACAACTCTTGCAAGACCTCGCCCGAGGACGCATCCGTAACGAACGCGCGCCTCTGTGTCTCAATGATCGGCCCCGAGTCCATTCCCGGGTCCAAGAGAAACACCGTCGTACCGATCTCTGTGTCACCTCGAAGGATTGCACGTTGAACCGGGGCCGCTCCGCGCAGATCTGGAAGTGAAGAAAAGTGGAGGTTGATCCAGCCGAGTTCTGTCGAAGCCAGAACGGCAGGAGTCAATAGTGCGCCGTACGCGACCACCACTCCGACGTCCGCCCGCAGACCCACGAGCCACTCCAAGTCTTCCTGGGAAGAGGGCCGGGACGTCTCGCGCAGATTCAAGCCCTCTTGCTTGGCCAGAGTCCCCACCGGTGAATCCACCAGCTTCTTCGAGCGGCCCCTCGCGGCTGGCGGACGCGTTATTACCCCGACGACTTCGTGTTCAGAGTCGATTAGGGCGTGCAGGGTCGGCAGAGCAACTTCGGGAGTTCCAGCAAAAACGATTCGCACCGTTCCAGCTTAGAGGGTGAACGCGCCGACAGTTAGCTGGCGTCAAGTCAGAATGCGCCTGCGACTTGACTGGGGTTGACTTCGATCCGTAAAAGAGACATCCCGTTCTTTGATCGGTTGATCTGTACCTGTCGCAGGGAGGCCATTAGCTGGCCTGTCATCTTTGGCACGCTGGATGCGATTAGGCGACTGACGGTCTCTCCCTCCTCGTCCCTTTGCGGTGGCGAGACGCTGACGACAGCGATTGGGGCCAAGCGACCTACCGGTCGGTCCGTCTGCACCCGGGAAGCGGCCGCACGAACCGCAGAGATGGCCTCCTCAACAGCCTTAGGAGCGCCGGTGACACTCACCAGCCAGCGGCTCGGCGGGAAGCCGAGTTCGGTCCTAGTCTGTAGCTCTTGGACGGCCAGAATTTCTGGTTGCCACCGGACAACTGATTGTTCGAGAGATTCGGGTAGGGTTCCCACGATAATGGCTGGCGCCGCAGGCCGAGAAAGAGCCAGCGCTCCCATCCAGCGCCGCTCAGCTTCAAGCTGGGCGTCGAGTGAATCCGTGTAGACGACAGACTCGGCTTCCGCAATCACAATAGAACCGTAACCGCCCTCAACGTTCGGTTCCGAAGAGGTGGTGGCGACGACGATTCCCGAGCGTTCCTCCACCTGGTCGAGGATTCCGGCGGTCGAGGAAGAGGCGACAACCGGAACGTCGGGAAATGCTCTCTGTAGTTCGTCTCGTATGCGATCTGAGCCGATTCGCAGGCGCACTCCCCACTCATGCGAAGGATGAGTGCACTCACCCGGCTCCGCATCCCTCGGGAGGTGACACCCAGGGCACTCCACCTCCGTTATGTAACCTGCGGAGGCC
>JBATQJ010000085.1:0-71779 GCA_049291975.1 Scrofimicrobium sp.
CTTAGCGAATTGGCCACCTTAAAGATCAGGCACGCATCTCTGTTAGTCGCTCATATCTCCTACTCAAACGGGTTCACAACCTCGACTCCCACGCCCTCAAAGTCGCGAACATTGCGCGTGGCAACACTGGCGCCGTATGTGCGGGCAATGGCAGCAATCTGGGCATCAAGGACACCTATCGGTCGACCGCCTCGTTCGCGTTCAGCGATGATCTCGCCGTACCAGTCTGCGGCAGGAGCATCAAACGGAAGTAGACCATCAGGGTCAGTCCCAAAGACTTCCGAAACATCGCGCCTTAGCTGCTCCTGACGTCTGCCTTCCGGCAATCTGGCAATTCCATACATGATCTCCGCACGGGAAACAGCCGTCATCACGAGATCGCGCGGATCAGTCTCCGTGATCCATTGCTTGACCGAGGCGTCGACCGACGTCTTCACCAGTTCAGAGACAACATTTGTGTCAAGAACGATCATCAGCTCTCACCAAATTCGATCGGTCGCTGATAGTCGCTGGAACGAGGAGGGAACATTATCGAGATTTCCTCGTCCGTCAGCTGCGCCCGCTCAGCAAATGTCGATAGGCGATCCACAAGGGTAGTTCTCGGCTTGTCCACTGCTTCCTCTATGATCACTCTCGCTTCCGCCTCCATAGACCGCCCGTTTCGGGCTGCCTGTTCCCTGAGCTTCTGATGAACGTCTGATCGTAGGTTTCTCACAGTCAAGATCGGCATAGACATCAATCCCCTCCGAAGAACTGCATGCATTGCTGTCATAGTACCCATACTCCCTTTCGAAATAAAGAGCTAACTATTGGCTCAGCCAAGAGTTTCTGAGAGCGACGACAACTTCAACCCACGCGCGTCGAGACTGTGGGAAACCTCCATATCGTGCACATGTGGAGAAGAGGGCCCTACTTGAATTCTTCGCACCTCGGTTATATGGTTCATTAGTCAAGTAATGAACCATATAAGTCGGGAGACCCTAGTGGACACAGACCGTCCCCTCTTCGTACAAATAGCCGAAGAGATTGAGAATCAGATCGTAAGCGGTGCTCTTCTTGAGGGAAGCATGGCTCCCTCGACAAATGCCCTCGCTGCCTTCTACCGGATCAATCCCGCAACTGCCGCCAAAGGCATGCGGCTACTACAAGACGAAGGCATCATCGAGCGACGCCGCGGTCTCGGCATGTTCGTAACCAAGGGCGCCCGCAAGAAGTTACTTGCGAAACGGCGCGCCTCGATTAACGAAGAGTACGTCAAGCCACTGGTTATGGAAGCACACGTCATCGGGCTGCACACGGATGATCTGATAGAGATGGTCGAAGCTGAAGCAAGCGTGTTACCCACGGACGCCAGGCAGGGAAAAACAGAGACCGACCGTCTCTTTTCAAGTATCGGGGTGCCCCCAAAGGTGACTGCATCAACGAAGCGTGGTCCAGTAACAACCCCCGGGTCCAACCACCGGTCGACGCAGGACACTGGCACTCCGGAGACTGCGCAACGATCCGGCTCAGAAGCAGTTCGATGAACCCACAGCCCAGAAGGACCGAGATCCCGGTAGTTCGCTTCGATAACGTCACTAAGCGATACAAGAACACCGTTGCCCTCGACCGTGTCTCCACGGCACTAGAGCCGGGAGTTGTCTACGGACTACTTGGGCGGAACGGAGCCGGCAAGACGACACTGATGTCCATCCTTCACGCACAGAGCTTTCCAACTTCAGGGTCAGTGCGCATCGGCGGGCAGAACCCCGCTGGAAGCCCAAGAGCGCTTGAGCAAGTCTGCTTCATCCGAGAGAACCAACGCTATCCCGACCAAGCGACCTGCCCGTCAGTCTTGAAGACTGCCAGTTGGTTCTTTCCGAACTGGAATCAGGCTGCGGCTAATGAACTAGTCGACCTGTTTGATCTACCTGAGAAGACGCCAACGAAGAAGCTTTCACGCGGTCAAACCTCGGCGTTAGCTGCGACCGTGGGCCTAGCGTCGCGCGCCTCTATATCTGTGTTCGATGAGCCGTACTTGGGCCTAGATGCCGTGGCCCGCGACCAGTTCTACAGGTATTTACTGCAAGAACTAGACCTGTTTCCACGGACCGTTCTAATCTCTTCGCATCTCATCGACGAGATCGCCAGTCTCATCGATCACGTCCTGCTCCTGGATCACGGACGGCTTGTGCTCGACCAATCAACCGAAGATCTGTTGGAACGATCGCACTCAATCGTCGGCCCAACGGCACTGGTGGAAGATTTCTGCTCTGGGTTTGAGATCTTGAAGCGAGAACCGTTGGGAGGAATCAGTCGGTACGAGGTCCTTGGGGACATTTCCGAGTCTCAGCGTGACGATGCGATACGACAGGGACTAGACATTTCACCGCTTCCGCTACAGACACTTTCGACTGCGATTGCTTCTCACTCTGCCGCTCAAGCCAGGAAGGATCAATCGTGGAACGAGTCTTGAGAGCAGTACGCATGCAGTACGCAAATGCGACCGCGTATTTCTGGGTTCCGGCAATCATCGCGTTCTTTGCCTCATGTGTGACCGTGTTGATCGCGCTGATTGTACCGACACAAGGACCCATCTACTCAGGAGCGGCCAATGCTCCCATCTGGTTCTTTGCTACCGCCGGTATCCAATCGGTGCTACTTACGTTCCCGTTTGCTCTAGCCATGGGTGTGACACGATGGGAATACTCGGTGTCGACGTTCTTGGCGGCCGTGGGTGCAGCAGGTTCCCTCGCGCTGTTCGCGATGGCGCTCGGCTGGGCGGAGAAGCTAACAGATGGATGGTGGGTTGGGGCCTACGCCTTCCATCTCCCCTGGTTCTGGAAACAGGGACCGCTGGCGACTTGGCTCCTGTTCACCTTCATTTGCGTGGTGCTGTTTCAGGTCGCCTATGCGTTCACGGTTGTATACAAACGATACGGAATGATGCCAATGGTGATCCTGATGATCGGACTGGTTCTCGCACTGTTGATTCCAATCTGGGTTATCACGGCGAACAGTTGGTGGCCGCAAACCCTGGCCTTCTTCGCGGGCCTGACGCCCCTTGAAGTTGGCGGGATGTGCCTCGTAGCGTCCGTTGTGATCAGCTCACTCGGATACCTAGCATTGCGTAAGTACGAGGTCCGCTAGCTACAGACAAGGGCCGCCGCCACCTACTCGGGGGACACGACTCTTGAGGAGCAGCGCGCCTAGAGGGTAAGTGGATCGGCCGACCCCTACAGGGCCTGCTTTTCCGCCGCCGCCTCGCAGTAAATGCAACGATACAGTTCCCGCTCCGGGTCAACCAGTTCGAATACCTGGTCCACCTCGTCCTCCACCGAGGTTATGCACCGCGGGTTCTTGCAGTCCACGATGTTCCACAGCCGCTTCGGCAACTCCAGGTGCTTCTTCGCCACGAGCTCATTGTTCTGAACGATGTTCACCGTGATCCGCGGGTCGATATATCCAAGCGCATCCAGGTCTACATCAATGTCCTGGTCGATCTTGATGATGTCCTTGCGCCCGTGCTTCCGGCTCACCACATTCTGGATAATCGCCACCGAACAGTCCAGCTCGTCTAGCTCAAGCAGTCGATAAATCCGCATTGAGTCACCCGGCTGAATGTGGTCGATGACGATGCCATTCTCAACTCCGTCGATGTTCACTTGTTCTCCTCCAGAAGCTTCAGAATCAGCGCCATCCGCACGATCATCCCGTTCTTCACCTGGTCGAAATAGACTGCCCTCGGGTCATCGTCCACCTTCACCGAAATCTCGTTAACCCTGGGAAGAGGGTGGAGGATCTTCATGTCCGCCGCCGCATACTGCATCTTCTCCATGTCCAGGATGAAACGGTCCTTCAGTCGCACATAGTCCTCTTCATTGAAGAAGCGTTCCTTCTGCACCCTGGTCATATAGAGGATGTCTAGGTCTCGCAGGTGCGCCTCCATCTCGTCTGTCTCCAGATACGGAACGCCCTCGCGGTCGAGCATCTCCCGTAGGTAAGAGGGAATCCGCAGTTCCGGCGGCGACATGAGCACGAAAGAAATTCCCTCGTACTGCAACATTGCCGTGATCAGTGAGTGCACCGTGCGGCCGAACTTGAGATCGCCCGCCATCCCGATCTTCAGATTGTCGAGACGTCCCTTCTCACGGTGAATCGTGAGCAGGTCGGTAAGGGTTTGTGTCGGGTGGTTGTGACCGCCGTCGCCCGCATTGATGACTGGAACTTCCGACTTTCGGGAGGCAAGGAACGGAGCTCCCTCCTTTGGATGTCGCATAGCGATGATGTCGGCGTAGCAAGAAACCGTGCGAACGGTGTCGGTCACCGATTCGCCCTTCGCCGCCGAACTTGAGTCGGCGCTGGAGAATCCTAGAACACTGCCGCCCAGGGCCTGCATCGCCGCTTCAAAACTGAGACGGGTGCGAGTTGATGGCTCGAAGAACAGGGTTGCCAAACGCTTGTGCGCGCACCTGTCCTGGAATGCGACCGGGTCTGCGATGATTTGCTCAGCGACTTCGAGGAGATCGTTGATCTCCTCTTTCGAGAAATCACGAATATCGATTAGGTGACGCATCTAGTGCGACTCCTTCCACCAGGTTGACGGATCATCCCGGAAGCGAAGAACTTCCGGGGCCTGCTTGGCAGTCAGGAAACCCCGCTGCTCGGCAACCTGGACCAGGGTGTCCAGGTCGATGAGCGCGGTGTACGTCAAACCCGCGCTCTGGAAGGTCTCGGTCGCCCGAGCCATGTTGTAGGTGAAGATCGCCAACACTCCCTGAACCTCTAGGCCAGCCTCGACCAGGGCATTGGCGGCTTCGACCGAGGAACCACCAGTCGAGATCAGGTCTTCGATCACAACCGTTTTCTGACCTGGGCTGTACCCGCCCTCGATCTGGTTGCCTCGCCCGTGCCCCTTGGCACCTCCGCGGACGTACCCCATCGGCAGATTGAGCAAATCGGCGGCAAGGGCCGCGTGAGCGATTCCCGCCGTTGCGGTTCCCATGAGGATTTCTGTCCCGGGGAAGGCCTCAGGAACAACGTCTGCCATCGCCCGCTCCACGCGCTTGCGAACCTCCGGTTGCGAAAGGATCAGCCGGTTGTCGCAGTAGATCGGACTCTTGATTCCGCTTGCCCAGGTGAAAGGTTCCTCGGGGCGTAAGAAGACTGCTTTGATTTCGAGGAGATCGCTGGCAACCTGCTTGGCGATCTCCTGCCTGGAGCTACTCATTAACGTCTCCATCGAGTTCGGCCCCGAGACCCTCAGCGATAATGCCCGGAGCATGGTCCTTGGAAGAGTGTTTGCTATTCATTTCTTTCTCCTACAAAGTCACTTACGCAACGCTGGTATGCCGCGAGCGGGTCCGGGGCCGCCGTGATTGGCCTGCCAACCACGATGAAATCTGATCCGGCGGCGCGCGCGTCAGCCGGGGTCATCACCCGCACTTGGTCGTCCGCCGCTGCATCTGCGAAGCGGATTCCGGGAGTGACGGTCAGGAACTCAAGGCCGCACACCTCTTTCACCAGCACTGTTTCACGAGGGGAGCAAACCACGCCGTCCAGTCCTGCCTCCTTAGTAAGTGCCGCATAGCTGGCAACGGCGTCCTGAACCTCGCCGGGAATCCCAAGTTCCTCGTTCATCATCTGTTTGCTGGTCGAGGTGAGTTGGGTGACGGCAATCAGGAGTGGCCGGGTTCCATCGGGCCGTATCAGTCCGTCACTTGCGACTTCCATCATCTTCTTCCCGCCAGCGGCGTGCAGGTTCACCATGTCGGCACCCAGATCCCGCAGCACCCGCATTGCGCTTCCGACCGTGTTCGGGATGTCGTGGAGCTTGAGGTCAAGGAAAACCGAGTATCCCTGATCCTTCAACCTTCGGACCATGTCCGGCCCGGCCCCGTAGAACAGTTCCATCCCGACCTTCAGGTAGGGACGCTCGCCTTCGAGTTTTTCAAGGAAGGCATCCAACGCCTGCTCGTTTGGGAAGTCGGCGGCAACAATCACGTCGCTCCGCCCGGTATTCACGCTCATTGCTTTGCGGCTCCAATAATCTCTTGAAGGTTGGTAATGCCCAGGTCGCTCATGACCCGGGGAAGTTGTTCGAGGATTTGAGGAATCACCAGTGGGTTCCTCAAGCTTTCCGCCCCGATCTGGACCGCACTGGCTCCGGCCATCATCATCTCGATGACATCGTGGGCGGTTGCAACGCCGCCGCTCCCCATGATCGGGATATCCAAGGTTTGCGCCACCTGGTAGACCATTCGTAGCGCAACCGGGAAGATCGCAGGCCCCGAGAATCCCCCGACCGTCTGCGCAATAATCGGGCGGCGGCGCTTCACATCGATTCGCATCCCCAGCAGGGTGTTGATGAGGGTGAGGCCGTCTGCACCGTTTTCTATGCAGCCCTCAGCGATTTCGACGACATCGGTGACGTTGGGGCTGAGCTTGACGAAGAGCTTCGATTCTCTAACAACCTGGCGAACTTCCCTGGTCACCTCTGATGCTGCCGCACACGAGGCCCCAAAACTCATTCCGCCCCCGTGCGCATTGGGACAAGAGATATTCAGCTCGATGATCTCGCTCAGCCCATCTGCCTTCTCACAGCACTCGACATACTCATCGATCGAGAAGCCCGAGATATTCATGATTGCCGGTTCGTGATAGAACTCCGCAAGCGCAGGGAGTCGCTCCCCCAACACCACATCAATCCCCGGGTTTTGCAGCCCAATCGAGTTGATCATCCCCGAGGGAGACTCGGCGATACGAGGGGTGGGGTTGCCATCCCGCGGCTCCCTCGTTGTCCCCTTTAGCGCCGCAGCACCCAGGATGTTGGGGTCGAAGAAGTCAAGAAACTCCTCACCAAAACCAAAGCAACCGGAGGCAGGAATCAGGGGGTTCTGAAGTGGCACCCCTGCAAGATTAACCGAGAGATCTGGGCCGAGCTCCGACTTTCCGTGATCCGAGTGATTTGCACCAGGTCCGGGCTCTCGGCTGGCGGCCGCCTTTCCGTTCACCACGTCAGCACCTCGCTTCCGAAGACCGGCCCCTCTTTGCAGATTCGCTTGAGACCCTCGACGGTCGGCAGGGTGCAGCCCATGCACGCCCCGAAGCCACACCCCATGCGCTCTTCCATTGAGTACTGGCCGGGAACCTCCGCTGAAGCAAATACCGCTTGAAGCATTGGAGTGGGACCGCAGGCATAAACGAAGTCCCACGGCGCCCCAGCCTCTCGAGCAACAGCCTCTTGAGATGTGTCCTTCCGCTGTAGGGTCTCAGTCGTGGAGGCATCCTCGGGAACTACCATCGCTGCATTGCTAGACCGGAGGCCGTGGCTGTCGGCAATCCGCTCAGAGTCCCCGTGCAACTGGGTCATTGCGTCGGTGACGAAGCCTCGTACTCCGCTACTTCCATCTACGGTGGCAACCGTGACGAGGAGGCCCAGCGCTTCGATCTCTTCGACGAGGGCAACCTCGTCCGCTGATCCGAATCCGAGGATCACCCTGGGCTCGACACCCTGTTCAATCAAGAACTCAGCGAGCGCGAGCATCGGAGCCACTCCGATGCCCCCACCAACGATCAGCGGGCGACAAACGCCTGGCGGAAGTGAAAACCCGTTCCCAAGCCCCGAGAGGACACTAAGCTCGGTTCCAATCGATATCCGGCTCAGAGCGTCAGTGCCCTCGCCCAAGACTTTGTACATGAGGGTGAGTTGCCCGGGTCGCCAGTTGCAAACTGACAGTGGCCTACGCAAATAGAACCCCGGAACCTCAACGTTGACGAACTGCCCCGGACTGCGTAAATCTGACGTGTCCCCCGCCAACTCCAAGAAATAGGTATCCCTGGCAATCTGCCGATTTTCTGATACCCGAAGGAGTTGCACGGAGCTCATGTCAGTGGGCCACTTCCTCTACTTCGGAGCCGGTGGAGGGAATGAGTGTGCCGGGATCCCAGACCGGGACCCCTTGGCAAATCGTGAGATCAACACGGCCGTAGAGTCTATTGCCCTGGAACGGAGTGGCATGTCCTTTTGAAAGGAACTGTGTTGGATCAACCGGCCCCACGGCTTCGGGATCGAAGACGATCAGATCGGCAGCGATCCCCTGCTTGATTACTCCTCCACCGAGTTTGAAACGCGCACGACCAGCCGTGTTCATAACGCGAATGAAATCAGCAATGGTCATCCGACCGTTTCGAACAAAGTGCGTGTAGATGACCGGCACGGATACTTCTAGTCCAACGACTCCGTTGGCGGCGTCCTTGAGTGGAACGTCCTTCTCCTCGGCCGAATGAGGCGCATGATCGGTGGCGACCAAATCAATGGTGCCGTCAACCAGCGCGCCAGCGACCGCTTCCATGTCAGCGCGCGAGCGGATCGGCGGGTTCATCCGGAACCGTCCGTTGTCCTGGAGCATGTCATCGGAAAGAACCAGGTAGTGAGGCGCAGCCTCAGCTGTAACCGGCAGCCCTTTTGCTTTTGCTTCACGGATTAACTCCACGCTCTTCGTCGTGGAAACGTGGCATGCGTGGTAGTCACACCCGGTTTCCTGGACCAAACGCAGGTCCCGCTCAAGTTGCGTCCACTCGGAGGCTCCGGGCTTACCGATGTGACCGTGGCGGCGAGCGTACTCACCATCGTTGATGTAACCGTCGCCAGACAGCTCGAGGTCTTCGCAATGTTGAGCGACAATGCCTCCGGCGACAGCGATCCGGGTCATCACCTCGCGCATCAGATCCTCTGATTGAACCCCGAAGCCGTCGTCGGAGAATCCAACCGCCTCGGTCGCCAGAGCCTCGTAATCCAGAAGCTCCCCTCGTCCATTTCCGCCCTTGGTTAGGCAGGCGTAGGGGAAGACCTCAACCAGGGCTCGCGCCGCGTAATCATCCTGCTGTGTCTGAAGCTCTTCCAGGGTGTCCGGGGCGGGATTGAGGTTAGGCATCGCGCAGACGGTGGTAAACCCGCCTCGGGCAGCCGCCGCAGTCCCGGTTGGAATGGTCTCCTTGTACGAAAAACCCGGCTCGCGCAGATGCACATGGACATCTGCAAGGCCGGGAAGAACGAGTTTGTCGTCAAGATCCAGGACCTGGTGACCAGCGGGATCGATTTGCCCGGGTTCGGTGATCGTGTCGACAACAAGCGGGAAGTCGTCGCCTTCCGACACGAGGGAAAGGTCCACCCTACGCAGTTGCTCATCCAGGAAAACCTGGCCGCCGCGTAGCAGTACTTTCATCATTACCCCCGGGGTGGCTGAGGACAGACTACAGCATGACAAGGACTACTAGAACCTGGTCGTCCGTGCGGTGGAACGATCAAGGAGCGATTATCGGCCTCGCGAAGCGCGAGTGATATAGGAGCTCCTCGACGTCCGTCGCTCGGAAAGCCACGTTGATTCAGACGTCAGGTGAGTGGGTGCCTCACTATTGTTGCCTCTCGGTCCTGGCCAACTCCAATCGCCGAAATACGGCAACCAGCCTGCTCCTCAAGGAACTCAATGTAGTTACGCGCCGCCTCTGGCAAATCCTCGTACTTCCGAACGCCCGTAATGTCCTCCTGCCAGCCCGGCAGGTCCTGATAGACTGGCTTTGCGACGGCGAACTCGCTCTGCAGAACAGGCATCTCCCGGGTGACCTTACCGTCTACCTCATACCCCACGGCGACCGGAAGCGTCTCATAGCTGTCGAGGACATCCAGTTTCGTCAGCACAATGTCAGTCAGGCCATTGATCCGCGTGGCGTAGCGCAACACGACCGCATCCGCCCAACCCACCCTGCGGGGGCGTCCGGTCGTTACCCCGTACTCGCCGCCGAGTTCGCGCAGATGGTCGCCCGCCTCCCCGAAAAGTTCAGTTGGGTATGGACCCTCACCGACGCGGGTGGTGTAAGCCTTGGCAACACCGATAACCCGATCAATCTTCGTCGGCCCCACACCCACACCCGTCAGGGCACCCCCCGCAGTGGTGCTGGACGAGGTGACATACGGGTAGGTCCCGTGATCCAGGTCCAGCATTACCGCCTGTCCCGCCTCGAAAAGGACCTTCTTGTTCGCGTCCAGCGCCTGGTTCACCAGTAGCGAGGCATCCACAATCATCGGTTCGATGCGTTTGCCGTACTCCAGTAGTTGCTGGGTGATCTGCTCAGCGTCAATTTCCTCTTCGAGGCCATAGGCTCCGAGGGTCTCCTGCTTCTCACGCACGGCACGGGTCACGCGGGCACGCAGGATCTCCTCGTCCAACAGATCCTGGATGCGAATGCCGATACGGGAGGCCTTGTCGGCGTAAGTCGGGCCAATCCCTCGTCCGGTCGTCCCGATCTGCCCTGCTCCGAGCGCCTTCTCAACCGCGCGGTCGACCAGTCGGTTGTACGGCGGGATCACGTGAGCGTTCGCTGAGATCACCAGTCGTGAGCAGTCGATTCCGCGACTTTCCATCGCATCGATTTCCTCGAACAGCGCCTCGGGGTCAATCACGACTCCGCTACCCAGAACCGGCGTTGCAGTCGGGGAGAGTATCCCTGCCGGAAGCAGGTGCAGCGCGTACTTCTCATCACCGATAACAACCGTGTGACCGGCGTTGTTACCTCCGTTGAACTTCACCACGACATCGACGTCTCCGCCGAGTTGATCTGTGGCTTTGCCTTTGCCTTCGTCGCCCCATTGGGCTCCAACGACGATAATCCCGGGCATGATTCCTGGTCCTTTTGTGAAGGGGACTAGTTACCAAACGAGTCTAGTGGGGTCGCTCTCCGCGCCCCGCTCGTGTCCACGTCCAGCTCCCTACATGGACGCCAAGGTTCTACCTACACCCGGTCCTGGCACCCTAAGGTTGAGGAAACGAAGGAGTCCAATGGTGACGGATCAGCAGATGCCCTCGGAACTGTCTCAGGTAGGCGGGCTGGCGCGCCGCATCGCGGCTTCCCTCGCTCAGGTACTCAATGGGAAGCCCGCGGTTGTCGAGTCCGCCATCCTTACCCTTCTTGCAGGCGGTCATCTGCTTCTTGAGGATGTTCCTGGCACCGGGAAAACCACGCTCGCTTCGGCCCTGGCTGGCTCAATCCAAGCGGATGTGCGGCGCATCCAGTTCACCGCAGACATGCTCCCCACGGACATCACCGGCCTTTCCATATATGACCAGGACAGTCGCGAGTTTCGTTTTCATCCCGGGCCGATCTTCACAAACATCGCGATTGCGGACGAGGTGAACCGGGCGACTCCCAGGGCGCAGTCCGCTCTGCTTGAGGCGATGGCCGAACGTGCGGTCACCATCGATGGGAAGACACGTCCACTGCCGCGCCTTTTCACTGTTGTGGCAACCCAGAACCCACAGGACATGGAGGGCACCTTCCCCCTTCCAGAAGCGCAACGCGACCGGTTCATGACCCGTATCGCGCTCGGATACCCCGACAACGCGGCCGAGGTTGCCATGCTCTCAGCGCGAGGCCCGCACGATCCCTTGGACGAGGTTGTGCCTGTCGCCTCTGTGGCCGAAGTGCTTGCCGCCCAGCAGGTCGTCACCAATGTTCATCTCAGTCAGGAAGTCTCCGGCTATTTGGTCTCTATTGTTTCTGCGACACGCAGCCATCCGGAACTCTCACTTGGAGCCAGCCCTCGTGCAACGCTGCATCTTGCACGGATGGCACAGTCTCGCGCCGCAACCAGGGGACGTGAGTTTGTCTCTCCCGATGACGTTGCTTCGCTGGCGGGCATCGTCCTTCCCCACCGCCTTTCGCTTTCCGGCAGATTCGCCAGCGTAACTGAAGCGCACCAGGCCGCTGTGGCCGTGGTTGCCGAAATAGTGTCCCGTACCCCGGTTAGATGAAGATTCCGGTCGCACTAACCCGTAGAGGCTGGGGTTTTCTCGCCGCAGCCGTGGGCCTCTTACTGCTATGGATGATTCTTCAGCTACGAGACATCTGGTATCTGGTCGCATTCTTCGGATCGTTGCCGACCCTGGCGTTGCTCTGGGCTTTAGTGATTCCCCTGTTCGCACACCTTCAGGTGCGTCTTGACGGTCCAGCCGATGATCTGTCGGTTGGAGACAAGGGCGTGTTTATCGGGACGGTCACCCACGGCCTGAATCGGGCGCTCCAGATAGAGCTCGACTGGGACGTTGACGGAGAGTCATACGCCTCTGCACTCAGTGTGCCCGGCCATCACGCCATGACTTCCGCCGTATCCATCTACCTGGGCAGACGAGGGCTGTTCAAAGCGGCCATCACTGCTCTTCGCGTTTCAGACCCCCTCGGTCTGGTGGTGCGAACAGTGGGAACCGACGCCAACCGAGAGATCCTAGTCCTCCCTGTGCCACTCGAATCGGTGTCAGGTTCGAGCCGTCGTAGGGATGACGGCGGACCCCGCACCGTCGCTTCACTGGGCGCGCTTACCGATAACCCCGGAACTCCGGCGGGATCGGTTCGTGATTACCGAAGTGGCGATGCGCCCAGACAGATTCACTGGAAGCAAAGTGCCAGGCAAGGCCAACTGCTAGTGAATCTCTTCGAGCCGGATCGCCGGGAAGATCGCACACTCCTGCTTATCACCGACCGTGCCTGCTACGGCAGCACAAACGAGTTTGAGATCGCCGTCTCTGCCACCGCCACGATTGCGCTTGACTGGATTGACTCCGGTCGCTCGGTGAAGCTCCAGATCGGGGACGGAGATCTCCACGGATGCCGAACAAGAATCGAGGCGCTACGACACCTGGCTCTCGCGCAGATGGTGCGGCCCTCAGCCGCGGTCGAATCCGGATCACCCGCTGAGCCTGATGGACTAGTAGTCGGTGCTCTGGTGCCACGCCTGGATACTCGGCTGAGGTCGATTCGGTTTAGGGGAATCTTGTGGGTCATCCACGACGGACCATTCGCCCGCAAACAGGCACCGTGGCAGCAGTACCGGATCCTCCCAGTGAGGAGTGACGGCCGTGGCTAGACAATCTCGTCGAGACGTTGATGACCAGGGCGAACTACGCCTCAGCGGTCCTCCTTTTGCGACGCAAGACCGCCTGAGCTCTTCGATCCTCGTCCGCGGCATCTTGGTGACGGTTATGTGGGGGCTTGTTCTTCTCAGTCTGCAGCGTTTGTTTCTTGACGGCCCCTGGATGCTTGAGGCGATGACCATCGGCGCGACAACGATCCTTCTCGCTTGCGTCGTCCTCGCCCTTTTCCCCGACCACCATGGGATATCTGCTGCCAGCGGGGTACTTGGCGGCTCACTGGTGTGGTTCCTGTGGCACCGGGGACAAGGGGAGCAGGAAGCTATCTATCTCTGGGTCCACCACCCCTCAATAATGATCGATGAGGCGGCGACTACCGCCTCACAGGAAATCGCCCCCTTCGCGCCCTACGGTGCCTTCGAGGACGCTCTTGTTCTGGTGGTACTACTGGCATCGATCCTCTGCATGGTGCTGCTGATCATTGGGGGCAGCCCGGTAGCGACGGTAACGGTCCTCGCCCTGCTGATGCTGGTTCCCACCATGATTACCGGAGTTCGAATTCCTGGCGGGCTGCTTCTGGGCACAGGAATTGTCCTCGCCCTGACGGTTTGGATGACTACTCCCAAACGCACCAGTGCTGGATTGGTCGCTGCGGGTCTTGCTGTGGCGGTGGCGGGAGGGCTAGTTGTGGCGGCACCAGAGACACGGGACAAGCTATGGAATCAAGCGTTCCTTCCCTCGCCGGTCTCCGCAAACGTCCCTGACGTGACGGTGACATTAGCCCAGGACTTGCGTGCTCGTAGCACTACCCCCGCTTTTGACTACGTGGGCAGTAGCCCGGGAAGCTACCGCTTCACGCTAACAACGCTGACGGAGTTCGCGGATGGCCGCTGGTTACCCGATGAGGAAATGCCACCGACCCGATCGCCCGTCTATCGCTGGCGGCAGGCAGACACGATCACTCCTCGGATTACTGCGGAACGCACTCCCCCGACGATCACCTATGACTCTGAACAGACGGTCACATTTGACTCTCCCCAGGTGGAAATGCGGGAGGTCATGGTCACCATCCGAGGTCTACTCAGCGACTGGCTCCCCCTGCCTCAGGGCGCGCTCAGCGTCGCTTCCGAGGACGAAGACACCGCCTTCGAAGCATCGCTTTGGTTATGGACTGCCAACGCGCCGACAGCGGTGAATCCGGGCAATCGAACCCAAAGTGGTGACCGCTACTCGGTTACTTCGCTATCGCTGCTTTCTGATGACATCGCTGAATTCCCGGCCAGCGGGTCCGTTCCGTACTCCTCCGCGCTTGAGGCACCCGAGGAGGTTCGCCGATACCTTGAACTGCCCGGGGAAGTTCCAGCGGTCATAACAGAAACGGCATGGGGAGCCGCGGGAAACCGAGGCGACCGAATCGCCACGGCGCTCGCACTTCAGGAATGGTTCCGTAGCGGTGAATTCACATACGACGAGACTGCGCCCTACGACCCCGGCGCTGACCCGGACGACCCCTACTCGGTCATCACCGCGCTCCTCAACCAACGAAGTGGATTCTGTGTCCACTATGCTTCAGCCTTCGCAGTAATGGCGCGCGAGCTAGGCCTTCCAACCCGTTTGGCGGTCGGGTATGCGAGTCAGTTCGACGGAGATTCTGTCACGGTCAACAACGGGGACTTGCACGCCTGGCCCGAGGTCTACGTTGATGACCTCGGCTGGGTCGCATTCGAGCCGACTCCCGGAGGCGCAGGACTGCGAGCCGACACCGGGGAGGACGTAGCCTCCGAACCAGCGGAACCTGTCGAGGAGCAATCCCTGCCACAAGAACCGGACATTCCAGAACCTGCTCCTCAGACAGACGCCGCGCAGGACGAGGCGAGTGAGGAGAAGGACTCAGAATCCTCTTCCGCGTGGTGGTTCCTCTCCCTGCTTCTGTTGTTGACTGTTCCGGCCGGCATACGAATCGGTCGCACAGTTTGGCGTAAGAGAGAGAGTTCAACCGGTTCACGAGCCGCCCAGTCAGCTTGGGATGAATTTGTTGATACGGCCGTCGACCTCGGATTCCTGGGCAGTTCGGATCCAGGCGCTCCAAAGCCCAGGGCACAGACCGCAGAAGCGCTGATCGAGAGCCTCGAAAACAACAAGGTTCTGGACCCGGAAGCTGCTGCGGGGGCAAGACAGATCGGCGCCGCGATGGAGCTTGAGCGGTACGGAAAGGCGACTGGACAGACATCCGCAACGAACCTGTCTCAAGCCCTCAACATCTCAGTTGCGGGGATGAAGAGCACCGCAATCCCGGCCGCCCGGGGTCGAGCAATCCTCGCCCCTCGCTCCCTAATTCAGCGTTGGCGGCGTGACTAGTCCGCCTCCTCCAGGATTCCATTAGTGATCGAGGTTGGATTACCAAACCGGTGTGTCGTGATCGAAACCGCCTGCTCGTGCAGGAACGGCAGAGCTTCGACTCGTCCCGCTGCGGTCGCGGGGCCGTCCCACACCGCCACGGTGATTGAACCACCGAGGTCTCGTTGAATCTCGCCGCGCGTCACGCCGAGCGCACGGACCCGCACCTCATCGCGGGCCTCGTCCCCGTTCAGCATCTCGATAAAGTCGTCACGGTCCTGGATGAGGGGATTGAAACCGTATTTGGTCGCCCAATCATCGATTGTCCAGGGCAGAGGCTTGTCAGTGGAAAGCTCAACCACTGCCGAAGCTGTTGCCAACGGATCGAACTGTCCAGGAGCAACCCGAACCAAGGAGTAACCACCTTCCGGATCCTTGATGAATTCACCGGTTGCCACAGCCGCCGCCGCAACCTTCAGAACGTCGACAAGTGACCAATCGCCCTCCGCCCTGATGATTGAATCGGTGGGGATGTAGCGCAGCACATTCCGCTCCGCGCCCAGCGCACTGGGGTCATTCATTCGGTCGAACTCCGAGGTCGCGGCCCGTTCGGCATTGTAAGCGGCGCGCTCCAGCGCTTCCCACTCGTCAGCGTCCAAGACCGTCGCCGCTGCCTCAAGCAGGCTGGCCAGCTGTGGCTTGCGAACGTGAAGGCGCTTGTCAGCCGCTTTCTCCCCGTAAGAGGCCGACTCCGCTGTGGTTTCCTCGCGCTCCTTCGGCTTGCTCTGGGCTTTAAGGGAACCGAACGAGAACAGGTAGTTCGGCCCGCCCGCCTTCTCAGTCGCACCTACCGAGGAGAGCTTCCAGCCACCAAATGGTTGGCGGCGAACGATCGCACCGGTGATTCCACGGTTCACGTAGACGTTGCCCGCCTGGACTCGGTCGAGCCAGAATTTGATCTCTTCGGAGTTGAGCGAGTACAGCCCTGCGGTAAGTCCGTAGTCAGTCGCGTTTTGGATCTCGACTGCTTCCGCGAGCGTTTTAGCTCTGATAACACCCAACACGGGGCCGAAATACTCCACCGTGTGAAACTCACTGCCCGCCTTGACTCCTGCGCGAACACCCGGGGTCCACAGCCGATTCGTGCCGTCTTTCTGTCGCGGCTTGATGGCCCAGTTCTGTCCGGGCTCAAGCTCGGTCAAACCGCGACTCAGCTTTTCCCCCGGCTCTTCAGAGAGCGGGCCCATCTCGGACGAGGGGTTGGTGGGCCAGTCGACCTCTAGTGAACTAACAGCGTCAAGTAGCTGGTTGTAGAAGCGCTTCGATGTCCGGGCGGATCCGACCAGTATGACAAGCGAAGCCGCAGAGCACTTCTGTCCCGCGTGACTAAAGGCTGAGTTGACCAAGTCCTTAACGGCGAGGTCGAGGTCAGCAGAGGGGGTGACGATCATCGCGTTCTTCCCCGACGTCTCTCCGATCAACCCCAGTTCGGGACGCCAAGAAAGGAACTTCTGCGCCGTCTCCGACGAGCCGGTAAGCACCACCCGATCAACCATGTCGTTATCGATAAGTGCGCGCCCGACCTCGCGATCAGCAGGAATCACCAGTGGAGCTAGCGATTTCGGCACTCCCGCCTTCCAGAGAATCTCCGCAAGCATCGCCCCACATCGTTTGGCGGACGAGGCTGGCTTCAGGATCGCGGCACTTCCAGCGGCGAGCGCTGCCGCCATACCACCAAACGGGATTGCGAGGGGGAAGTTCCACGGCGGCACCACAACCGTCAGCCTCACCGGCTCAAACTCGGCCCCGTGAATCCTTTCGAGTAGCAGCGACTGCTCGGCATAGAAGTGCGCAAAGTCGATTGCCTCCGAGACCTCAACATCTGCTTGGCCGACAGTCTTGCCGAGCTCGGACGCTGCAACTTCAATGAGCTCGCCGCGATGAAGGGCCAGTTCCACCCCAACCTTGTGAAGGATGTCAGCCCTCTCCCGAGCAGGCTTTGCTGCCCACTTCTTCTGCGCCTTGAGCGCAGCCTCAATGGTTCGGTTCAGCCCTGCGGGAGTCTTTACAGTCCGTTGCTCCACGGTCTTCACGCCGAGCTTCGAGCCGGGAACCCTAGCGAGAATCTCCCCCGCCCATTCGCGGTTTGCGGCCAGCGCCGGATCAGTGTCGGGGGTGTTAGCGAAGTGCCAGCCACCTCCTGAGGCGCGAAGGCCCTGTTCGATCTGGCGGGCGGTTTCTTTTTGCCGGTTCTGCGTCCGAGCCGGATGACAGCGTTTGTCACCCTCGTTCATCGCCACCCTTAGCGATTGCTCAAAGCGGTCTTCTTCTTTTGCGAAAGTCTTCGGGTCAGTCCCGATCTCAAAGACGGAAGACATGTAGTTTTGCTCAGCCGCGTTCTCTTCGAGGCGGCGGACCAAGTAGGCGATCGCCACGTCGAATTCCCTGGGATGAACAACGGGAACGTAGAGCAGAACATCCCCAACTTCGTCACGGATTGCCTGGGCTTGACCATCGGCCATCCCCACTAGCATCTCAAAATCAATCGCATCGGTGACGCCGCGAAGCTGGGCTAGTTCCCATGCGAAGGCCAGACTGAACAGGTTGTGACCGGCAACGCCGACCTGGACATTCTCCATTCGTTCGGGGGTCAGGGCCCAGTCAAGTACTCGAAGGTAGTTTGCGTCGGTGGCCTTCTTCGATTCCCAGGTCGCTAGTGGCCATCCATGAATCTCAGACTCAACCGTCTCCATCGCCAAGTTGGCACCCTTAACCAGGCGCACCTTGATCGGGACTCCGCCGCGAGCCCGCCTAGCTGCGGCCCATTCCTGGACTCGCTTCATTGCCGGGAGCGCGTCCGGCAGGTAGGCCTGAATGACGATACCGGCCTCTAGACCCAGCAGTTCCTCACGGTCCATAATCTTCTCGAACACGTCCAAGGTGAGGTCCAGATCCTTGTACTCCTCCATGTCCAGATTGATGAACTTTGGAGTGGGCGATGTCGCCGCGTACTGGAACAACGGAAGCAGCATCTCGGCCGCCTTATCGACAGCTTCCTGGTGGCCCCATTCCGAGTGGGGACCGACTACCGATGAAACTTTGAGCGAGACGTAGTCAACGTCGTCGCGTCGGAGCAGATCAAAAGTCTTACTGAGACGGGATGCGGCTTCTCTATCACCCAGAACGGCTTCACCCAACAGGTTCAGGTTGAGCCGCGAACCGTTCTCCTTCAACTTCCTAATCGCGCCACTGAGCTTCTCCGGTCGGGCATCCAGTACCAGATCCTTAACCAGGGCCTGGAATATCTTGCGGGCCGCGATGACCACTGCCTCAGGCGCTAATTTCGCGGTCGCACCTCCAGCCCTCGCGGGAACCCGCAACCATGCGGGAAGGAACTCCGGGGACTCCTGCATCAGGCGCGAGAGGTTTGCGGCAGCAACCTTTACGTCCTCTGGGCGAACCACTCCGTCAACGAACTCGACGGTAAAGGGAAGTCCGCTGGGGTCGTCCAGTACATCGGCTAACAGGCGCGGCGCCTGTGCTGTTGGAAAGTGCGTTGAAAGCTCCGTCCAGCGACGAGTTGTTTCAACCGCGCGCTCGCCAGCTGTCTTGAGATCGTCTGTGTCCTTCGTAGAGGTGGCCACTTTTCCTTCTCCCAAATATTCTTGTTCACTTGTCGTTCCAGAGCTCACAGCTACTTGCCACACATCGCCGTGTGGCGGGTAGTGATTCAGCTCTTAACTTGATCTCGAACCTGACTGATTTCGTAGAGTGCGATGCCCGTCGCTACCGAGGCGTTCAGAGACTCAACTGCCCCGCTCATAGGAATCGAAACAATGACATCGCACGTCTGGCGAACTAGCCGCGAAAGCCCCGACCCTTCGGCACCGGTCACCAGGACCAGAGGCTCCGTGGCCAGTTCCAGTCCCCGAACCGAGGTGTCTGCGTTGCCGTCCAGTCCGATGATGAAGAATCCGGCTTCCTTACATTTTTCTAGCGCCCTCACCAAGTTAGTCACCTGGGATGCGGCCATTCTTGCCGCAGCTCCCGCTGACACCTTCCAGGCCGTGACTCCGATCCCGGCCGCGCGTCTCTCGGGGAGGATGAGACCATCAACCCCAAACGCTGCTCCCGAGCGGATAACGGCGCCGAGGTTGTGGGGATCGGTTACGTGGTCGAGGGCAACCAACAGGGCCGGCTCGGTCTTCTGCACCGCGTCCACTATCAGTTCATCAAGATCGAGGTACTGATACCCCGAGACCTCAATGGCCACTCCCTGGTGAGCGGCTCCGTCACTGGCCCGATCCAGATCACGCTTCGTAACTTCAACAAACGGGGCACCCGTGTTAGCCAGTGCCTCGTACACCTCTTGCATCTTGCCCTGCGCAGGATCGGCAGCAATGAAGATTCGTTTGATCTGGGTCCCTGCCCGTACTGCCTCTAGGACTGAGTTTCGTCCAACAATGATCTCGTTGCCCTCCGCAGCCCGAACCGGAGTCTTCGTCTGGGCCTTGACCCTCGCCGCGTCCTGCTTAGCTTGATGGTCGCGCTCCTGCTTCTTGGTATGAGCCGGATGCCAGGTCCTGTCCTCGGCCTTAGGAGTCGGACCTTTCCCAGCGAGAGCCTTACGATGACGGCCCCCGGACCCAACCTTGGGGCCGGCACCGGACTGAGACTTCTTCGAGGTTGCGCCTCGACGTGCCTGGTTACCCTTCATCAGTCCTCTTCCTAATCCCTAGTGCTTCGACCTGGGCTTGACGCAGTCCCTGATAGGCTCGCGAAACGCCGCTTAGGTAGTTGGCCCAGCCTTCGTGGCCCCATGTGGCTCCCTCGGGCTGATCCTTGATGGCGATGCCCAGTCTTGCCAGGGCATCGCGGATATTGTCAGACTGTGCCCAGTCCTTCTGTTCTCTGGCTCGCTGACGAAGTTGAAGCACCTCGTCAATCAGGGCCGCCGCCACGCCAGCTGTTTGCTCGCCGACTGCAGATGTATCTGACGAGGTGTTTCCACCCCAGTTTGGCGAACCCGGATCAACCCCCAGAACATCCATCATTGAGCGAACGAGGAGCAGCTCTCTTCGAATTGCTTCTTCCTCACCATCAGCTAGAGCTTTGCGGCCCAGCTTCACGTGTTCGTGGATGACCGCGAGCGCAGCCGAGACATTCAGGTCATCATTCATGGCTTGCGTGAACCCCTCGGGGAGCTCCGCCGGAGTGAGGAAAATGGACTCGGGCTCTCCAACAACCCCGGTCGCCTCGCGGGCGAACCCCGCGATCTTGTCCCAGTTTGCCTGAGCCATCTCCAATGTTCGCGGCCCCCATTCGATGGTCGAGCGATGGTGGACCGACGACAGTGCCAAACGGATGACCTGAGCGGAAGCCTGATCCAGAAGTGAGTCGAGAGCCAGGGTATTGCCAACTGACTTGGACATCTTCTCACCCTGGGTCGTCACCCAAGCGTTGTGGACCCAGAGGTTTGCAAAGTCCCAACCGGCACCGTGCGACTGAGCCTGCTCATTTTCGTGGTGGGGGAAGCGAAGATCGATACCACCCCCATGAATGTCGAAGGCTTCGCCCAGATAACGCTTGGACATCGCCGAGCATTCAAGGTGCCAGGCTGGCCGCCCGATTCCCCAAGGCGACGGCCATGAGGCGGTTTCAGGCTCACTGTCCTTACGAGCCTTCCACAGTGCGAAGTCATGGGGGCTGCGCTTACCGGGGGTTGATTCCTCGTCATCATTCAGAAGGTCAGCGGGATTCTGGTGGGTGAGCGAACCGTAGTCAGGTTGAGAGGAGACGTCGAAGTAGACGCTGCCCGCCCCATCCTCGTACGCGTGGCCCCGTTCGATAAGTCGCTGGACCAGTTCAATCTGGTCGGTAATATGCCCGGTGGCGCGCGGCTCAATGGTTGGAGGAATCATGCCGAGGGTCGCGTAGGCGCTCTGGAACTCGCGCTCGTACCTCTGCGCGATCGCCCACCAGGGTTCGCCGCTGTCTGCGGCCTTGTTCAAGATCTTGTCGTCGATGTCGGTGACGTTGCGAACGTAGGTGACATCCAGGCCACTGCGCAACAACCAACGAACCAGGATGTCGAAACTGGCGGCGGCGCGGAGGTGGCCAATATGAGGACTGCTCTGCACCGTGGGACCACAGAGATAGATGGACGCCTTGCCTTCTTGCAGTGGTTCAAACGGAACCAGTGCAGCTGACTTGGTGTCATAGAGGCGTAGATCCATGGCTCCATGGTACTTGGCGAGGAGAGCGAACTTCACCCGGGAAGCCCGATCCGTCGTCTGCGTGGCAATATGTTTCTCATCCGCGCACTCTCGACATTCTCCCGCCAAAACCCCTTCCATTCGCCAACCACATCGGGAGACGGCACGGTTTGGGCGGTGGGGAGTCCCCTATCTGATTGGAGAACTGGAGAGTGGGGGTTGGCGGCGAAAATCAGAGGCCTCGGCGAGCAAATCGTCGCCGAGGCCTCTGATTCCTGCCATGCCCCTATGATTCAGAGCATGGGACAGCAGATTCGGGTCGGTCAGGGTGTTGATGTGCACGCGTTCGAAGCAGAGGGCACGGACTCCGAACGTACACTTCACATCGCATGCCTTGAATGGCCGGGGGAACGTGCACTTGAGGGGCACTCGGACGCCGACGTGGTTGCTCACGCAATCTGTGATGCCCTGCTGACCGCTTCGGGGATCGGTGATTTGGGAGGCGTGTTCGGCACCTCGGACCCGAGATGGGCCGGAGCGAGTGGAGAGTCGATGCTCCGCGAGACCAAGCGCCTCCTCGATGCAAACGAATGGTTGATCGAGAACGTTGTGGTTCAGGTGATTGGCGAACGCCCTCGGATCGCTCCTCGTCGGGAAGAGGCCGCGGCAGCACTTTCTGAAGCGCTCGGCGGTGCGGAAGTAACGCTGGCGGCGACTACGACGGACAAACTGGGATTTCTCGGACGAGAAGAGGGCCTCGCCGCCCTGGCAACAGCACTACTGACCCGCTGAACGAGCAAACGCCGACTTCTATGCTGCTGGGTGGTCGTGGAGCCTTATCTGCTCGTTCTGCGACTTCACCGGGATCATCAGGAGTAAGCCGAGGACGAGGATGAGGATGATTCCCAGAATCCCCCAGTACGTCGGCTCCCCTCCCACAATTGCCGTGCCCAGGGTAATGGCCAGACCGTACATCAGCGGCGAGAGGAAACTGACCGCACGCCCGGTGGTGGCGTAGAGACCGAAGACCTCGCCCTCTCGACCCTCAGGCGCGAGGTTTGCCAAGAAGGTCCTGGACGCTGACTGAACCGGACCGACGAACACTGTCAGACCCAAGCCGAAGATCCAGAAAATCTTTGGGCCGTACTGCTGGAAGAAGAACACTCCGAGGCCCAGGAAAACCATCAGCACTAGCGAAATCATGATGATGGTACGCGAACCCCACTTGTCATCAAGCGGGCCGAATGCGATAGTCGCCAGCCCCGCAACGACGTTTGCCGCGATCGCAAAAATGATGACCTCACCGGGACTGAACCCAAAGACCGAAGCAGCGATCACGCCACCAAAAGTGAAGACTCCGGCGAGTCCGTCACGGAAGATGGCAGAGGCAACCAGGAACTTCAGGGTGTTGCGCGACTCGTTCCAGAGCAGCTTGATTGTGGCGAAGAGGTGCTTGTAAGAATCGAGCAGGGTCTCGCGCGCTCTCGCCTCCTTGAGCACCTTCTTCTTAGGAGGGTTCAGAATTACCGGAAGTGCGAAGATCCCAAACCAAAGGGCCGCAATCACCATTGAGACACGAACATCCATTCCGTTCTCACCGGTTATGCCGAACAGTCCAACTTCGGGGTTAATGAAGCCGAAGTAGAGGATCAGTAGCAGGACAATGCCGCCGAGATAACCCGCGCCCCAGCCGATGCCCGAGATCTTTCCCCGGTTCTCAGAATTCGAGATGTCATTCAACATCGCGTTGTAGTTGACCGAAGCGAACTCGAAGAAGATGTTGCCGATGCCCAGCAATCCGATGCCCAGCCAAAGGGCTCCAATCGGTCCCAGCGGAGACTGCGGATACACGAAGAACATCAGTCCAAGGCAGATGAAGACTAGGAGGGAAAACCAGGCCAGAACCCGGGCACCTTTCCCGCTACGGTCGGCCCGCTGCCCAGTGATAGGAGCGAGCAACGCGATGACCACGCCCGCAGCGGCCAGACCCCAAGACAGGTACTGGTTTGCCTGATAGCTACTGGTGAAGTTTCCATCTCCAGTCAAGAAGATTGTGAAAACAAACGTCGTCGCCACGGCGTTAAACGCTGCCGAGCCCCAGTCCCACAGAGCCCAACTGGCTATCTTCGATTGGGCTACAGGCTGGTCGGAGCCAGCTCCCAGTAGGCCGGAACCACCAGGCACCAGTGCGCTCTCTTCGACTGACATGTGTCCTCCGTGTTGATGGGTTTGTTCAGCGTCGAACTATTCGAAGCTACCAGAATGAGCGCGATGAGCCATTTTTGTTCACGTATGGTTCAACTTCAGCAATCTTTCTAACCTGACGAAGTCCTCAGCAACCGTGACCTTGAATGCTCTTGAGTCACCCGGGACCGTTTCTACCGGAACACCGCGCGATTCCAGCAAACCTGCGTCATCTGTTGCAGCGTCAGCCTCGGAGGCGCCCCGAGAAGCTTCGACCACATGAGCCTGATAAAGCGGTTCCCACTTGAACCCCTGTGGCGTTTGCACCGTGCAGAGAGTTGCTCGATCCGGAGTGCTCTGAACAATGCCGGTGGCAGGGTCGACCACCTTTATCGTGTCGACAACCGGCAGAACCGGGATAACTGCTGAAGCGCCAGACTCGATGGCCTTGATGATTGAGTCAAATAGTTCTGTGGGCGCCAAACACCGGGCTGCATCATGCACCAGAATCGGGAGGTCAACGGCGGGACCGCAGGAGCCCCGCGACTGATCGGCTCCCTCAACTAGTTCAGCGTTCACATGCTCCGATTTGCCCGGCTCGGGAAAACCGGCGCCGTCCGCAACGTCCCCCGATGGCTCCGCACCTATTGGCTGCCGCGGGTTTACCTGCTGGGCGTTGCGTCCTGCCGCGCCGAAATACAGGTCGATTGCCTTTAGCGCCTCATACACCGAACTCTGACGGCTCGTCCCACCGTGAACAACCAGCCACGGAATCGCAGCGTCAAGAACCTGCGAAACCACCGTTTCAAATTCCTTCTCATAGCCGGGGGTACAGGTGACGACCACTCCTCCGACCCGGGGGCTCGCGACGATTTGTTCAAGTGCCAAATCAAGAATGGTCTTACCTGCAACCGGAGCCAGGGCCTTCGGTACGTCAGCGCCGAGGCGCGAACCGCTTCCGGCCGCAGTCAGCACCACCCAGGCTTTCACGGTTGTCGCTTCAAGCGAAGACTCGTTAGTCCTCGCTATCCTCTTCTGACTCGCTCACCATTTCGATGCCCTTATCGAGCACGCCGTTGAGGAAGTCCGTAGCCGCATCCTCATCCTCATCTCGCGCCAGCGCGATTTCCGAGGTCAGAATTTGCCGAGCCTTCGACAGCATTCGCTTCTCACCGGTCGACAGACCCTTGTCGGCGTCACGCCGGTAGAGGTCACGCACGACCTCCGACACGCGAACGATGTCGCCCGAAGCAATCTTCTCCTGGTTCGCTTTGAAACGTCGCGACCAGTTCGGTGGCTCTTCAACGTCCACTTCCTGCAGGACGCTCAGCACCTTCTCAACACCCTTTTCATCTACAACGTCACGCACACCGACCAGATCGACGTTCTCGGCCGGAACCTGGATGGTCAGATCCCCGTCATCGACGCGAAGAACCAGGTACGTCTTGTCCTCGCCCTTGAATTCACGAGTGATAATTTCTTCGATTAGGGCTGCACCGTGGTGAGGATAGACAACTGTCTCCCCAACTTTGAAGGTCATGCTTTAGGGCTCCCGCTCTTAGGCCAGGCGATAATTTTCCTCACATATTCTACCAACTAAGGAACTCCCTGCGTTCAGCCTTCCGCATAGCCAACAACGATTCCCCCCAGTGGGCGGCATAACGGACGGTTTTTCCGCCCTTGCCCCCAGGCAGCAAACTTCCCCTATCCGAGGCGGCCAAACCGCGTCCCGTGTGGATTCGGTGGGTGCCACCTGTCACTGACTCTGTTCCTTGCGTCTTGGATGCCTTTGGTTGCGATAGCCGCCTTTAGTCAGCACTGAAAACCCTCGAACGAGGGAAAAACAGGTGCTTCTCACTGACCAAAGACCTCCAACGCAACCAATGCGCGCCATGACGTCCCGCATGACGTTCGCGCGAGGAAACCCACTGACTTGGATAGCTTTGCTGGTTCGAAAGAGACAAGCCGGTCCCGCTCTCTTCTTCGAGTGGGACCGGCTCTTGTGTTGCGACAATGCCTTGCGCTTACGCGCCGCAAACGTGCGTTACAACTCTGCACTAGGACAATGCGCTATGACTGCGCGTTGCGACGGTTCTTGTACGAGGGACTACTTGCCCTGGTTTGCCACCGCGTCAATCTTTGCCTGTGCGTCGGGGTCCAGGTAACGGCCACCCTTCTTCACCGGCTTGAGGGTTTCCTCATCCAGTTCGTAAACCAGCGGAATGCCCGTGGGAATGTTCAATCCCGCAATGTCCTCATCTGAGATGTCATCAAGGTGCTTCACGATCGCGCGCAGTGAGTTGCCGTGAGCCGCAACCATTACGGTCTTCCCGGTCTGCAGTGCCGGAACGATGCTGGACTCCCAGTACGGAAGCATGCGTTCTAGGACATCTTTCAGGCACTCGGTCTGAGGAATCGGATCACCTGCGTAACGAGGATCACCGTCCTGGCTGAACTCGGAACCCGGCTCGATCGGAGGTGGCGGGGTGTCGTAGGAACGACGCCACTCCATGAACTGCTCCTCGCCGTACTTGTCACGAGTCGCCTTCTTGTCCAGGCCCTGCAACGCACCGTAGTGACGCTCGTTTAGTCGCCAGTTTCGCTCCACCGGAATCCAATGGCGATCAGCTGAGTCAAGTGCCAGGTTCGCAGTGGTGATCGCACGGCGTAGCATGGAGGTAAACAGGAGGTCGGGAAGAACTCCCTCTTCCTTCAATAGCTCTCCGCCGTGCTTGGCCTCTTCGACGCCCTTTTCAGAAAGTGGGACGTCAACCCAACCGGTGAACAGGTTCTTCGCGTTCCACTCGCTCTCGCCGTGGCGTAGTAATACCAGGGTGTAGGTCATTTGCCATCCTTCGTCATTGGGGTCTTCGCAGTTGAAGTCTTAACAGATATGTTGCCCCGACTAGTGCTACGGGCACAACTCAAACTCAACTATCCGAAGATTCTTGAGTAAGCGGCTATCAGGAACGGAATGAACGAGGCCACCGCGAAGAAGATCGTCATCCTCTTGTTCATGGCCAGCATCGCCGCGAACTCCCGCAGCTTGGCACTCGCCCAGAAGTACGAACGTGTTCCGGCTCCGATCGCGTTTCCCCTGATCCCGAGCCTGCTCATCAGGTTCGCGGCGCGGAAAGCGTGAAAGTTTGAGGTGACAACCGTCCATCGTTCGCTCCGGCCACTCTCTTCAAGAATCACCGTGCTGAATAGCAGATTCTGCTCAGTATTGACCGACTTGTCTTCAACGAGCAGCGCGGCACCCTCCGGCAACTCCTGGAGTAGAGGATGCGTCTGCTCTGCATATAGCATCATGGCTGCACCCTCGCTGGTCACCTCATCAGAGCCCTGACCACCGGACATGACCAGCGCAGGATCATCCCAATGGCTCCAGGACTTCTGAAAGCTCAAGACTCCAAGATCAACACGCCGGGCCAGAAGTGGCGGAACCCGATCCCCGATTAGCCCCGACCCGAGCACTACGGTCGCTTGGCCGGATCGACCCCAGCGCTTCGTGATAAAGCCATACACAGCCGAGTAAAGGATGTAGCTAATCAGCACGTATGAGAACAGCAGGATTGGCACACCCAACATGATCAGCAGGAAGGCCAGATCAGTCAGACTTCTGAATACGGAGAGAAGCACCAGTGCGAGGTAGCCAAGAATTGCCAATCCCAGGATTAAAGAGAGCGAGTGGGCGATTGAAATGCCCTCACGTCTTAACAGGACGCTCCCCGCCCAAACCAGGAAGAATGCTACCCCCAGTACCATCAGGAAACCCAGTACCAGCGCTCCGAGGGTCAAATAGGTAATGTCTTCGAGCTTTAGCAGTTTGGCTATCCACTCCACCGCGTCGGCCAAAAGGTACTGCAACGCCAGGAGTGCCCAGAATGTCGATAGCAGAGCACAGCGCATCCGTCTTGGATCGTGGATGATCATCACCAGCGGAATGGCAACCAAGATCGCCAAAGGCAGCCACTGCAAAACGGCCGCCAAAGCCTGAGGAAACCACTGATCTAAGAATTGCACGCCTCAACCCTATCGATCAGGTCCGACAAAATACCCCATAGTCGGGATTCGTCGTTGAGAATTAGGGATTGAGCCAGGTAAGTTCTGCGAGCGCTCGGTCAACCGGAGTGTCACCGCCAGCGATATCGATTGACTCGCGCACCAGCAGATCGTTGCCCTCCAACAGGGCAACAACCACACTCGCCACGTCCTCACGAGGAATGGGCAAGGGATTCTCATCCGCGAGTACATCAATCCCGGCAGAGATCCTCCCCCGGCCCGGATCATTAGTCAGTCTTGTAGGACGCACAATTGTCCAGTCGAGGGTTGACTCCATCAGCTCAAGGTCTGCATCTCGCTTAGCGCGCACATACTCGCGCCAGTTATCAGAGGCGTCCTCGTCGACCGGGAACTGCAACCCATAGGCCGAGATCTGGATGAATCGAGAGACTCCCTCTTCCATCGCCGCCCTCTGACCCAGGACGGAAGCGCCGTAGTCCACGGTCCGCTTCCGGCGAGCCTCAGAACCCGGCCCAGCCCCGGCAGCGAAAACCACGGCTGACGCACCGGTCAGGACTCCGGCCAGGTCGCTTGCGTTTAGCGCCTCTAGGTTGAAGATGACTGCCTCAGCCCCAAGCTCCTCAACTGCGGCAACCTGCCGTCCCTTTCGGATCACCGAGCGGACGGGGACCCCCTTGGTGACCAGTTGCCGGGTGAGGATCTGTCCGACTTGACCGTGTCCACCAAGAATAACGACCGGCCCTCGAAATCTAGTCACGGCCCATTCCTTTCGTCGGCTTTGTCTGGTCAACTCCCAGCAGATTAGTCATCATCGCCCAATCCCTCCGAAAGCTCATCCAGACGGATTACGTCCTCATCGGTAAGCGTCAAAGTTACACCCTCAAGCAACGGTGGCACCTGCTCAGGCACGCGGGCCGAGGCAAGGGGGGCAGTAACTGTCGGGCGAGTCAGCAACCAGGCAATCGCAATCGACGACGGTTCCACGTTGTGTTCAGCCGCAATCTCTCTAACGACATCAATGACCTCAAACGCACCCGGGCTAGCCTGGCGCTTCAAAGAACCCTCTCGCGCCCCTGCAATGTCCGCCTGCGAGCGGTACTTGCCGGTCAGCAACCCCGATGCCAATGACCAGTATGGAACGACTCCGAGGTCGAAATCTTTACAAACAGTCTCAAGAGAGGACTCAAAAGACCTTCGCCATACGAGGTTGTAAGCGGGCTGTATCGCAACCGGGGCCGGCACTCCCTGACGCCCCGCCTCTTCAATCCAGTCACGAATCTGCTCCGCCGTGAAGTTGGAAAGCCCCACCTCACGAATCTTTCCCTCTTGTTGCAGGCTAGCGAAGACTGCAACCGACTCCTCAAGACTTACGTTGGGGTCGAACTCGTGGGCATAGTAGAGGTCGACGTAGTCGGTCTGCAGCCTCTTGAGAGAAGCATCGGCACAGGTGCGGACGTTCTTCTCAGACAATCCCCTATAACCGGGAAGCTTCGCCACCTTCGTCGAGATCACAACTTCATCGCGTTTCCGACCACTCAGCCACGAACCAATGATTGTCTCCGATTCCCCGCCCTGATTGCCCTCTATCCAGGCCGAGTAGACATCAGCTGTGTCGATGAAGTTGCCGCCCGCATCCGCATACTCGTCAAGCACCGCGTGCGATGCCGACTCATCCGCGGTCCAGCCAAACGGGTTACCTCCGAGGCAGAGAGGATAGACGTCCAAGCTTGATGCTCCAATAGTCGTCATATCCTCACCCTTCATTTCGCCTGCGACGGACTGCCGTAAACTCCCAGATGGTCCAGTCTATCTGTGCTTGGCTGACGCTGGCTCACCATCTTTGCAAAGCCGCCGTTCTGTCGGCGATCCACGGGCTGAGAAGGCGCTCCCGGGGTGGACACGACAACATCCCTTCTCCGGCAGTGTGACAATAACGGGGTGAAAAGAAGTGCGGACCAAACCCTGGAAGCGACGCTTTCGCCCCCGGGTTCTGAGCTGTACTCGCGGCTGCGCGATTTCATTGAGGTCGACGATTCATCCAGACGCAGAGCCGAATACTCCTCGGACGCCTCCAACTACCGGGTTCCGCCCCAGATGGTCGCGTTCCCGAGGAATAAGGACGAGGCAGTCGGCGCGCTCGAAGTCGCCCGGGAACTTCAGGTCCCCATTACCTCGCGCGGAGCTGGCACCTCGGTCGCTGGCAATGCCGTCGGACCCGGGCTAGTAATTGACTTCTCCCGCTACATGAATCGGGTTCTCGACATCGACGCCGCCAGCGGTCTGGCGCGGGTAGAGCCCGGAGTCATCCTCTCGGATCTTCAGGTCGCCGCTTCCCCCGCAAAGCTTTGGTTCGGCCCCGATCCGAGCACCAAGAACCGAGCGACCCTCGGCGGAATGATTGGTAACAACGCCTGTGGGCCGCACGCACTCAAGTACGGGAAAACGTCAGATAACGTCGCAGAGGCGAACGTAGTGGACGGCCTTGGGCGTCGCTTCATCGCCGGTTCCGGCAAATCCCAACTCGACCTGGTTCCCGGCCTGAGCCAGTTGGTCTCGCAGAATCTCGCCCTGCTACGCACCGAGCTCGGCCGATTCGGTCGGCAGGTCTCCGGCTATTCCCTCGAACACCTCCTGCCCGAACGCGGCACCAACCTAGCAAAGGCACTGGTGGGCACGGAAGGCACCTGTGTCACCCTGCTCGAAGCCACCGTCAATCTGCACCCCATTCCTGGGGCCCGCATCCTGGTGGTTCTCGGATATCCGGATATGGTGGGAGCGGCCGACGCGGTCGTTGCGCTGCTCCCGCTGAAGCCTCTCGCGATCGAGGGCATGGACTCTCGCCTGGTCGAGGTTGTCCGCCGCCACAACGGCTCCGTCCCGGAACTACCCCGCGGCAAAGGTTGGTTGTTCTGCGAGGTCGGCCCGTCTCCCGACGATGAAGACGCGGATGAGGACACACAAATCCGCAGTGCGCTACGCGCCGCCGACAAACTCGTCGCGGCTTCCGGGGCGCTCGACCACCGCGTCGTTCAGAGCGCGGGCGAAGCCGCCGCCCTGTGGCGGATCCGTGCCGACGGAGTCGGTTTAGCCGGATGCACCCCGGACGGGAACCAGGCCTGGCCGGGATGGGAGGATGCCGCAGTTCCTCCCGAAAACCTCGGACCGTACCTCCGTGATTTTGACGCACTAATGGAGCAGTATTCCCTCACCGGACTCCCCTATGGACACTTCGGTGACGGGTGCATTCACGTGAGGATTGACCTCCCACTCGAAGAACAGAATGATGTTCCCAAGTTCCGTTCGTTCATGGAAGACGCTGCACGCCTCGTCGGGAGTTACGGCGGCTCCCTCTCCGGTGAGCACGGAGACGGTCGCGCGCGAGGCGCACTGCTTCCCCACATGTACTCGGATGAGGCGATCCATGTATTTGAGCAGTTCAAGGGCCTCTTTGACCCGCAGAATCTGCTCAATCCCGGAGTTCTTGTGAACCCGGCACCGATCACTGACTCGCTTCGTCGGCCGGGTGTCGGGTCGATTCCGGCCAAGGGGTTCTCCTTCCGGGAGGACGGCGGCGACTTTACCAAGGCCGTTCACCGCTGCGTCGGGGTAGGAAAGTGTCGCGCGAACAACTTCGGTATCGGCGATTTTATGTGCCCCTCGTACCAGGCAACCAAGGACGAAAAGGACGTGACCCGCGGACGTTCTCGCGTCCTTCAGGACATGGCAAGAGGTGCGTTCGGACAGAGGTGGGATGCGCCAGAAGTGGAGCAGGCTCTGGACCTGTGCCTGTCGTGTAAGGCGTGCGGAACCGACTGCCCCGCGGGCGTCGACATGTCAATGTACAAGTCCGAGGTTCTGTATCAGAAGTACTCCGGACACCTGCGCCCAATGAACCACTATGTTCTGGGACAGCTACCACGTTGGTCTTCTCTGGTGACTGCGGTCCCTCCGATCGCCTGGGCCGCAAACTGGGCCATGAGCGTCTCCCCTATTCGCAAGCTAGTTTTCTGGGTTTCGGGTCTGGATTCACGCAGAGAGATGACTGGCTTCACCACGCAACGGTTCACTCGCTGGTTCCGCCGACACGAGGCTCCCACTAAACCAACGAAGCGCGATGTGATTCTCTGGGCAGACTCTTTTAGCGAGCATCTTGACCCGACAGCCGCGCGCGACATGGTCGACCTGTTGCAGGAGGCTGGCTACCAGGTACGCATTCCCTCGTCCGACGCATGTTGCGGACTTACCTGGATCTCAACGGGACAACTGGACGGTGCGAAAAAGCGGCTCCGCAAGACATTGGATGTTCTAGGACCCGCGGCAGAGAAGGGGGTGCCGATCATCGGCGTCGAACCCTCATGCACCGCGGTGCTACGAAGCGATCTAGTGGAACTGCTTCCGGACGACCCTCGCTCGCATGCGGTCGCGTCCATGACTATGACCCTCGCCGAACTCCTCACTGATCCTGAACTAGCGCCGGAGCAGGAATGGTTCGATGCCCATCGGCTTGACGGGACACAGATCGTCGCCCAGCCTCACTGTCACCAACACGCAGTGATGGGGTATGACAAGGACCTGGCCCTCATGAAATCTCTCGGCGCCGAGGTGACGGCACTCGCTGGATGCTGTGGGCTTGCGGGTAACTTCGGGATGGAGAAGGGACACTACGAGGTCTCGGTCGCTGTCGCTGAGAATCAACTGCTCCCTTCACTCAAAGAGGCTCCCGAAGGCTCCATCTACCTGGCTGACGGCTACTCATGCAGAACTCAGGCTGAGCAACTCGCCTCAGTAAAGGGAACCGCACTTCCCAGCCTGCTGCTACAGGCGAGTCGCATGGAAACCGCCCGGATCCCGTAGCCTCGGCCGCGGCGAAGCGGCTGACTTTGGGAGCGGGATTCGGACAACTGCTGTCAGGCGAGGGCAAGTCTCCAGGTTCGGAGCGACGCGGATCAACCTAACTCGGTAGCGCAGTTCATAGGGCCAGAAGAAGTCTCTAGGTAGTGCCTAGTCTTCGCTAGGCGTCGAGATCCGACTCGATCATTGCGGCCAACACCTCGAGTGCATCTTCGTTGTCTGACTCAATGGTCACCTCATCGCCACAGCCAGCACCCAGGGTCATGATCATCATCTGTGACGTCGCGTCGACCGGATCCCCACCATCAACTGAGATCAGGATCTCCTCGTCATAGTCAGCGGCCCTGTCGGCAACGAGTGAAGCCGGGCGGGCGTGCAGACCCACCTTTGAACCAACCTTGACGATTCTCTTTGCCATCACTGACTCCTCTGTCGGTCGCGGAGGGCTGGGCGGTTCCGCATCAAGCTACTCCGTCGGGGTATTGTTTAGTCGATATTACACCGAACGAGGAAGCTCCAATCGGAATCTGCGACCCTGAGCCAATGGGACGTAACAAGGGTTACTGGCCGGGACACCTCCGACTTAACGACGAGTAGCTGAAATGGAGAGCAACGTGGCTCAAAGCAAAGATAACCTGTTGACGATTGAGGGAACACCGGTCGTAGAAGGGTTTGCATACGCACCCGCAGCCTGGACGCGCAGACCGCAGCTCCCCGCAGCAACTGCACCAGAACTCCCTGAGAACCAGCGGGAATCGGAAGTAGAGAGCTTCGAGCGGGCAGCCCAGGACGTAGCGGCTGCCCTGAGAGCAAGAGCTGAGAAGTCCACTGGCCCAGCAGCCGAAGTGTTGAATATGACGGCTGGTCTTGCCACGGACCGCGGTTGGACTCGCATGATCAAGAAATCCATCATGGCAGGCACCCCTGCCGTCCAGTCTACAGTGGCAGCTACGGCGTCGTTCATCGAAATGTTTGAGAAGGCGGGCGGCCTGATGGCCGAACGCACCACGGACCTTCGTGATGTACGTGACCGAGTAGTCGCAAAGCTCCAAGGATTGCCTGAGCCGGGCGTTCCCCAGGTCCAGGGCCCTGTCATCCTCATGGCAGATGACCTTTCCCCTGCTGACACAGCCGGGTTGGATCCCCAAGTCTACGTCGCAATAGTGACGCAGGGTGGGGGGCCAACTTCGCACACCTCAATCATCGCAAGACAGTTGTCCATCCCCTGCATTGTTGCAGCTAGACGGCTTGAAGAAATCGTTGACGGCACGCCAGTCCTGGTCGATGCCTCCAATGGCACTATCACTGTGGGCATTGATGCAAATGAAGCCCGCGCACTCGTTGAACAGGACCTGGAACGACTGGAACGGATTCGCGCTTGGCGCGGCCCCGCCACAACAAAGGACGGCGTGGCCGTCCAGCTATTGGCCAATGTTCAAGACGCTGCGACGGCTCAGAAAGCTGCGGAGAGCGAAGGCGAGGGCGTGGGGCTGTTCCGGACCGAGCTGCTGTTCCTGGACACCGCGACAGAACCCACAGTCGCTCAGCAGGCCGCAGACTACGTTGCCGTGTTTCAGACCATGCCCGAATCGAAAGTCGTGGTCCGTACGCTTGATGCCGGCTCAGACAAGCCTGTGCCATTTGCAACGCTCCTAGAAGAGTTCAACCCCTCACTTGGGGTTAGGGGTATCCGAGTTACCGGCCAAAAGCCCGATCTCATGTACCACCAGCTTGATGCGATCGCGGAGGCCAAGAAGCAGTCCCCCGGGACGAAGGTATGGGTGATGGCCCCAATGATTTCAACACTCCCTGAGGCAGAGTGGTTTGCACGCCTTTGCCGCGAGCGCGACCTGGTGCCCGGCATAATGATCGAAGTTCCGGCTGCGGTCGTACTAATCGATCAGTTCCTGGGGGTTGTCGATTTCGTATCGATCGGAACAAACGACCTGACCCAGTACACGATGGCGGCGGACCGAATGTCACCTCACCTCGCGGAGTACACCGATCCGTGGCAGCCCGCTGTACTCGAACTGATTCGCCAAACTGCCGAGTGCGGCATGAGGTTAAGCAAGCCTGTTGGCGTCTGTGGCGAAGCTGCGGCCGATCCAATCCTGGCGTGTGTGCTGGTTGGCATGGGTATCACAAGCTTGTCGATGGCCGTCGGCGCGATCTCGTCGGTTGGCGCCCAACTTGGCGAGGTTACTTTGCAGCAGTGCGTTGCTGCTGCGACTGCGGTGCGAGGCGCCTGGGATTCCAAAGACGCAAGAGCTTTGGCAAGAGAGGCACTTGGGCTGAAATAGTGCGCCGACCGCATACGGTCATGTGACGGCCCACCCGCAGGCGGAGTGCGTGGGTCGAACCACCCCGCCAACCACCGGACGATGGATGCGCCGCGACTGGATGCCGGAGGTACTTGGGCTGAACCGCCCCGCCAACCACCTAGTCCGCGAGCCACATAGAGGAAGTTACGGTCCAGTCTGCGGTTCCTCGTCTCTGTGGTGTCGGCAAACTATTGGTATAGCGTTGCGGGGGAGGTTGAGGTCGACCCAAACATCCCCCGCAGCGCTGCTACTACTTCTCTTTCCCCTCAACCCGCAACAGTGGATCTCCGAAGCTGATCGCACCGTTTGCATCCGAGGTGACAGACCCAAGCCTCCTGTGGTTTGTCACCAAGACGGGCGTGATTGGAGAGTATCCCTCGGACCTGATTTGTTCGATATCGAATTCAACCAACGGGTCACCCTTGGCCACCACATCACCCTTGTCCACCAAGACCTTGAAGCCTTTACCTTCCATGTTCACGGTGTCGATCCCGATGTGAACGAGCAGCTCAATCCCGGTATCCATCTTCAAACCAATTGCATGTCCGGTAGGGAACGTCATCAGCACTTTCGCATCCCCCGGCGACAGGAGTCGCCCAACCGACGGGTCAATCGCTATGCCCTTGCCAACAACGCCCGCCGCAAATGCGGCGTCCGGAACCTTCTCCAGCGGGATAACTTCGCCCTCAAGCGGACTGTCAATGATCGTTACTGCTCCCGGCACCGTCGCAGAGGGAGCCGTCTTCACAGCGGTCGCGACCGCCGCCCCTCCCTCCATGTAAGGAGCCGCTTCCGCCGGAGTGATCCCGGCCATCTCAGCGGGGGTTTCGAAACCGTCCTGCGCCTCTTCTTCCTCCAAGATGTCGACCTGAGGGCCGCCCTCAGCGGCCTGCTGAGCGATGCGTGCCTTCGCTTCAGCTTTCTGCTCAGGGGTGCGGTAGTCGGAGAAGACGACCAGCCCCATCGCCGTAAAGAACGCTAACGCAATTGCGAGCACATAGAGAGCCATCGGGGAGAACAACGGGATGGTAAGTAGCGATGTGAACGCGAATGCACTCGCGGTAACTCCCGCGCTCCCCATTAGCATGGAACCGATGCCAATGGTCGCTCCACCAACAAAACAGCCAACCAGCATGCGCGGGTAGATCCGAGCGAACCGCAGGTGAATGCCGTACAGTGATGGTTCCGAAATACCGCCGAACAGGCCCGCGATGAGAGCACCCGTCGACGTCTGTTTCATCTGAGTATCCTTCTCACGCATCGCGAGGAAGAGGACTCCCGCCGTCGCGCCGAAACACGCAAAGTTCCAGGCGCCCATTGGCCCCTGGATGAAGTCGTAGCCCAGAGTGTCAATGTTCATCAACATGAGTGCGTTCAGCGGCCAGTGCAGACCCAGCGGGACTAGGAACGGGTAGAGCATCGGGATAAGGATCGCGAACAAGAGCGGCACGGTGTTATTCAGCCAAGCGAGTCCCTGGCCCAGCGTTGAGCCAGCCCAGATGCCCAGCGGGCCCAGGATGAAGGCGGTCACCGGAATCATGATGACCATGGAAAGGAACGGCACGAACACCAGCTGCAGACTCTCGGGGATCACCTTCTTGATCCCGTGATAGACCAGAGCTAGTAGCGCCGCCATCATCAAGGGAACGAACACGTTGCCGCCATAGTCAGAGAGCATTAAGGGCAAACCGAACACGTCGGCCTTGCACTGCTGGGTACCAAGTGCCTGGTTTGTGACACAGGCTAGATCGTCGCGCGCGGCGAGGTTTATGAACTCGGGGGTCATCAGAGCGCCCATGACCGCGGCACCAAGCCACGGATCCACATTGAGTTTCTTCGAAGCGTTATAGGCGACCATTATCGGCAAGAAGTAGAAGACCGAACGCCACAGTGTGTCAAGGAAAGCCCACCCAGCAGGTTTCACTTCGGCGCGGAAATCCTGAACTCCGAATGCGTCCATGACGGCTGCAAACGCAATGATTAGGGAGGCTCCGAGTAGAACACCGAGGATCGGACGGAAGCTGTCGGCCAGGTATTCGAAGAAGGCGTCCAGCCAAGCGTGCTTACCCTTGGTTTTTGCCCTCGCCTCTGCTTTTACGTCGGCGTCAGACTTGGGCGCACCGGCTCTGGTCTTCATCGACGGCAAGTTATTTATCTGCGCAAATACGCTAGCAACCCCACCACCGATTATCACCTGGTAACGGTTCCCCGCTTGCGGAACCGAGCCCATTACTGCACCGATCCTGTCGAGTGCCGCAGAATCGACCAGTTCTGCGTCCTTCAACTGGAAACGGAGTCTGGTTGCGCAGTGGGTCAAACTGGAGATGTTCTCCGGTCCGCCCACTGCGGAAACTATTGCCTGCGCGGATGATTCAGCCACTGTTTGTCCTTTCGGCCATTGCTGGGATGCACGCCTGCGTCAAAAGAAAACAAAGCGAGTCCGGGGGCATCTTTGTCACCGGCCACCCCATCGTAAAGGAAGTCTAGGTCACTTGGGAACCGGTCGATTGGCCACAACCAAACGGAATGAAACGGGCATGGATGACAATCAGAAGCGCCGAGTTTGGAGCGCGGGATGCACAGGATGCAAGAACCCGCGCCCGGGTAGCCCTCGGCCTAGCGTAAGGGCCGCCAGCCTCGCGCAATTCGCGTCCGACCTTCGGCGCGGACTACTGGACCGACCAGCCTCCGTCGGTTGGCATGATGATGCCGTTCACATTCATAGCGTCGTCGCTTAGTAACCATGTGATCGCCGCCGCCTGTGTGTCCGCCGTGGAGATCGGCGGCAACAGGGCCAAGAACGGTGCCATCCTCTTCTCGGCAAAATCTGACTTGAAGGCGCCCTCAATGCCCGTTGCCACCCCTCCGGGCGCAACCGCATTGACGCGGATACCTAACGGACCGTAGAGGAACGCTTCCGACTTCGTCATACCGACGATTGCATGCTTCGAAGTGCCATAGGCGGTTCCTGCCGCGTTACCTCGAAGAGCGGCCTGCGAGGCAACGTTAACGATGGCACCCTCCTCAGCCTCGATCATCAGCGGAAGAACTGCCCGTGAAACCTTGAAGGTGCCGGTCACGTTCACTGCCATGACCCGCTCCCACAGGCCATTCTCAGTTTCGTGTAACGGCATCATTCCGTCCATGATGCCTGCGACATTTGCCAAACCGTCAACCTTGGGTCCAGCGGCTTCCATGATGCGCTCGACGTCTTCGTCCTTGGTGATATCTGCAACCACTGGAACTACCGTGCCCGCTGGAGCTTTCGCTGCAGCGCCCTCCAGCTTCTCAGCAGCCATGTCGACCGCGATCACTCGACCACCCTCAGCAACGATGCGCTTCAGGGTTGCCAGGCCAATGCCGGACGCGGCACCGGTTACGATAACCGTCTTGCCAGCAAATCGCTGACCGGTTGCCCCGAGCTCTGGCTCCTCTTCCGGCATCACGCCGTCATTGGCTTCCAAGATCAACCTGTCGACCAGTTCCTGTGAGAACCTTCCCTGGCTCAAGCCAGGCATGCCTCCGAGCGGCAACGACTTCATCATCTCGACCGTTGCGTCATCGATGCCGGCCTGCTCGAAGAGGGCCCTGATCACCGGGCCACCCTTAGGGTGCGCCAGCCATTCCTTGATTGTGCGATGTCCATTGAGTGGGTGTTCGTGATGTGTCATTGTTTCTCCCTAATAGTTCGGGCAACTTTGCCCGTTGGATCAACCTAGTGGAACCATTGGCCCGATCTGCAGCGAACACTCCCTGGGCCCGCGAGCTCGTCGGCGAACTCGGAGATGCTTCCGAAAACGGGTGCCTACACGCTATCACCGCGATCCGGGACACAAGTCCTAAACAGCAAAAGTCCCGAAACACAACGACCTTTGCTTATATCGAATCGACGAGACCCAGACTCTGCAAAGCCAAGGCCACACCGTCCTCTCCAACCGTCGTGGTGACCCTGTCAGCAAGCTGGCGAACCTCGGGTTCGGCATTGCCCATTGCGACAGAGGTACCACATACCTCAAACATTTCAACGTCGTTGTAGCTGTCGCCAATTCCGATTGCCTGATCGGCGTTGAGGTCTAGGTGGTCAAGCAGTAGCCTAATTCCGGCTCCCTTGCTCACTCCTCCCGGGGCGATCTCTCCCGATATTCCAACGGGCGTGGGAATGGAAGCGTTCACCACGTAGTAGGAATCACCTAGCTCTGAGCGAGCCTTAGTAACCGTGTTCGGGTCCAGTCCAACAAACGCAGTCTTGGTGATTGTCTCGGTCGGAGCATCGTCAATGAGCGGCATGGTCGCAAGCCAGTCGATGATCTCCGCGAAGTCGAAAGGGTTCCCCTTCTCGGCCAGCACAGCGCTGTAGGCCTCCAGGACCGCGACGTAGTTTCGGCTACGATGCGTCAGACCGGTTGTCTGAGCGATGTACTCAAGGTCATTGTCATCCAGATACTCAAGCATGCGTTTGGCATCGTCGACCGTGAATGTTTGGTCGAGGAGGACCTCGTCCTCAAACATCACTGTTCCACCGCCGTTGGTGACGGCACCGTCGAAGCCGATCGCAAGTACGTCCTCTGGAACGTCACCGTAGGCGCGTCCAGTACACAGGAGAACGAGGTGCCCGCGTTCACGCGCCGTTCGAATAGCCGCGATGGCAGAGTCGGGCACTCCATCGATGTGGTCTGTAAGAGTGCCGTCTACATCGACAAAAACGATGCGTTGGTCAGCGGTGGGTGCGGGTTCGTCAAACATGGACTCATTGTGCCCGGGGTGGTCGACGTATCCAAGCCACGTCACGACGACGCGGCACTTCCAGAACGTAGCCCGGCCATCGTGGCTTCTAGAACTAGTGGCAGATCATGGTCAAATAGCCCTTGTTGGCGCATTGGTTTCGATCTATTGACACTCGCCGAAAGTTGGAACTATCGTGACGCCGTAAGACATCAGTCCGCAGACGATTATTCTTTCGAGGCAATACCTGAGAAGCCAAAACGCCTGTCGTTGTCAGCCTTTGTTCTCCGTGGCGTCACTCGAATTGGCGCTTTCTACAACTTGGTCTGACTCTTCGCCCAGCGCGCGCAGATCCGAGGAGGCACCAATCGCTAAACCAGAGTACGAGCAAATCGGCACGCAGATTATTGAGGACGCGGGCGGAGCCTCGGACCCCGATCCCACTGACGCTCCCACCACAGCCGCAACGGCCGGAGCTAAGATCAAAATTGCCGCTCCTGTTTGCGGCGAGATCGTTCCTCTAGAAGAGCTCTCCGACGAGGTCTTCGCATCCGGCATGCTTGGAAACGGGGTCGGAATCGTCCCGAACGGAGGCGTCATCCACTCTCCTGTGTCGGGCACCGTGCTCAACGCCTTCAGGACCGGCCACGCCTACGGGATCAAAACGGATGAAGGCGTTGAGGTTCTGATCCACATTGGTGTCGATACGGTGTCAATGAAGGGAGCGGGATTCACGGCTGAAGTTATTGCGGGTGATCGAGTCTTAGTGGGTGACAGGATCGCGACCGTGGACTTCTCGAAGGTGAAGGATGCAGGTTACGACCCAACCACCATCATCCTGATCACTAACACCAAAGATGTTGCAGATGTCATTCCAGTTGGACCCAAGGCCGTCAAGACCGGTGAAGGCATCATTGAAGTGCAGGTCTGAGTCCACATGCGTTGCAAGAAGCCGAAGCCATTAACTCGGGTATGCTCCGAAGGCGACTAGCTTGGCCTGACTGGGCAACCCCGGCACGTATGAATTTCATGTGGCTCGTCGTCTGCTACGCACGCTAAAAAAACTATGTCCCGCACGCCTGGCTCAAAGCATGCGGGACATAGAGTCAAAGTGAAAGCTGAACTCCTAGTAGTCCATCTTCTTGTAATAGCGGCGAGTCGTCAGCGGGTGGTTACGAATGTCCTCAAGCTGGTTCGAAGTGCGCTCGAAGACGGTAGCCAGAATCGCGGGAGCCACCAGTTCCTGCGTCTTATCCGACAGGCCATCCATGGCGAAGTCTTCCAGATCTACAACAACACTGGAGTCGGTGACCCGCGGAGTGAAGCGGGCGACGCGGTCGGTGAGAGCGCGCATTGGGCCTATGCCTTTGAGGATAAGGACACTCACGCCTTCCTCGACCAGTTCGAGGGTGCCGTGGAAGAAGTCAGAGGAGTGCACCGCACGAGTCCGAATCCACTGCATTTCCTCAAGGATGCACATCGCGTAGTAGTCGACTTCGAACCAGGTATTTCCGGCGGAGGTGAGGATGTGGTAATCGTGGTCGGCAAGGTGCTCAGCAAGCTTGCGCGCAGTCGGTTCGCACTGTTCCTTCACGGAGATCAGAACATCTGGAACCTTCTGCAGTTCGGCGAATGTTTGCTCAACGTCAACGCCCGCGTCCTTACCAAGCAGTTCCAGTGCGACAGCAAGGGTCTGCAGAAAGACAACTTCTGAAGAGGTCGGATCGGCCATCGGAGTCGTAACGTTGTAAGTGGCTGCCTTGGCAATCGGGCTGTCTGCCTTGCCAGTAAGGGCGAGGATCTTTACGTCCAACTCATTGAGACGAGCCATCAACTCGATCGTCTCCGGGGTGGTGCCAGAAACGGACGGAGCGACGACCAGGGTCTTGTCGTCAATGTAGGCGGGCATGTCCTCAAGAAGTTCCGCACCCAGTTCATAGTGAATCGGGAACCCATTCTGGCGGCGCATGAACTCCACGGCGGGAAGGGTCAGCATCATAATGCCGCCGACACCCGTGAAGAGAACGCGGTCACACCCCTTCTTATCCACGGCATCACGGACCGCCTCGCGGATGGCCGGGATGTTCTGAGCAGCCACATCGAACACTGCTTTGTACTCGTCGTAACCCATTTATGTCTCACTTTCTTGGAGGTGTATGGCAATAGTAACTTGATGTCAGACCACTAGCAACTCCAATCCGACAAATTCTGATTGGGTCGTCTCAATTCCATCTCGCAGATCAAATGTAGTTATAGAAAACCCTTGATACTCGGCTTCGTGCGAATAGCTAATCTGCAAACTGAATCCAATGAAGCAGGAACCCAACCATCGATCACAGCTCGATGCCAGTCGGACTACAGCTTCATTTTTTGGACCTTTATCAAATTGTTGTTTGACAATGATCTATAGCTGTCGGACACTGTGGGTAGCCTCACGTGCGTGAGGGCCAAGGCGGTCAAAACTGACTGTCTACACAACGAAGTGCTGGGAGACCAAATGACACCCCAAAACAGAAACCGATTAGTATCCCTATTCGCAGCTTCCGTCTTAGGTGCGTCTGCCATTGCCGGCTGCGCCTCCGGAGGCTCATCTGAGGAGACAGTCGATCAATCAGGAACAGCCACTCCAGAGTCAACGCCGTCTGAGACATATCGGATCGCGTTCATTCCGGGAATCTCTTCCGACCCATTCTTTGGTGCGATGGAGATTGCTGCGGAAGAAGAGGCTGCAAAGCTTGGAGTCGACCTTATCTACCAAGGAAGTTCAGCGGAGTACTCACCTCAAACACAGCTTCCGTTCATTGACTCAGCGATCGCCGACGGGGTGGATGCCATCATCATTGCTGCAACTGACGCTGACGCGCTCCAGACACCGGTTGACCGGGCAATTGAACTGGGCATCCCAGTGGTAACCGTAGACACCTCAGTGACCAATCAGGACAAGCTGGTCGCTCACATCACCGGTGATAACAAGGACGGTGGCGCCAAAGCTGCCGAGACGATGGCTGACCTGATTGGTGGCGAAGGTAAGGTCTTTATCATTTCCGGATCGCCGACCATCACGACGGACACTCTGCGGGTCGAAGGTTTTGAGGAGACGATCGAGGCGAATTTCCCGGACATCGAGATCGTCGGCGTTGACTACGCGTACAGCCAACCGTCTGAGGCTACTACCAAGGTGGCGGCAGCCCTTTTGAACAACCCTGATATCAAGGGCATTTTCTCAGCGGAGGGAAACGCAGGAGTTGGCGCCGTTGCAGCTCTTCGTGACGCCAGCCGAACGGGCGAGGTAGTCCTTATCGGTTACGACGCCTATCAGAACCAGGTTGAAGAACTGGAAGGCGGGATCTACACGGCTCTCATCGCACAGGACCCGGCCCAGGAAGCTCGTCTGGCGCTCGAGGCAGCGGTTGCAGCCATCAAGGGAGAAGAGGTTGCGGAGAAAAGCGTGGTTGTTCCGAACGTTGTGATGACGCAGGACAACCTAGAAGAAACGCGTATATACACCTACGCATCTAAGTAAACAGACCTAAATAGGTACCCTGCCAAAGAAGGATTCATCAATGAAATCTCTGCAACTTTCCGCACTGGCCACAGTCGGCATACTCGCGATCGCACTGACCGGCTGCGCATCGGGAGGGGAGACCAATTCCTCCTCTACCCAGAGCGATGGCGCAATCGAGAAGTCGGAGTCAGACTCTGCTAAGCAACTGAGGATAGCGTTTGTCCCAGGCATAGCCTCTGACCCCTTCTTCAAAGCAATGGAGATCGAGGCAAAGGCTACCGCAGAGGAACTGAATGTTGACCTTCTTTGGCAGGGCGCCTCCGACGAATACTCACCCGAAGCGCAGATTCCGTTCGTCGATGCTGCGCTCGCGGATGACATCGACGGCTTGATCCTTGTTCCCACAGACGCTGATGCGCTCCAACCGGCCGTGGACAGGGCCGCTGAAATGGGGATCCCGGTCGTGACTGTCGACACCACGGTCAATAACCGCGAAACCCTGATCTCTCATATCACAGGCGACAACCGCGACGGCGGCCAGAAGGCCGCGGAAGAAATGGATACCCAGACCGGAGGTTCGGGCAAGGTCCTCATTATCTCTGCCTCTCCAACCAACACCACCGGCACCCAAAGAGTCGAGGGATTCCTCGAGACCCTAGAGAGCAAATACCCAGGCTTGGAAGCGCTTGACGTCCAGTACGCATACAGTCAGCCCTCTGAGGCAACCACGATCCTGAGTACTACGCTGCTGGAATACCCTGACCTTGCCGGTGTCTTTGCGGTCGATGGGACATCGTGTACGGGAGCCGTTGCAGCCCTCTATGGCGTGGCGGAAGATCAGACTCCTGCACTCATCTGTTATGACGCCTACTCAACCCAGGTGGAGGAACTCGAGAATGGCTCAGTCTCGGCGCTTGTCGCGCAGCAGCCGGCAGAAGAAGCACGTCTTGCCCTAGAGTTCTTGGTCGCGGAGCTCCGTGGAGATGACTCCGTCACCATTGAATCCGAAGTTGTGATCCCCAATCAGATCATGAATCGCAACAACTTGAGCACTACACGCCAGTACCAATACGCCGAGTGAGAACCCAATGAACGATACAAAACCTGAAAACCTCGTCGCCAGGATTGAAGAGGCTTCCACACCTGCGCAGAAACTGAAGAGGCTCCTTGGAAATCAAGAAGCCATGCTGATAGTCGTCTATGCGCTAATGGTTCTGGTCTTTTCCTTGCTGAACCCACGCTACTTTTCGACAGCCGCCTTCGGAAACATTCTCCAAGACTTCGGCCCAATTATGCTCATGGCAACAGGCATGACCTTCGTAATAATCACCGGAGGAATCGACCTTTCAGTCGGCTCACTCGCAGGTCTGTCGGGCGTTTGTGCCGCCCTGACGATCCGCGCAACAACCGCGAATGGAATGGCACCCGCCCTGAGCATTCTGCTCGGCATCTTGACAGCCCTCTGCGTCGGCGCGATCGTTGGCACCATCAACGGTCTACTGATCACAAAGGTTGGCCTCGCACCGTTCATTGCGACGCTTGCAACGATGGGCGCATGCACCGGCAGCACCCTCGTTATCACGGGCGGCGTGCAGATTGCAGGCGCTCCCTCGGCGGTCGTTCAAATCGGCAACACCAGATTCCTTGGCATCCTTACGTGGCCGCTGGTGGGTGTACTGCTAATACTGGTTTCCTTTGCTCTGATCTTAGTGAAAACCAAATTCGGAAGACACACCTATGCGATCGGTTCAAACACATTCGCCGCTCGAGTCGCTGGCATTAATGTGAACAAGCATCTGATGAAGGTGTACCTAATCGCATCCCTCCTAGCTTCCCTCGCCGGAATGTTCGTGTACTTCCGACTCGGATCGGGCTCCCCCGCAACTGGGAAGGGCGGAGAACTTCAGGCCATTGCCGCCGTCGTCATCGGAGGCGCAGCAATGACTGGTGGTAGTGGGCGAGTAACAGGCACAGCACTCGGCGCTCTCATCACGACCAGCGTACTCAGCGGACTGATCCTTGTCGGAGTCGAGCCGAACGCACAGCAGATAGTAGTTGGCGCCCTAATCGCCTTCGCGGTAGCGGTGCAAACTATGGGACAGAAGAACAAGGACTGAGGCAGGACAATGACACAGGCCGCACCTCTATACGAGGCACGAAACATCAGCAAGAAATACGGCAGTGTGGTCGCGCTTGAGAACGTCGATTTTGCCGTCCGCGCCGGCGAGGTCGTCGGACTCGTGGGCGACAACGGCGCCGGCAAGTCCACCCTGATAAAGGTCCTCTCCGGCGTTCACAAGCCCGACTCAGGCGAGCTGCTACTGGAAGGCGAGCGGGTAGAGTGGGAATCTCCGGCCCAGGCCCTGGAGTCCGGGATTGAGACTCTATACCAGGACGCGGGCCTCTGTCCTCATCTGACCGTCAGCGCCAATGTCTTCTTGGGGCGAGAGCTCACGAAGAAAGGGATACTGGGCGCACTGGGATTCCTTGACAACAAGAAGATGGACAAGGAGGCTCACGCTGAGCTGGCACGCGTAGGAATTGCCGTACCCGGCTCCGAACGAACAGTTGCGGAACTCTCCGGTGGCCAACGCCAAGCTGTTGCGATTGGTCGAGCAGTTGCTTGGGCAAGCAAGGTCATCTTGCTCGACGAACCAACCAACCACCTTGGGGCAAGACAATCTGAAGAAGTCCTTGAGGTAGTTGAACAGGCCAAGAAGAACGATCTAGGGGTTGTCTTCATCTCGCACACCCTCCCACACGTACTTGAAGTTTGTGATCGGATCGTTGTTCTTCGGCTGGGACAGGTGGTGGCAGACGCACCACGCTCAGAGTTCGACCGAAACTCACTGGTATCCGCAATCACCGGTTTTGTGGGGGCGGGACGATGAGTGAAGCAAGAACTGATCTAGTCAGCGCCGTAGATGACGCCGTCAACGCAAATCTAGAAGAGGCGATTCAGCTTCTATCGGAGTTAGTCGCTGTCAGAAGCGTCAACCCGAAGCAACCAGGTGTCGACGGATCCGCCGAAAAAGGAGGAGAAGCACGTGCAAACGATCTTCTTCAAAGTCGGCTCGAATCTCTAGGAATGCAGATAACCCGTGTGGAAGCTGAACCCGGTAGGCCCAATATTGAAGGAAGGATAGCCGGGTCGGATCCAGATTATCGGTCCCTTGCCTTTGCCGGACATATCGATACCGTGGCACCAACAAGAGTCGGACAATTGGATCCTCGCGTCGAGGATGGAAGACTGTTCGGCCTCGGTACCACCGACATGAAGAGTGGACTCGTAGCCAGTTGGCTTGCAGTTAAAGCACTTACTGCCGCGGGTGTGAAACTGAAGGGCGACCTAGCACTTCATTCCGTTGTCGGCGAAGAGACTATGGATCACTTGGCCGGAACCTCTGCACTGCTGTCTCAGGTTCGCCTTCCAGACGCCGCGTTGGTCGCCGAACCCACCTCGTCCGTGGAATCACCCTTAGTTGTGTCTAATACAGCTGCGGGAAACTACCTATTCAGCGTCACGGTACATGGCAAGTCAACTCACTGGGCATCTAGAAACCAAGCTATCCGTCCTGGCGGAGGCGGTGACTCTGTTGGTGTTAATGCGATTGACAAGGGATTTTACGTCTATCAAGCACTGAGACAGCTTGAAGACCAGTGGGGATTCTCCAAGAGCCATCCGCAGTTCCCTGCCGGAGCATTCATCATCCACCCCGGAGCCTTGAAAGCCGATGTTGGGTTTGCTGCGCCGGCGTACTTCCCAGACCGAGCTCGCTTTGACTATCTACTTTCATTTCCTCCGGGATATACATCAGAAGAGATCAAGGATGAGATCACCAACCACGTCCGAAAGGCGGAAGCCCTAGACCCGTGGCTCCGAGAACACCCGTCTGACTTCGAATGGATCGATACGTGGCCACCCGCCTACACGGATCCAACGTCAGACTTCGTACGCGTGACCCTTGAAGCACGCAACGAAGTGGCGGAGCAACTTGACACACGGGTCCAACCCGAGGCGGTTCCAGCTGGAGCACAGTCTGATGCTTCGTTCTACGAAGCCGCTGGCAGCCTAGCTCTTGTCTGCGGCCCAGGGGACCTCCTGCTGGCACATTCACCCGATGAGTCCGTGGACATCTCCTTCATTGCTTCCGCCGCCAAGATGTTCGCGAGAACTGCGATCAATTGGTGCGGGGTGAACGAGGACTAGACAAGCTCTAAGGAGGAGTCGGATCAACGGACAGCGCTCCTCCCCTGGAGTTTGTGAAAGGTGACGCTTGGCAGAAACATAACAGAGACGTACGCTTTCGCCTCTGTTATGTTTAGGACGGTTCGTTGCTGCAGTCGTGCTACGTGGCGAAACCAAGTTCAAATCCAGGGAGCGCTTAGTGACGACCGTTAAGACAGAAACGTCTGTGAACCATCGAGGGTCTACCGTCGACCGTGCTTATCATCGGATTCGACAGCTCATTGAAGAGAAGCAACTGCGCCCACATGATCGGATCCCTTCGGAAATAGAGCTATCAGACCAACTGAACATCTCCCGGTCTTCTCTCCGGGAAGCGCTCAGCCGACTTGAGCAGGAGGGTGTACTGACCGTCGTGCAGGGACACGGTAGGTTCGTCTCAACACTCACCTCACTCCGAGTGGAACGCCCCATGACCGTCTACGAGAGCATCACAGAGATGCTAGAAGGCCTCGGGTACGCGGTCACCAGTGCCGTACTGGAAGTAGAAGAAATCGGCGCACCCGAGATAGTTGCTACTCCTCTCGAGATTCAACCGGGGGACCCTGTGGTTCGAGTTCTAAGAATTCGGTATGGCGACAACAAGCCGCTGGTTATTAGTGAGGGATTCATTCCAAGAGAACTACTACCGGGGCCACTTGAGCATCGTGACTGGAGCGGTTCAGTTGCGCGGATCCTTGCCATGCAAGGTCACAGAGTCGAATCATCGCTCGCAGTGATATCGGCCGTCAACCTTCCTGAAGAGTGGGAGGACCGATACAACCTTGCCGAACTCGGTCCCTGGTTGCTCACAGACGAAATATGCCTGACAAAAACGGGGAAGCCCGTTATGTTCGCCCGAGATTACCACCGGGGCACCGACATCACTTACAGAGTGCTCCGCAATAGATAGCGCCACCATAAGCACAGTCCTCGTTGTCTAAGCACTCATGTTGAGGCTTTGACAACGAGGACAAGCTGTTTAGTTTCCCGGACCTTATGCCATGTACTGCTCGTAATCAGCGAACACCCAGTCAGGAATAGGATGCGTCTTCTGCGGGAATCCTCCCACGTGCTGAATGGTTCTGGTGGCACTGATCGTTCCAGCTTCTGTGGCTTCTGCCGGGCTCGCGCCCGCAGCCCGAGCCATCATGAAACCAGAAATATAGGAGTCTCCCGCTCCACAGGTATCCACACGCTCTGCCGGATGGGAGTCGCACGGAACCAAACCCTCCGAACCAACCCAAGTCGATCCATGAGGACCAGACATGATAACTACCTCAGAGGCACCCAAGTCCAGAATCGATTGAGCCAGTGGGACAATCGCCTCTCCGGGACGATCATCTGAGGATGCAAATACAACATCAACATCGCTCAGATCCAAGTCTGCAGGAACATCCCACGTAGAGACGTCCGCACTCACCCAACGGGTATGCGGCCTAATCGCACCGAAGTCTGTGTCCATTGTTCTTGGTCCACCGACGTGGATCCAGTCAAACTGCTCACCCTCAGTTAGGGATTCGGGCATTGCGGGAGTCCACATTCCGCAAACACCGAATTCCTCGAACAAGAACTGGCGGTCGTTGTCAACCAGTCGGATAAGTGTGACCCCTGACGGACCGACCATCTGAAAAACGTTGGCGGTATCTATACGGTTCGCCTCCAGCGCCCGCACGATTTCTTGCCCGGCGACATCGCTACCGACCGGGCCCGCATAGTGGGCATCGTGTCCCGCGATTAAGCAGTTCGCGACGACATTCAGAGCGTTTCCCCCAACAGTGACATGGTGTTGTTCGAGGTAGATATCAAGACAGTTGTCTCCCAAAGCAACGATTCTCATCTCCGTACTGACAACTCTCTTTCGTACTGGGGGAAGAGCGATCAACCCCACCAAACATTCGTGCTTCCGCCCCACACGGTCACACGAAACCTGACCATAATGCGGACCTAATGGCTCATGCCCAGCCTACCGATCTCTGAACGAACAACCAAAAGGCACTCTCATTCGCAAGTACTTGTTGAGACAACGGGCGCAATTCGCGCGCAAGCAACTCACCTCAACGTGAAAAGAAGGCACTCTCACCGAGTTGGCATACCTATCCGTTGATCCACTCGGGGCTGAAGGAACCACCTGATAAGCGTCGCCAACAGCGCACATGCTGCTGCGCTAAGCCAGAGCACTTCACGTCCTGCAGTCTGTAGCACCCAGCCGCCTATCAACGGACCAACACAGTATCCGAGCGCAAGCGCGGCTGACACAAGACCCAAGTAGCGTGCGCGCGAACCAGGTTTCGCCAATGCACCAGCCACAACGTTTCGGACGGGAGCATCGATCATCTCACCAATAGTCCAAACTGATATGCAAAGTAGGATAAGAAGGAAATTTGCTGACAAAAAAGCGAGCGAGCCAAACCCGACAGTAAGTACCGCTGTCGAAAGCACCATCATCTGAGTGGTTCTGTGTCGTGCGATCACACGTCCCGCAGCGAGTTGAAAAACCGCTAGCAGAATTCCGTTCCAGAAAATTACATAACCGTATTGATCAGCCTTATACCCAAGGTTCTCCATATCGAGAGGAAGCGTCGAAGTCATCTGTGAAAAACAGAGTGCAAAGAGGAATGTTGAGCTAACTAGAGCCAGCGCAAGTCGGTCGCGGGTAGCAATCGACATAGCGGCAAATGAATTTTTCACTCTCGACCGGTGGCTCCCAGCTCTCGGAAGACGTTCGGTGCGCGGTGTAGAAGGCAACATTGTGATCACGAGTGTCAGCGCAATCATCGAACCAATCGCTTCGAGATAGAAAAGCCAATCGAATGATCTCGTGGCTATGAGACCACCTACTAAAGCTGTAAACGCGAACCCAATGTTAATGCCCCAATACTCCGCTGAATAAGCTTCCGTCCACAGGCGGATAGGTACAGAGCGAACGACCAGCGCCGAGAACGGTGGCTGAACGGCTCGAACAAACCCTCCGATTAAGAAAAACCCAACCATCAGCGCAATGGGATTGGCTAGATGCGGGATAGCCGCAGCGCTCACTGAGGAGCCAAATAGCAAGGCTATTAGTACCGACTTTTCGCCATATCGATCAGCTGCAGCCCCAGCTACCATCACGGCGAACAGTCCACCTATGCCCGATACGGCAATAAATAACCCCGCAACGGCGTAGCTGAACCCATGTTCCTGAACCAGATAGAGGCTGAAGAAGGGCGTGGTGAGTTTCGTTGCCGACAAAACAGTCTCTAGAAACACGACAATTACTGGTTCACCTGCCAACGATCTTGATGGCAAGAACAGCCGCAAAAACCGCACCCAGATAACCTCAGCTCTCACGGAGGGCCTGAACACAACCATCGTCACAGGCGACCGGATTTTTTGAATCACTTCTTCCAAAAGTCGGGACTCAACTGCTTACGACGGCCGGTCCCAAACACCAGAGAACTGCTCCCAGAGAGTTCGAGAAGTGCCGTCATGATCTACAGAAATCGGGCCGAGGAACTCAAATAGGCTCCCCGACCCGTTCCAAGACGCAAACTCTAAGACCGCCGGCTGGGCACTAAACGCACCGCAACAGGGCCTTCATTCGCGTCGTTACTCTTCCTTTTCGCGCTACTAGTACTCCATGACGCGGTAGTAGCGACGGAGAGTCAGGTCATGATCCCTTACTCTCTCCAGATGCTTGCTTACTCTTCCCATGACTATGTCAAGCACGATGGGCGCAATGATCGCGCGATTCTCGGGACTGAATCCCTCCAACGCGTAATTCTTCGTATCGAAGACCGTTACATCGTTAGAGATGCGCTTAGCGAAGCTCTCCGCGCGATCCGTTAGCGGTCGAGTCTCATCTTCGCCCTGGAAGACAATGACAGAAGTGTCTGACTCAAGCAACTCGAGCGATCCATGGAAGAACTCTGCGGAGTTTACGCGAGTTGTGTGGAGCCACTGCATTTCCTCAAGAACGCACATTGAGTAAAGATAGGTGAAGCCCCACAGAGGTCCTCCCCCAATCAAGAAATGATAGTCCGTATCGGCGTGCGAATCGGCAAATGCGGAAGCTTGATCATCCGCTTCGTGTGCGGCCGATACGAGGGCGTCGGTCAGGTGGTCCACCATCTCATCGGCAAGAGACTCGTACCCGTCGAACTCGCCCCTGAGGCTGAAGATCTTCCCCAAGAGAAAGGTCAGTTGCATATCGAAAGGCCACGTCTTGGGTAGCGCGGTAAGTGTATTATAGGTCGCGGCTTTTGCAATCGGGGACCCCTCATCGCAGGTGAAGCTGACACTCTTGGCACCTTGCTCATTCACATAGTCCATTGCGGCCAGAACATCCTCAGTTGTACCTGAGGCGGAGGTGAACACAACTAGCGTATTTGGCCCGAGGAGCGCGTCACCCGAAAGGATAAGTTCGCGAGAGATCGCTGAGCGAACGGGGAGCTTAGAAATGCGGTTCGCGTTGTACTCATGCGGCCACATCTGCGCATAGGTACCACCGGACCCCACAAGTAGAATGCTGTCGATTCCTGCATCAACAAGCTCCTCAGCCAGTTCCTCTATGGCGGGGCGTAGCGCAAGTGCACTATCGATTTGTGCACGAAGTTCAGACTCATTGAAACCGAGCATCGTTGTCCTTTCAAGACGACCCTACCGGAATATGGTACCGGTATCAGGTATATGAATCTTCACACAAATACCCCGGTTCCGTCAACCCTGTTGGCGCAAGTTTCTTAGCGCAAGCACAACGTATACGAGAACCTTGGTCGGGGTGAAAGCCGGGAATCCCGGCACCCACACCGACAACTACATTTTCCTGCGCCGCCATTGTTTTGGTCAGCTACCGACTACTTCCCCACACCATCAGCCAGTCCCTGAATGAAGAAGCGCTGACCGGCAAAGAACAGAATGATCATCGGTAAAGCGGCCATAGTCATTCCTGCAAGGACCATCGGATAATCCGTCGTAAGTCGTGAAGACAAGTCCGCGAGTCCTACTGGAAGGGTCTTGGTCGCTTCGTCGCTGATGAAGATAAACGCAAAGAGGTACTCATTCCAAGCAAACAGCACCTGCAGGATCACACTCGAAATCAGGATCGGCTTCGACATGGGAAGCGTAACCCTCCAGAAGGTTTGAGAGGGCGAACACCCGTCGAGCACGGCAGCCTCGTCCACCTCGACCGGCAAGTCAACCATATAGGACCGAATCAGGAAGGTGGTAAAGGGTATCCGGAAAGCTGTATAGAGGATTATGAGCGCGAAAAGCGTGTCGTTGATCCCCAGTGCCTGGAGAATCTTCAGCAGCGGTATCAGCGCTACTGTTGGAGCAAGCATTAGGCCGCCAACAATCAGGAACAGCAGGACGTTTCCGAACGGGACAACCAGTTTCGTCAGTCCAAATGCTGCCCATGCACTGATCAGCGTTGTGGTGACAACGGACACTATGGTGACGATGATGCTGTTGAGGAGATACCTTCCAATGCCGCGCTCCCACGCCTCGCCATAGTTGCCCCAGTTCATCACCTGAGGAAAGCCAAACGGATCGTTCAAGAACTCGTAGTTCGTCTTGAAGCTCCCGATGACCATCCAAATCAGCGGATACAGAACAATTAGGACGAGGGTCAGAAGAGCTCCCCACATCAGGAGTCTTGCAATAACTCCCCAGAAACCGAGTTGCTTTTTCACCAGTCCACCCGCTTTCTGTTGTTCCACCACATCTGCAGCACTGCGAGACTGAACGTGATGACGAAGACGACGGTTGCTATCGCGGCTGCATATCCGAACTGGTCATGGATGAATCCGTTACGGTACAGCCACGTTCCCAGAACCTGACTCGAATTGTTCGGACCGCCTGCGGTCATAACCATAACCTCGTTAAACACCTGAAACGCGCCCGATACCGTGACAATCACAAGGAGCGTGGTCATCTCGCCGACGAGCGGCAATGTAATCTTCAACATTCGCCTGACAGGACCCACCCCGTCCAAGTCAGCCGCGTCATACAACTCGGTGGGGATCCGTTGGATGGCAACGGAGTAAAGAAGAGCCGTGTATCCGAAACTCTGCCACTGAGCCATCACAATGATTCCCCAGATAGCGGTGCTCTCTTGCCCTAGCCACGCTTGCGCATAACTTCCCATACCAACGACATCCAAAAAGGCGTTGAGAAGACCCGAGTTCGGCTGATATATGAAGTAGAAGATTAACCCAGCGACAGTTATGGATATGGCTGAGGGAATAAAGTAGATCGCTCGTAGTGCCGCACGCGCCTTACCCCGCACGTAACCCTCAATAACCGCTGCCAGAACAAACGATCCTCCCACTTGAATGACCAGCGAAACAACGGCAAAAAGAACGTTATTTCGCAGTGAGGTCCAGAAGATAGGATCATTTGCCGCATGCGAGTAGTTTTCAACCCCCACAAACTCAGGATTCGGATTGAATACCGACCAGTCAAAAAAGGACAGATAAATGTTCTGTCCCAGTGGCAGGTAAACGAAAACGCAGACGAGTGCGATCGCGGGTACCACCCAGATTAAGGACCACCATCGTCTGGCTTTCGAAACTCGCTGGCGGCCGTCCTTCTCTTTGCGCAGATTGGGCCGAGAGAGCCCGTCCTCTCTGAGCCCCAGCTCGGAGAGGACGGGCGCCGGTTGGTCTCCCGCCCCCAGAGCGGGACTACTCATTGGCCAGTTGCCGCTTCTTGTATAGCCTTCATTACTTCCTCAGGCGTTTCGCTCTTACTAACAAGTGCCTCTCCACCTGACAAATATGCTGTGGCCACGGGCGCGTACGCGAGCGTGTCGATCCAGACCGCAAACTCCGAGGAGTCATTGATCAGCGCTAGTGCCTTCGCGTCGTGCTCACTCGAATTCTCCTCGTTCACAACGCCAATGACCGGACTCGGGAGATTCGGCATTGTCTCAAGGATTACGTCAGCTCCCTCTTTGCTCGCAACAAACTTCAGGAACTCTGTTGCAAGTGCAGGGTTGTCACCCTTCGGGTTCACCATGAATAAATCGGGTGCACCAAGCAACATTGATGGAGTGCCAGCAGCATCCGCAGCGGGTGGCAGAACGAAAAAATCCCACTCGTCGGCTGGCATACCATTATCCACGAACTCAAACCACTCCAAGTAAGCCATTGCTGTCTTGCCACTATTCCAGTCGGCTTTGGCGTCATTGTGCAGGATGCCGTTTGCCTCTTCACCGTTGGTCATACAGTGGTCAAGAATCTCGGTGAACTGCTCAAGACTCTGCTCGTAGCCAGGATCGTCAAATTTTCCATCCCCTTGCGCGGCATAGTCCGCCGCCAACGTCTCGGCCGGCACATTGTAAGCATTCAGTTGGGTCAAGTAGTGCAACCCAGGCCAACCGTATTGGTTGCCGAATGAAAGCGGCTCAACGCCAGCATCTTTCAGCGTGTCACATACCGCGAGGAAATCGCCCATGTCTTCTGGTATCTCGATGCCGTTCTCCTCAAACATCGCCTTGTTATAGAGCACAAACTTGGCGTTTATTTGGACGGGGATCCCGTAGTAAGCATCGTTGTACTTTCCGGAGGCCAGAGCCGACGGCACGATTGTGTCGCCCCACTGCGTTCCCGGCGCAACTTGGGAGGACAGGTCCAGCGCGAGCCCCGCATCGACGAACTGCTGCGTGTACTCTCCAGGCCAAGTGAAGTAGATATCAGGCAAACTGTTGGACGATGTCAGAACCTTCACCTTATCCTTGTAGCCCTGATCTGATTCCTGCACGATATCGAAGGTCACGTCGGGGTGTTGCTCCTGAAATGCCTCTGCCAGCATTGGGATGAAGTCGTTGTTCTCAGAGTCCGCATACCTGGTGATGATGGATATGGTTCCCGAGTAGTCAACGTTTTCGAAGTCAACGTCCTTGGCTTCCGAGCTTTTCCCGCCTGAACAACCGGCCAACGCCAGCGAGCACACCGATATGCACGCTGCCAGACCGATGGCTTTTCTAGTCTTCTTCCGGGGATATTGCATGAGATCACCTCTTCCTTGAGTCCGAGCAGACCCTCACGCCGCCCGTGTGATACCGCTATCATGTCGGCTCGTTATCAGCTTGTCAACACTTTTAGGAATGCTGTACCAAGTCGTTATGCAATGACCTAAGGTGTGATCCCATCGATGCTCTTCTAACGGCAAATCACCGTAGAGAATGGGAACTCAATGCGAGATGACTCCAATTGGGGCAGATTTGTGCTACTAAGAAGAATCAGCTCTTCGTATAGAAGACTGTCCAACTCAGAAAGTGCGGAACCTAGTAGCTACGACCATTCATGAAAGCGCCCTCTTTCGTAAGCTGCTTGGTGGCGAACTCCGACCCTCTGATCAGCGCATCCGAAAGTTGTGCCGAAGTCGGGCGGAGTTGTTTCACCCACCCATCAGCGAGCAGACTCATAATGAAGGCAGAAACAAATGCATCCCCACAGCCCATCGAATCCACAATAGGACCATCAGGTTCGTGAGCCGACTCTTCCAACAGTGCTGTTCCATCCCACAGAATCGCACCTTCGGCACCGAGGGTACCTAGCGCCATGCTCGCGCCTGCTTCCACAGCTCTCATCAAGGTTTTGACTAACTCCTCACGACCACCTTCTGCTCCAGAGAAAAGCGCAAGCTCTATGAACGGACAGACTTTAGCCAATTCCTCGTCTGTACGAAACTCTGCCTCCTCAGAAAAGTCATAGGTTAAGAGCAAATTCGAATCGGCTATTTTGCTGAGTTCACCGGCCACAGCCGCATACACCGCCGAATGCACAAGGTCGAACTCATTCACAATCCACTCGACTGTCGCGTCGTCTAGCACGAATGGGTCTGAGACGGTGACTCCGCCGTCGTTGGCTTCACGGAATACCCGATCGCCATCTACGACCTGAACTGCCGCCCATCCCGTATCTCCCACCTTGGTCACGGAATGATCGAACGGAACGCCAGCCTTAACTAGCGACTGTTTCAGATAGTCCGCCAGTTCATCGTTCCCAAACACACCAAGATACGAAGAGTCGGCACCTAACTCATGCGTAAAGACAGCAACATTCACCGCGTTCCCGCCAGGGTACTGTACCCGACGGTCAACAAAGTCATCAATGACGTTGTCTCCGAATCCCAGTACTCTCAAGGATCAGTCCTTCCACACGTTGCGACCAAACCCTCGCTCAAGGCATATGAGATCGCCGCCAAGAGCAAACGTTCACTCATGAAACCGCCTGCCGCTATTGGCGCTAAGTCCCAATGCACCAACTCAAATTGAAGAGATGCCAGTATATGATACCGCTATCATGTTGGTAGATGAGCACGTTGGTTGTCAACAGACTGCAGATAGTCACGACATTTACACGCCGAATCTGTTACCACTCTCGGTCGCTGACCTCTTACGGAACGGTCCATGCTTCACAAATTCGCGCTAATTCTCAGTCTCTCCGACACATCATTCAGAATAAACTTCAAAATCCCGCATCCTTTGCTCTCCTCCCGGCACTCCCGTCGACACATTGACACCCCATTGATTATCAGCCGAAAGAGCATGCCAAGGTGGAGTGTCTAGAGACGTGATGCTTTCAGGTAATCAATAGATTGTTGTGACTGAAGCGCGCTAATGTGGTCCTATGCCATCACCGTCTGGAAGGCCGGATCAGCCTACACTGTCAGAAGTTGCTGAAGCGGCTGGTGTTGGACGTGCAACTGCCGCAAGAGCTCTTGGGGGTTACGGTTACGTGTCGGAGGCTCTCCGAGCACGAGTGTTAGACGCGGCAGACAACATTGGCTATCGACCAAATGCCGTGGCTAGGAGCATGGCTACCGGAGTTACAGAGGCTGTTGGAGTGGTTGTGGCTGACGTAGCGAACCCATTCTTTGCCAGCCTCGTGAGCGGCGCTGAGCAGGAGCTACGCACCAACGGAATAGACTGTCTCGTTGCGAACACTGGTGAAGACATGACTCGCGAAGCGGAGGTCGTGGAAGCCCTGCTTCGCAGGCAAGTCGATGGAATTATCATTTCTAGTGCAGCGGGAATGAATGAGAAAGTTCCCCACCTGGAGAGCGCGAGGAAGCTTGGCGTCCCAATTGTCTTATTCGACCGCTCCCTCAGATACCTCGATGCCCCCACAGTGGTCTTGGATAATGTTGGCGCAGCACGTCGAGCAACTGAGCTGCTACTTGACCTCGGACATAGGGAAATTGCGCTGATTTGGGGAGCTTCGATGGGAGACGACCCATTGATGATCCCGCAGGATGCACTCTCAACCTCGATTGAGAGATTTCAGGGCTATCGAGAGGCCTTGACATCGCGCGGTATGGACGTGAAACCAGGACTGGTCGCACCACGACCATCAACTCTTTCAGGTTCCCAGGCGCCTACGAGAGTGCTGGACGGACCCGAGCGCCCAACCGCAATACTTGCAGTTGAGGCAGACGCGACACTCGCGACATTGAAAGGGCTCCGACATCGTCTGCTCTCTTGCCCCGGAGATCTGTCTCTAGTCGCCTTCGATGACGCACCTTGGACTGAGCTTACCGATCCACCCCTGACAGTCGTTCAACAGCCATCCGTTGAAATGGGGCGTGTAGCTGCGGTCCGACTGCAAGAGTTGATGGCCGCCAGGAGCAGTTCGAGCACTTCCGTCGATATTCTTCCCGAGCAACTGATTGTTCGCGGCTCCGCGGCACCCTTGGTGTGACACCAGTCCAGCTTGCTGAGTCTGAAGTACGTTTGTATATATATATGTCGTGAACTATTTCAGTCAGCAGTGAACCAGCCCGACCTTCTCCTAGCTGGCTCAATTCCGCGCTACTCGATAAATGGCAGCTGGCCCAACCCAGCCACATCCGATGTCACCTCAACATGCATCAGTCCCTTGTGCCTTAAGTAATATGTAACGCAATACGTCCCGCAATACGGAATATGCAGGATCCACTGCCGCTGGTCTGCAAATCTGGTTATAAAAGTCCTGCAAATCTACACATTGACGGCAGGCAAAGCGATCGGCGCATGGACTTCCACACCCATACGCCGATCAGATACCTTCGAAGAGGCTCGCTTGATTCGATATTCCGCTAGTACGCCGCCAGGATATCGACCACGAAGACTAGATCTGAGTTCGCGGGGATCGTACCGCTACCAGTCTCTCCATAGCCAAGATCAGAAGGAATCACCAACAGCAAGCGGCTACCGACCTTCTGACCCACCAGGCCTTGATCCCAACCCGTTATGACGGCCCCTTGACCTATCGGGAACGAGACGACCTGGTTTGACCCAGTCTGATCCCATGAGGAATCAAACGGGGTTCCATCCGTGAGCCAACCGGAGTACTTCACAGCCACGGTCTGTCCGGCTTCGACAGTCTCTCCGTCACCTTCAACAAGTGGCTGAACCACCAAATCCGTCGGAGCAACGAATGTGTCCGGGATCGTGATTACGGGCTTTCCACTCTCGAAGTCAATTACGGGAAGATTCTTATCCGTGGGTTCTACCTCAGTTCCCGAAATCTCGTCGGGAATATCTTTCACCCCAGTAACGGACATTACGTAGAGGTAGCCATTCGAGGCAACGCCCGTATAGCTCTGGTCCGCGCTGTATCCTGGCTGACCCCAAAGAAAACGAGTTCCAACCTTTTCGCCAGAAAGCGCCTCGACCACCATGTCACCAAAGGCGCTGGCGGTGAAGGAGGTGCTGAATGGGGAATCCTCGTCCGCGTTAGCTCCCCAGGTCGAGTACATCTTCTCTCCGGTGACCATGTCACAGACCATGTAGTTCACCGAGATGATCTGACCCTCTTCGATAGTGTCTCCACTACCTTCGTCTGTGATCAACACGGCCTGGGTTGTCACGTCAAGAGGCGCATCAAAAGTCACTGTCGGGGCAGCAGCAGCATCCTTACTCAGGGTTACGGTGTCCATCGCAGCATCCGTTGCGGCCTCATCGGGCTCAACGGCCAGCGCGCCCGATTGCCCCGACTCGCTGGATTCGAGGACCGTGACGTCGCAAACACCGCCTCCGCCTGCGCTGCTTTCCGATGACTGATCCGACTGCGCGGGGTCCGACGCAGATGAACAACCTGCGAGCAACAACGCCGAACAGACCACAAGCGGTAGAACGAGGCGAACACTAGACTTCACAACTGAATCCTTTACGGATGAGATTTGCCAACAGTCCTGGCTGCGGCACGTACTCGCCAACGATACACACCCAAACTGGACGGAACCTGTACGTGGCCTGCAAGCAGAACAAGGACGGCACGGTCCGCCAACTGGGTTAGCGACCGGGAAGCTACGGGGCGAGTTACGCTACCGTCCGAAAGTCAGCCCTGACGACCTGCGATTTCGCACAGTGTGAGTCCTTCACTTCGCAACGTCCTGACCGCAATGAGCGCGCGCAGAGTGAGCGCAGTTGGTAGCGGTACGTTTGGAGTTGAGGTGGCGATTGGCTACCCGAATGGCTGGGTTTGGTATAGCCACATCGTCATGAACCCTTGAGCCGCTTCCGGGTCTTGCCTGGGGCATTTGACCCATCCCAACGCTAGTCCTGGTCGTGCGGACTCCCGACGACGTAACTGTCCCGGACCCAGGCGGGGCTCTAGACGAGACGCTCACGATTAGCCCGACGAGATTAGTCCGGAACCGAACGTCCCAGCCTCCTTAAGCTGCCTCGCTCGAACTCTTCTGAACCAGACCTTGCTCGCCATCAGATCGAGCCAGCTCAAGGCCGCCGAGGTGAGTCTTTAGGCGGTTAGACATGGGCACGAACGTCGCGAGGGTGACCCCGCCTGAAACGGCGGCGCCGACAACGGGAACCGCCTTGGACACCCAGCGAGCGAAGAGCTGTTTGGTCATCTTCACCCCAAGTATCTTCGCAACGGCTTTTACAGCAGGGTAGACCAGACCCTTCGTGAGGGCCTTACGAGGCAATGTCCGAGCAAGCTGCTCGGCGATCATCACGGACAATTGACCAACGGCAGCATTAGCAACCTGTACACCCCCCATGACACCCAAGAAGAGGGTCAGGATCGCTTGAGTGCCATCATCCGGTTCATCCTCATCATTGAACAGTTCCGGCCAGCCGAAGATGTACGCAAGTTTCTGGGATATGCGCAGCATATGACCCAGGTACTGCGCCATGTCAGCCGGGATGGTTGCAACCATTGCAAGTGCTCCTGGCAAACCGGCTGCGGCAGACAGAGCCGTGGCTTTGCCCGCCTCGAAGCGAATCGAATCGGTAGCGATCCTGTCAACCACAGCCGTTGAGACGCCCGCCCGTGCAGGGTTAGTAGCGACCGCGGCGACGACTTGCTCCTCGGTGCAATGGGGGCGCAGAACGCTGGAAAGGTAAGCCTCACGGTCTACGCGCACCCCCGGTAGCCGCGCAGCAGTCGCCAATGCCTCCGTGAAAGTCATCCCGGTACCCTTTTGGATTTCTCCCATGCCGACCTACTTCTTGCGCGCAAGGATGGCGGCCGAAAGCACCAGCGAGACTATCGCCAGGGCTCCCAACAGCCACCAGCCCGGACCCCAGAACTCAAAGAGGCCGACACCAAGCGACGATCCCGCGAAACTAACTAGTCCAATCCCAACAAGCACGGCGAAGCCCATAAGCATGCCGACAATCCCGGTGAGCACTGCGAGCCACCTAGCGCCGAAGAAAATCGCCGAGAGCGCTACGAGCAACATGCCAGCGATAATCAACGGCAGCAGTCCAAATCCGTTAACGGCCAGTACGCTCCCCACTCGACCCGGTTGCCTGGGCGAGGCAGGAAGCACCAGAGAAATGAGAGCCAAACACGCCGTCACGACCAGAGCAATTGGGAGTACGCGACGCCGATCACTGGCCTTCTTCTTGCCTGGTGGTACTGGGTCCGTCAGTGTACTGGCGGAAGAGACCTGGACCGGATGCGTCTGCGCCTCGAGCACCATTTCTTGACTTGAGCCGCTACTGGCCGATGGGTTCGACATTGACGACAACCTCCTCGATACCCTGGGAGTCAACGAGATTGTCGTACTCTTCGCCGTTGCTATCCAGAAGGTAGGTGACGGCAAACACCGTACCTGGCAGCGGGTCCTGCGAGACGATTCGGTAGTCCGCTGCGTTCTCATCCGTTATGAATGCCCCATCCGAGGAGACGACACGGAGATAAACGCCAGCATTGCCGATCGGAACTGCGAACATCGCGCCAGTCCAGTACGCGGCCTGTGCCATGTTCTGGCCAACAAAGTCAGGGACGACCCCCGTGTACTTATCTGCCTCGACACGTACGTCGTCATGGGCCTCAACGTCGCCGCGCGCAGTTTCCTCACCATCCACCAGACCCTGCGCGTAGCCCTCTGCATACCCTTCGTCGTAGCCGCTGTCGGTGGCGACAGCATCCGCCGCGCCACATGCGGAAAGAGATACGGCAACCAGTGCGCTTGATACAAATCCGATTGGTTTTTTGTTCATTTCCTTTTTTGCGCGACAGCGCGCTTCCTTTCTCTAGCCCTTCGTCGGCATATGCGAATCGTTAGCCTAATAGGAAGTTATCACTTCCTGGTACTGATCGCTTCTAGTTCGCACGATGGATGAGTGGAGTCGAGCCTCAAGAAGCAACTGGGCACCAACCTGCGTGCACTCCGAAAGGGCCGTGGTCTCTCGCAAGAGATGTTGGCGGAGGAGTTGGGCTTCACCCCTCGATACCTGGCAGGCATTGAGCGGGGCGAAAGAAACCTGACACTAGACTCCGTGGACGCACTAGCACGACAGCTCAGGGTTCCATCGTCGTTACTGCTGGCTGATACCGACCATGCGACCAGAGCCCAGCTGCTCTAGTCGGCGGCTTGAAGCTCTATGATCCCGACCGTGGCCATAGGAAGCCTAGACGCCGACTCTTCAAAGTCGAAATCGACGATAAGGGCCGGTAACCCGAAAAGGCTACTTTGAGTAGATGGCTCCCCCAATGGCTCCCCTCTACTCTTCCCTCACCCCTGGAAAGCAAGACCGCCCCAACACTTTCGCTAGCGCTGGGGCGGATAAACTGCTTGGAGCCGCTTCCGGGAATTGAACCCGGGACCTATTCATTACGAGTGAATCGCTCTGCCGACTGAGCTAAAGCGGCGTTTTGAGGCCGAAGCCCCGCGGAGCTAATCCAGCGTAGCTTGTGGCCTGCTTTCAAAGTCCGCCAACGAGTATATCGGACCTAGAACAACCGCTTCAGCCCAGCGATTGGGAGTCCCGCCACAGTCGCCAACCTGACGCCGCCCCAGGTTGCCCCGTGGAACCAGCGCATTCGTCTCGCGCAGAAAGCTCACGGGCAAAACAGCCGCGTGTCGTTTCCTCGTCCAGTTGGCGAGCCAGGCGGAAGGTTCGGTGGCCAAAATCCGGGGTGTCGACAAGCAAATCGTCGTTGAGGCCTCTAGTTTTGGCATTGGCCCACCCGGCTCGCCACTCACAGTTCTATCCCGGGCAGATCGTTCCGTCCTGCGGGACCTTCCCGTCAAGTAAGAAACTGTCTACCGCCTTCACCACACACTTATCCGCGTACTTGCTGTAAGCCGTATGGTTCCAACCTTCGACCGTCATCAGCACGCCGCTCTCCAAATCCGAGGCCAGGGCCTGTGCCATCGGGTACGGAGTCGCCGGGTCATTCGTCGTCCCGATAACCAAGATCTCCGGCGTTCCCGGGGCCGTTATCCGGTGCCGCGTCACCCTGCTTTGAACCGGCCATGCCTCCAGACCGGCCGAGGCAAACCCGAAATCACCACCCAACACCGGGAACCGCTCGGCCAGATCGGCCGACTCGGCCTCCCATTCCTCCGGCGTTCCCACCGGCAGATAGTCGAGCGCATTGATCGCGGTGAATGCATCCGAGCTGTTGTCCGTATAGACCCCATCCGTTCCGCGACTGTTGAAATAGTCGGCGAGGAACAGCAACATCGTGCCGTCACCCATCTTCGCCAGTGACATCGCCTGCTGCAGCAGCCCGTAATTCTCGGTGCTGTACAGCGAACCAATCACGGCGGTATACGCAAGCGTAGAGTTCACCGGCCTCTCGGGGTCACCGGTAGGAAGCGGCTCCTCGGCCAAATCCTCAAAGAACTCAATCATCTGCTGCTTGCCCGACTCGAGGTCGCCACTGATCGGACACTTCTCCTCCGCCTGGCACTGCTCGATCCAGTTATAGAGTGATTTCTCCATCCCCTCGACCTGAGCCGCCGACAGTTCGTTGATGTTGATCGCTGGGTCGACCGCTCCATCGAGGACCATGTGCCCCACAGTTTCCGGGAACAACTCCGCGTAGTACGCCCCGATTATCGTTCCGTATGAGAAGCCGATGTAGTCAAGCTTCTCTTGTCCCAGCAGGGCTCGCATCATGTCGAAATCACGCGTTGCAGAGTCCGAGTCGACGTACCCCAGAACCTCGCCATTTCTCTGCAAGCACTTGTCCCCATACTCCGCAAACTCCTGGTCCGCTAGGTCAACCAACTCCTGCGTAGAGAGCGCCGAAAAATCCTCCTCGCGCTGATTCTCGTAGTCGCGTTCCTCATCGGTCAGACACACGATCGGAGTCGAGGCCCCCACGCCCCTCGGATCCAACGCCACTATCTGGAAGTTCTGCACCAGGTCACCCGAAAGTATGTTCTCAACTACCGCGGTGATCGAATCTACCGCCCCACCCCCGGGTCCGCCCAGGTTAAAGAACAGCGCTGGCGCCTTGTCCTTTTGCTTGTTTAGGTGCCGCGCGACTCCCAGTTGGATTGGCTCACTGCCTGGATCATCCCAGTTCATCGGCGCTTCAACCGTCGCGCACTGGTACGCTTTCATGTCCTTTGGCGCCTGCAACAAGGGAGGGACAATCTCGTCTTCCTCGCACGCGCGCCATTCGACCTCCTGCGCGTAATAGTTCTCGAAGCCCTCTGGAGCGGCGACCACGGCTGAGGTCTCCCCACTCTCCGACTGCGTAAGAGAGTTGGTCGAGCAACCAGCCAGCACAACTACCACGGTTATCAGACCTGCAATGGCACGGGCGGTACGAGACGTCATGCGTTCCACTCTATCGGCGCCCTCCGTCAATCTGGCTACGTGACTCTCTCAGCGAAACTGTGAGATCCTCTCCCCTTGCCAACACGGAGTCCAACCCTAACGTGGCTCGCCCTCTACCCCGCCAGTAACTTCACATTCATTGCTTCAAGAACCACCAGGGGCGCCGCGTTCGTCTTCAGTCGCTCCCGCGCTTCCTCCACCGCCGCGGTCTTGCGGAGCGTTGACTCCACCGTTGACGACTCTGCCATCTCGCCCACCTGCTGCGACATATCAACGTGGACGAGGTCCGAGTTCGCCCCCAACTGGACCGTCAGTACGTCTCGGTAGAACCCGAGTAGATCAACAAGGGTGAGGTCGAGGGTATCCGTCAGACCCCGCTTCGCCCGACGCTTCTGGTCCTCCTCCATCTGACGAACCTGGGTGCGATGCGCGGGAGGAATTCGCTTCGGGTTATCTATCCCAAGCGACCGAAACAGGGCCTCGCGCTCGGACTCGTTCCGAGCGTCGGTTCGCTCTTTTGCCTGATCACCTGCTGCACTAACCAGCCGACCTGCGGCCAGCACCGCCTCACCTACGGAAGTGGGGGCGAGGCACATCTCCATCAGTCTGCGCCGATTCTCCCGCAACTCCGGGTGGCGAAGCATGGCCCGCGCGACTCCCACATGGGACTGCGCTAGTTTGGCGGCCTCAAGGGCTCGCTCCTCAGACACGCTCTCTTCCTTAGCCAAGTACTCAGCGACATCCTGCGCACTCGGAGTCCGAAGCACCAACGACCGCGAGCGCGACCGGATAGTCGCGATCACCTCTTCAGTGGTCGGCGCACAAAGAATCCATACCGTCCGCTCAGCTGGCTCCTCAATGGACTTGAGCAGTACGTTACTGGTGCGTTCGACCATGCGGTCGGCATCCTCTACCAACATCACCCGCCACCGGCCCTGTGAGGGAGCCGTGTAGGCGCGCTCGACCCACGTTTTCACATCGTCGATGGTGAACTGCACCAGGTCGGTCGAGATGTCGTCAACGTCCGGGTTGGTCCCTGCCATGGTGGTGTGGCAACCGGAGCATTCCCCGCAGCCGATTTCCTCGCCGGTGCACTGCAACGCCGCCGCCAGACATTTCGCGGCGAGCGACCTTCCCGATCCGGGTGGCCCTGTGATTAGCCAGGCGTGCGAGAGGGCTCCTTGACGCTCCTCTGCCTCGCCAGAATTCTTCGCAAAGGAGGACGCGGCGATCCGGCGCCCATCAAGCGCCGCCGCCCTCAATGCACGGACGGCTTCGGGCTGTCCGATCATCGAATCCCAAACTGACATCTCAGCCGTCAATTCCCAAGCCGGTAATCCCGTCGGTCAAAGCTTCAAGTGCATCACGGAAAACGCTCTCTACGTCCCCAGAGGCGTCAACAACGATGAACCTCTCGGGATCTGCTTCGGCCATCTCCAGGTAACCGTCGCGCACCCTTTGGTGGAAATCGTCTCCCGAGCGCTCCAGTCGGTCCAGGTTTGATCCAGTTCGCGCGATCCCAACCACTGAATCGACATCGAAAAGGACCGTAATGTCGGGATCCAATCCCTCGGTCGCCCACTCGGAGAGTCCCCGAATCTCTCCACTTCCTAGCTCGCGCGCGGCACCCTGGTATGCGACAGAAGAGTCGATGTAGCGATCCTCAACGACCACCATGCCCTCGGCCAGCGCGGGGCGGATCACCGTGGCAACGTGATATGCCCGATCCGCCGCATAAAGAAGAGCTTCTGTACGAGGATCAACGTCTTCCGGCCCGTGCATCACAAGCTGCCTCAGCTGAGCTCCGAGTTCCGTGCCACCCGGTTCACGGGTTACCAGAATGGGAACGCCCGCCTCAGCCAGTACCTTAGCAATGCGAGCAACCTGGGTCGTCTTTCCGGACCCGTCCCCACCCTCAAAGGTGATGAAAAGACCTGGGTAGCTACGGCTCTCCGTGTCAGCCAATGCCTCACGGACAGCACCGATCAAGGCATCCCGGAGTTCCTCATCACCACCGAAGCCCTCGTTTGCCTCATTGCCCAGATCCGTCATGATCACTTCTTCTTCGTGGACTTGGCCCGAGTGGTCTTGCGCGCAGGCACTTTCTTCGCCGGAGTCCGCTTAGTAGCCGGCGCCTTGTCACGCTTGTCAGCAAGCAGGGTATACGCGCGCTCCGCCGTTAGGTTCTCGACGGATTCGCTACGAGGGATGGTCGCGTTGGTGATCCCATCGGTCACATAGGGTCCAAAACGACCGTCTTTGACCACGACGGGCTTCTGCGTCACCGGGTCCTCACCGAACTCGCGCAGTGCCTTCTTGGCGGAGTTCGCGCCCCGGCCGAACTTAGGCTTCGAGTACATTTCGAGTGCCTCATCGAGGGTCACACTCAAAAGGGCGCGCTCATTCGGGAGTTGGCGAGTGTCACGCCCCTTCTTGAGGTACGGACCATAGGGACCGTTCTGCGCGGTGATCTCCTCACCCGAAATCGGATCCTTTCCGACGGTTCGAGGCAGGCTGAGCAGTTGTAGAGCGTCTTCGAGGGTAACGTCGGTGACGCTCATGTCGGAGAAGAGCGAGGCTGTCTTCGGCTTTCTCTCATCGCCCTCGGGCAACACTTCGGTGATGTATGGACCGTAACGACCGGTCTTGACGATCAATAGGTTTCCCGTCTCCGGGAACACCCCCAGTTCGCGGCCATCGGCGCCCGCAATCTCAAGCAGTTCTTCAGCCAGTTCCGGGGTCATCTCGTCCGGGGCGATGTTCGGCGGAACCGAGATGCGTCGCTCGTCGTCCGTCTGAAGGTAGGGGCCGTAGCGTCCGTTGCGCAGTACCACGCCAGGGGCTACGGGGATCGAGTTGACCTCGCGCGCGTCAATGTCACCCAGGTTCTCAACCGTGCCCCGAAGTCCGTACTTCTCTATCTCCGACTCGGTCTTCTCTTCGCCCGTGCCGAAGTAGAAACCTTTGAGCCAGTGGGAACCGGCCTCGCCACCAGCGGCAATGCGGTCAAGGTCTGATTCCATTTCGGCGGTGAACTGGTAATCAACCAGTTCGGGCAGGTTTTCGACCAGAAGACGGGTTACAGAGAACGCTAGCCACGTTGGAACCAAATACTGACCTCGGTGGGTGACATATCCGCGGTCGCTTATTGTCTGGATGGTTGCGGCGTAGGTGGAGGGACGCCCAATTCCCAGGTCTTCCATCGCCTTGACCAAAGTTGCCTCGGTGTAGCGACCGGGCGGCTGGGTGAAGTGCGATTCAGTCGTTATGTCGGCGACGGTAACCGAGTCGCCCTCGGACACCTGGGGAAGCTCAACCTGCTCCGCGTTACCGTTCCCAGACTTACCGTTCTTGTCCGAACTCTCACGATAGAGGCGCTGGAATCCAGGGTCAGTGATGACAGTGCCCGAAGTGGTGCAGACAGCGACCGACTGATCCTCAACCTCTTCCTTCAACGGAAGCTCCAGACGAACGGTGGCCGTGTAGCCGACGGCGTCATTCATCTGCGTTGCCAGGGTGCGCTTGTAGATAAGGGTGTAGAGGGCAAGCTGTTGAGCAGACAGCACGCCGGCGAGCTCCTCTGGGGTGCGGAACTTGTCGCCGGAGGGACGAATCGCCTCGTGCGCCTCTTGCGCTCCCTTTGCTTTCTTCGCGTAAACGCGGGGTTTCTCCGGAATCGCGTCCGCACCAAACTGGTTCTTCACAGCATCACGAGCCGCATGCAGAGCCTGGGTTGAGAGGTTGGTGGAGTCAGTACGCATGTAGGTGATATATCCACCCTCGTACAACGTCTGGGCGACACGCATTGATGTCGCGGCGTTCCACTTGAGCTTGCGGGAGGCCTCCTGCTGCATGGTCGAGGTGGTGAACGGAGCGGCAGGGCGACGACGGTAGGGCTTCTGGGTGACCGATTCGACCTTGCCCTGCGAGCCGTCGAGGGCATCGGCAACCTTCTGTGCCGTGTCGGCGAGTAGCACCAGCGCGCCCGAAGACTTCTGTTTGAGGGATCCGTCGGCCTTGAAGTCAGATGAGCCGGCGATTGCACGATCCCCCAGGGAAACTAACTTCGCAGTGAAGGTCTCGCCGTCTGTCGCCGCCACGGTCGCGTCAAGGGACCAGTACTCGGCACTGACGTGGGCCATACGCTCGCGTTCGCGATCGACAACCAGGCGAGTTGCAACCGACTGAACACGGCCGGCGGAAAGAGAAGGGGCGACTTTGCGCCAGAGGACCGGGGAAACCTCGTACCCGTAAAGACGATCGAGTACGCGGCGGGTTTCCTGGGCATCAACCAGGTCGCGATCAATGTCACGGGTGTTCTGAAGGGCGTCCTGGATAGCGTTCTTAGTGATCTCGTGAAACACCATCCGCTTAACAGGAACCTTGGGTTTGAGGACTTCTTGAAGGTGCCAGGCGATGGCCTCACCCTCGCGGTCCTCATCAGTTGCTAGATAGAGTTCGTCGGCCTCTTTGAGCGCTTTCTTGAGCTCGGTGACCGTCTTCTGTTTATCCGGATTGACCTGATAGTAGGGCTTGAAGTCGTCGTCAACGTCGACCGCGAACTTTGCATAGGGTCCGGACTTCATCGACTTAGGTAGCGCGGAAGGAGTCGGGAGGTCACGGACGTGGCCAACGGATGCCTGAACCTGGTATCCATCTCCCAGGTACCCGCGAATTGTTTGCGCCTTCGCGGGCGACTCCACGATCACCAGTTTCACCAAGTACACCTCTTCTATATAGGTGGTCAGTCCACGATATTGCCACGACGCGTTTTGTTCGGTTTGACCAAGATAGCCGGGGTCTCCGACAAAGCGCACTAGGGCAGACGATATACCGGGGCCACCACGGTAGGTCAAACTAGATGCTAATCTGCGAGACGGGAAAGGGGTCGCAAATGATAGACATCACTGCTCAATTGCTTCAACCCCTTGGATGAGTCGGCGAACGGAGATAGGTTTGAAGGGAAGCGTGACGAAAGACCTATGTTCCCTAGGAGGATGTAAATGCCCGTCTACGTACTACCCGAACTCGACTACAGCTATGACGCTCTTGAGCCGCACATTTCGGCCCAGATTATGGAGCTACACCACTCGAAGCACCACCAGGCATACGTCGATGGTGCGAACGCTGCACTTGAATCGCTGAAGAAGGCCCGTGAGACCGGCGACCAGGCCGCGATCAACCTTTACGAGAAGAACCTGGCATTCCACCTGGGCGGTCACTCGAACCATTCGGTGTTCTGGAAGAACATGTCGCCAAACGGTGGTGGGGAACCTAAGGGCGATCTGGCCACGGCGATCGACGATAGCTTCGGCTCGTTCGATGCGTTCAAGGGACAGTTCACCGCTGCTGCCATGGGCCTGCAGGGCTCAGGCTGGGCGGTTCTGGCTTATGACACCATCGGTGGCGGCCTGGTAACCTTCCAGCTTTACGATCAGCAGGGCAACGTGCCGGTTGGCACCGTTCCGCTACTGATGCTGGACATGTGGGAGCACGCGTTCTACCTGGACTACAGGAACGTCAAGGCTGACTACGTGAAGGCTTGGTGGAATGTCGTCAACTGGGACGACGTTGCAGCTCGCTACGCACGCGCCGAGGATAGCTACACCGACCTGCTGGTCGGCTAACAGACTGGCACACTGTCCTGCTGCGCGACCGCTCAGTTCACCGAAATAGTCGGCTCGCCTGACCGTGGCGAACCAAGCCGACCAACTCCGAACACGCTGGCCTCAGGCAAGGAGTCCTGTATAGCCCAGTGCGGTAAGCAGTGGGATTCGTCTAGACCAGCAACTACGGGACCGCTTTCCGCTCATAAGAGCGAGGAGCGGTTCCGTCTCCAATTGACAACCGGATCAGCCTAGATCGTTCAACAGATCTGAAACCCGGACCCCGAGACCATCGGCAAGTCCAGCAACGGTGCTCATCCGAGGATTAGACGGACGTCCTGTGTCCCGCCCCGACTGCCTTCCGGCTTCGATTAGCTGAACCTGATTCTTAGTAATCCCCGCTCTATACGCGAGCTCCTCTTGCGAAAGTGAAGCGGCTCGACGTCGGGCTCGGATCTGCTCTCCGAGGGCCAGCGCAGTCTTCTCATTCCAAGCCACCTTTCGATCATCAGCTTGAGACCCTTCATAAACGACCTTGTATACCGGGATTTTCTACTAGACTTCCGCGTAGCGCAGTAGCGCACCATTACAAATAGAAGGACACATTCATGAAGCGTGCACTTGTAACACTCGCCCTTGTCGCCACGGCATCCCTCGGGGTGTCCGGCTGCTCAGGATCATCAGACAAAGCGGCTGAACCCGCAAAAGAGACTGCCACCGCAACGGTTGAGAAGGAAGAAAGCACCACGGAGGAGCAAGCCGCTCCGGCCGACCAAACGGTGGCCGAGGCCTGTCTGCAGATTGCCGAACCAATGCAACAGGCGAGTGAAGCAGCTGTGGCGCTAGCGGATAACGCAACCGACCTCGCCGGAGAGATCAGTGCTGATCCAGCGGCCGCCATGCAGAACATCCAGGGGGCAATGAATCTTTGGAAAGAGAGTGCCGCGACATGGAGGAGCTTGGCAGATGGGTTCGCAGAGTTCGATGCCAACGTCACAAATGCTGACGTAAAAGCCGTCTCTTCCACAGTTGCCAAGGACGCCTCCGAGCTGAGTAACCAGATCCAGAAGGTTTACGTCGATCTGGACCTGACTGCAATGGACCAGTTCACCGCAGCGAACGATGCATTCTCTGCTTCCTACCAGAAACTAGCAGAGGTCTGCGCCCAACAGTAGATCGAGCTAGACGACCATCGGCTGCCAGGGGGTCGCACCGCCCTCTCCCCCAGCGATCCTCACGCACAGCATTTTCCTCGCGAACGAAGTAACCGTGGACGAGGCGCGCAGTAGTCCTCGCCCACGACCCCTTCACTGATCGTCGACGACGGCGCGACCCTCTCCCCCAGCGATCCTCACGCACGGTCGCTTCCCTCGCGAACGAAGTAAGCCTGCTCTTCGAGTCCTGGCGGGTCTCGGGGCGCCACTTCGATAGGGTGGAGGTGGCAACTAGGTAGCACTGCCACCACGAAGTTGCTGATGCTGATGAGTCGCTCTTGAGTCCGCTACAAAGTGGCCAGGTCTGAGAAGCGTCTTCTGGAGTGCGCTACAGAGTGGCCAAGTTTTGTGCCTCCGAGCGAGGATACGAGGCATTTTGTGGCCAGTCTGTAGCGCACTCGAATGACGAACAAAGCTCACCGGCCACTTTGTAGCCCATTGTGATACCAACGAGGCAAACGAGGACAAAGTGCCAGTGACCCCAATCTCTCGACAAGCCGACCGCCCAGGAACCGGGACCGGCGCTGGAGGAAAAGCAGCCTGAGATTCCAAGTGATCCCCTGACGGCGCCTGAGCCGACTTGCGCACCCCATCTGGGGTGCACGACGCGTCTGTCCTAGTTTGTCCGGTCAACCAAGTTGGGAGCCATAG
>JBATQJ010000086.1:0-9445 GCA_049291975.1 Scrofimicrobium sp.
TCGTCGGCTTTGCCACCAGCAAAGCCTCCTCTTCCGCCTTGCAACCACGAATTTCCCGGGCATCCTCGCCTGAGCACAGATTTAGGAGACACACCCTAGTTGACCTTCGATCAAGTCTTCCAGGTTATCGAGTTCGTTGTCCGCTTGGATACCAAGCCACATCTAAGGTGTGATGCCGAAATGACGTTCTAGACGTGGTGCTGTGTCCGGCGCGATCCCCCAGTCCCCTGTCACCGGGGGCCGAACAGGGCGCTTCCCACTCGGATGATCGTCGCACCCTCCTCGACCGCGATTTGGTAGTCGCCGGACATCCCCATGGACAGTTCGGTCAGCTCCACACCGTCACCCTCGTACTGCGGGGCGAGGCGCTCGCGGAGTTCTCGCAGGTCCGCGAACGTCCTGCGGATGACTGACTCGTCCTCCGTGAGAGGCGCCATTGTCATGAAGCCGCGCACCGTGAGTCCCGATAGTCCTGCGGCGATATCGAGGATTTCAGGAACTTGAGTGGGGGTCAGTCCGTACTTGGCCTCCTCGCCCGAGGTGTTGACCTCCAGCAAGACCTCCATCCCTCGCCCCGCGGGAGCGGTTAACTTTGTCCAACGCGGCGAAGACGAAATGCTTGATGCGCCTCGTCCCGCGGGAGCGGGTGACTTTGCCGGACTTGGGGCGCGCCTTTCCGAGTTGGGAACGAAGTGTCCCGGGTTTTGGTCTCCCTTTTGTGCCCTCAAGCCGGCACGATTCTGGTGGTATCCCGATTCGGCGGTGGTTACTCGTGTTGTCTCTGCCGTCGGCTCATTCGCGGGGACAGACACCGCCCGAGACAGCGCCTCCGCTATCCGCAGTGAGTCAACCGATTGCACGGACGAGGCCAACCGGGCTGCCTGCCCCGCCTTGTTCGTCTGCAGGTGCCCGATCAGGTGCCAGGCGGGGGAGAGGTCGGCGAGCTCCTCGGACTTCCGCCTCAGTTCCTGCACTCGGTTTTCCGCGAAATCGTGATAGCCCAGCGCGCACGCCACCCGCAAGACCTCGGTCGGCACTGTCTTAGTCACCGGGAGCAGTGTGACCTCAGAGGGGTCCCGGCCAACTCGCTCTGCAGACTCCTCAACGTTCGAAAGCACCCTCTTAAATCGCTCCCTGAGGTGCTGCAATAGGTCAGGATCCTCCGGGACGTCGTCGCTCTCAAGCCGGATTTGTTGGTGATTCGTCATGGGGTAAGCCTAGTCAACTGCGGTCTGCTTCCCTCCCGGCCCGGTGGTCTGCCTTCCTGTGCCCGCCCCGCTGGCCTGTCGTCTTGCTAGCCCCGGTGGGCCTGTCGTCTTGCTCGCGCTGGTGGTCTATTTCCCTCCCGCCCCGGTGGTCTGCCGTCTTGCTCGCCTCGGCGCCCTGTCGTTCTGCTTCCCCCGGTGGTCTGCCTTCTTGTGTCCGCCCCGGTGGCCTGTTGTCGTGCTTGCCGCGTTTTCTGACCGCCGGTGTCGTTGTGGTGGCGGGTGGTTGCATTGGTGGTGGTTCGTCAGCAGATTGCTCGGTTTTCGCCCGAGTTTGGGTTTGGTCCTGCTGATTAGAAATGGTCATCGCAACCAGAGGCCGCGATAACGCGCCCGTCTTGCTTGGACTGTTGGGCTGTCGTTTTGCTCGCCTCGGTGCCCTGTCCTCCTGCCTGCGCTGAGGGCCTGTCGTCTTGCCCGCCTCGCTTTCCGTCCGCGGAGTTCATTGATCCTGCGGCTGCTCTGCGGTGCCCACGCTCGTGCCGTTTCCTCGTCCCCGGCAACTCCGAATCCACAGGACTTTTCCACAAGCACCTGGTTTGGCGGTTTTCCACAGGAGGGCCACCGACTTCGGTGGAACTCGTGGAGACTGCGGCATGCTGTTCGAATGGAACTACTGCCGGGTGCAGTCCTCTTCTCAAGCCGCGAGAGCCAGATTCGCAAGTCAGAGGCAGACAAACGGGGACTGGTTCCCCTCGCTAGAGGAGCCTACCTGCGGCTCAGTCATGTGAACCGAACCGTCAAACCCTGGGAAGCTCGAACTTTGATTACGCAGGCGCGGATACTGACGCTAGATCGGGTAATCGTCGGCCCGCGCCCTGTATTTACGGCCGAGGCCGCCATGGTCATTTTGGGGGTCAGCACCTGGTGGAGCAACCCGGACATCCTCTACCGACGTGAAGCGATTTCCCAACCAAAGACTGTCTTGCCAGCGGTGACAGTTCATGCCTGCCGAGTCCCTTCGGTCAACGCCCGACGTACCGACTCGGCGCAACCACCCAACTTGGTCCCAGAAGCGACATCCGGAGTTTTGACTGCCCCGCTCGGCCTGGTCGCGCTAGACGCTTCTCGGACAACCCATCCGCTCCAGGCATACTACGACTGTTCGATGCTGTTGCGGCACGCGTCTAGGTTCGATCGCTTCGACCCGGATTCGCGGAGCCGCGCGGAGACCTTCCGCGATGCATGGCTCACCTTCGCCGAGCAACTGCCACATTCTCGGGGTGTTCGCCAAGCTCGGGCAGTTCTCCACGTTGCGGATCCTGGCCTCGAATCCCCTGGCGAAGCCATCGTGGCGTGGTGCCTTAGGGCCATCCTCCCGGCGCATGAGTCGATAAGTACTCAGCACGAGGTCCGCACAAGCGCGGGACAGTTTTTCATCGACGTTGCGCTACTTCGCCATCGGGTCGCGTTCGAGGCCGCAGGTTATGGCAAGTTTGGAGGTTCTGGCGATTCTGGACGTGCGGTCGGGCAGCGTCTGCTCAGTCGTCAGCAGGCGCTGGCCGACCAGGGGTGGCAGACCATCAACGTGACGTACGAGGAAACTCGCCGCATCGAATCCCTTTCCGGAACGCTTCGTAAACGGCTGGCAGGTCTGGGCGTGGCCACCCACAGTCCTGCGGGTCGTCTGTGGTCCCCGCCGACCTCGTTGCTTCAGGATAGGACCCGTCGCTTCTGAGACGCATGTGCGACTTTGTCTGTCGGCGTCGTTTTGGTGGCGGTTGGTTGCATTGATATCGGCTTGTCAGCAGGGTTGTTCATTTTTGCCCGAGTTTGACGCCTGCTCCGCTGACTAGAAGTGGCCACTGCAACCAAAGGTCGCGACAGCGTCTGCGGGTGGGCTGTCTGCCCCGTCCGCTCTGGGTCAAAGCGTTCGCGGCGCAGGTGAGTCGACCACTCTGGATTTGGCGGTGGGACAGTCCAGGTCAACGCGCTTGCGGCGCAGGTTGGCCATCGGGCGTCGCTGTTCGTCTTCGCCCCGACTGCTCCGGGTCAAAGCGCTCGCGGTGCAGGTTGGCCATTTAGGCGTCGCTGCTCGCCCCCGACCCGGCCGCCGATCAGAAGACCCTCGCGACCTACCTCCTACTTCCACTTGCCCGAGATATGGGCCCAACCAGAGCTACTCCCCAGTAGAATCGCCCTGGCACCACTTCCCCCTCACAGAAGACCGGGTTCGTCATGAAGCTCAGAAACGGCGTCCAACTGATCCTCTACGCAGACCGATTCGGCGGAACCATCCCGGACAGCGCCGCGCTCGTCGACCGGATCTTTGGCGGTTCCGTGACCGGGGTCCACTATTTGCCCTTCTACGTCCCGTTCGACGGTGCGGACGCCGGGTTCGACCCCATAGATCACGCCCGCCCCGATCCTCGGCTCGGAACCTGGGATGACATGCGAGCGGTGGCCGAAAACAAGGACATCTGCGTCGACATTATCGTCAACCACATGTCATCGGACTCCCAGCAGTTCCAGGACCTGATTTCGGAGGGCGAGGAGTCACCCTACCGCGAGCTATTCCTCACCTACGATGACGTCTTCCCTAACGGGGCGTCGGCCCAGGACCTACTGACCATTTACCGCCCGCGGCCCGGACTCCCCTTCACCACGGTCAGCCTTGAAGGTGGCCGCGACCTGTTCTGGACCACCTTCACTCCTCAACAGATGGACATCAATGTCGAGTCCGATGCGGGTCACGCCTATCTCAACGGCATCCTGGAGACCCTCGCCAATGTCGGCGTGAAACTCATCCGCCTGGACGCGGCGGGGTACGCAATCAAACGCCAGGGGACCTCGTGCTTCATGATTCCCGAGACCTTTCAGTTCATCGATGATTTCACCGCTGCGGCGCGCGTTCTCGGGATGGAGGTCCTGGTCGAGATCCACTCCCACTACCGCACCCAAATCGAGATCGCCAAGAAGGTCGACCGGGTCTACGACTTCGCGATCCCGCCCCTTTTGTTGCACACACTATCCACGGGCGATGACGAGGCGCTCCGCGCTTGGATCGATGTTCGCCCCTCCAACGCCATAAACGTCCTCGACACCCACGACGGAATCGGCGTCATCGATATCGGCCCCGACACCACGGGTGACCAGGGCGATGGTCTGTTGACGGCCGATCAGATTGACGCCCTCGTCCGTACCATCCATGCCAACACGGGTGGTGAGAGTTTGCAGGCGACCGGTGGCGCGGCCTCGAACCTTGACCTCTACCAGGTCAACAGCACCTATTACGACGCGCTGGGGCGAAATGACGAGCACTACCTGATTTCCCGCGCCTTCCAGTTCTTCCTGCCCGGTATCCCGCAGGTTTACTACGTCGGAGCGCTCTCTGGTCAAAATGACATGGCGCTGCTTGAAGCAAGCGGCGTTGGCCGCGACATTAACCGGCACCGTTACACGTCGGACGAGGCGCTCGCGGACGCCGAACGCCCCGTCAACCGCGCACTGATTAGGCTCATGGACCTACGGACTAACCATCCGGCTTTCGACGGCACGTTCGTCGCGTTTGATGACGAGGGACGCCTCGTTCTTCGCTGGGAGAGTCAGCCCGGGGACTTTGCTGAACTGAGTTTCTTGGGTGAGGACAGGTCGGCCACGCTCGAATGGTCCACCGCGTCTGGGAGTGAGCGAGTCGAGTCTTTACTGGACCTAGCAGACTAGCCCGGGCGCAGTCTCCCTGTGTGCGCATCAGCGAAGCTACGCGCCCGGGGCAGTATGCTAGTCGGGGTTTCGAGGAGGGTGTCCAATGACAAGTCGAGTCACGCTCGCCCAGGTTGCAGAGCAATCGGGATGCTCCCCTGCCGCAGTGTCACTGGTACTTTCGGGCCGTGCAGGCAAGAGGGTCTCCCGGGCGAAAGCTGATCGAATCAGGGCTGTAGCTGCGGAGATGGGGTATGCGGCCGATCCGCGGGCTCGCGCACTTCGCACAGGCCGGAGTGGGTTCATCGGTTTGGTGTCCGACAAGCTGACCATCACGCGATATGCTTCCGCGATTGTGGCGGGTTCGGTGGATCAGGCGCAGATTGCTGATCGAGCAGTACTCATCAGTGAGTGTGGTGTTGGTTCTCTTGATCGTGACCAGGCCATTGAAGCTCTGATGGACCACCGGGTGGACGGGCTCATGATTGGCCTTATGGAGTCGAGACTCATCGACGTTCCCGAAGTAGCCCGGACGGTGCCCACTATCGTGGTGAACGGTCTCGCCGTGGGTGTACCTGGAATTCTTCCGGATGAGGATTCCGCTGGCTACGCTGCGACTCGGCACCTTATCGACACTGGACATACTCGAATCGCACTGGTCGGGCGGGCCGGACCAGATACCTCATCCAGCCTGGTTTCGCGTCGCTTCGCGGGAATCGACAGAGCAATGCGTGAAAGCAACCTTTCATTCGTTGCGGAGCAGCGGCCGCGAGACTGGGAACCTGAAGCGGGGCGGGCGGCGGCGCTCGACCTGCTAAGAAACCACGATGTAACCGCGCTGCTATGCGCAAACGACAGGTTGTCGTTCGGGGCCTACCAGGCTGCTGCTGAACTTGGACTGAGAATCCCCGTCGACCTGTCGATTATGTCGTTCGACGATGAGCAACTCGCCAGCTACTTGACCCCTGGGCTCACCACTATGCGCTTGCCCTACGAGGAGATGGGTAGGCGTGCGGCACAGCTACTCACGGAACAGGTCGATTCCGAGGGGAATGATCTGGCGAGCGATCAGCCGATCCTCGTACCAATGGTCTTGGTTGAGCGGGGTTCGGTCGCCGCACCTCGAAGTTAACCTCTTCATAGAATTACTCAGAACATCTCAGTTTGGTAACGACAGTTAATCGATTGACTGAATCTCTGACTCGCGGCCTTTTCCCGTGTAGCATCCAGTAAGTCAGCTCTCGTCGGGCCTGCTTTGCTGCTGACACCCGGAGACAGCCCGTCGTCTTCGTTATCCGGCGAGAACCAGTGAACACCTACAGCGAAATCATCCCTATCGGGTAGGCTTTAGCTTCTCTCCTCCTACCCTTGTGCTTTCGCAAAACAAGACGAAGGAGTCACGATGCGACAAGGATTCAGACGCGTATCGGCGATTGCAATAGCGGCGGTGGCAAGCTCGGTCGTACTGTCCGGCTGTCTGCAAAATCCAAACACTGGCGGTGGCGGACCGGGAGGGGTAAGCGATCTGGCAGATAACGCAGAGGTCGATGATGACGGAGTCGTCACCATCCTCGGAGCTTTTGGGGGTAGCGAAGCCGAACTGTTCAACGCCTCACTGGATGAGTTCGAGGCAGAGACCGGCATCAAGGTTGAATACACCGGCGACCAGGATTTCACCAACACCATCCGTCTGCGAACGGGCTCAGGTCAACAGCCAGACATCGCAATCTTCCCACAACCCGGTGGCCTATTGGAACAGGCGAAGGCGGGCTACATTCAGCCGATCGACACCTACTTGGACTATGACGCCATCGACCGAACCCTCATCCCCGGCTTCCTTGAGGCCGCCAGGCTCAACGGACGGGTCTACGGCGCTCCGATGAGAATGGCAGTGAAGTCGATCGTCTGGTATCCGAAGGAGGCGTACGAGGCGGGAGGCTATGACCTCGCCCCCGCAAATCTGGACGTTCTAGCTGATGTCGCTGCCGAGATGGTGAGTGAGGGACAGGTTCCCTGGTGTATGGGCTGGGAGTCCGGACAGGGAACAGGCTGGGTCGGCACCGACTGGATTGAAGAGTACATGCTGCGACTTTGGGGTCCGGATGTCTACGACCAGTGGGTGACGAACGAAATCCCGTTCAACGATCCGAAAGTCATCGCCGCATTCGATGCCTTCGGAGAGATGATCGATATCGAGGGGAACATCCTCGGAGGTCGTGAAGGAATCATGGCAACCGCGTTCGGCGACGCAATGCTTCCAGCATGGGATCAGCCACCGGGGTGCATGCTAGAGCGTCAGGGTAACTTCGTCACGGGTTTCTTCCCTGAGGCAATCCTCAATGACCTCGACAACAAGGTTGGTCTGTTTGTCTTCCCGCCCGCCGGACCTGGTTCGGAGTACACCGGACAACCAATGCTTGGCGGCGGTGACCTGGCCGCGTTGATGAACGGCAATGATCTGGACGCCATTGAGGTCATGAAGTTCATTTCCTCGGACAAGTTCGGTGGTCCCTGGGCCGCAGGTGGCGGATGGCTTTCACCGCACAAGACGTTTGATGCTTCGCAGTACTCGAATGAAATCACTCGCAAGACAGCGGAGTTGGCTTCGAGCGCGGACGTCTTCCGCTTCGACGGTTCTGACCTAATGCCGAACGCCGTGGGTGGTGGAACATTCTGGACCGGGATGGTCGAGTGGGTCAGCGGTCAGAAGACCGCCGAGCAAGTCACGACCGAAATCCAGGAAAGCTGGCCCAAGGATACGTCCGACGACTCACAGTCTTCGGAGTGATAAGCCATGACTACGCTGACTAATGCGCCTTCTCAGAAGGCGGTGAAAAATCTGATGGACGCCAGTCCCGCGAAGATCTTTATCGGTCTGATCGGCGCAGTTTTTACAGGCTGGCTAATGGTCAACACCTTCCTGGCTTTGGCTTACTACCCGCAGTGGTTCCTGAACAACCGAATCCTGATGGTCGTTGTCGGCATGGTTGTCGGCATCGGAGGATCTGCACTGCTGTTCTGGTTTGCCAACGTCTTCATTGAGGCTCTTCCGCAGAAGTTCCGTGAGGGACTCATTCCCTACGTCTTCCTGCTACCAGCGTTTGCGCTGATTACGCTGATGCTTCTGTACCCAACGGTTCAGACCATCAACTACTCATTCGCGAACGATGACAGCACCGCGTATGTGGGGTTTGCGAACTATATAGCGATCTTCAAGGACTCGGCGTTCTGGCTGGCTCTGACCAACAACGCTCTCTGGTTGGTGATTGTCCCGGCAGTGACCGTGGCTCTGGGAGTGATCGTCGCGCTCTTTGCTGACCGACTGTCTGCGAACGGGGAGAAGGTCTCAAAGACCCTTATCTTCCTGCCCATGGCCATCTCGTTCGTTGCGGCGTCTACCATCTGGGGTGTCCTCGTCTACGATCCGAACCCGAACGTCGGTTTGCTGAACGCGATTCTCGGAACTGATCTCAACTGGATTCGTGTGGATACCGGGCGCTTGAACTCACTGTTGATGATGATCATCCTCATTTGGATGCAGACGGGTTTCGCAATGGTCCTGCTTTCGGGGGCCATCAAGAACGTGCCCGAGGAAACTCTTGAAGCCGCCCGAATCGACGGCGCGAACGAGCGACAGGTCTTCTTCCGCGTGATCGTGCCACAGATTTGGGGGACGGTGATCTCGGTCTTCATAACGGTCGTGATCCTGGTGCTGAAAGTCTTCGACATCATTTACGTCCTCACTAACGGGCAAGCAAGAACCAACGTGATCGCGCTGATGTTCTTCCAGGAACTGTTCACTGCGGGACGCGCTGGCATGGCCTCGGCAATCGTCGTCGTTCTGTTGGTTCTGGTTATGCCCATCCTGATCTATCAGGTTCGCCACTACCGCAAGGAGAACGCTCGATGAGTGCCATCGCTACGTCAACTGCTCCCGCTGTGGCAGTGAAAGAAAAGAAGCAACCAAAACGGATGAAGGACGGTCGGACCAGGTCGGTCACTTCTATCGTTGTTATGGTGATCCTGGCAATCATTTGGACACTTCCGACACTGGGCCTGCTCGTTTCCTCGTTCCGTAGCCGCGAGGCCGTGGCAACCTCGGGTTGGTGGACGGCCCTGTTCAATCCGTTTGGTCAGGGTTGGACGCTGGACAACTACACGGGCGTTCTTCAAGGCGCCAACATGGGAACGGGTTTCATAAACACGTTCGCGGTTGCGTTGCCGGCGACGATCCTCCCGATCATGTTTGCGGCATTCGCGGCCTATGCGTTCACCTTCATGGATTTTCCTGGCAAGGAAGTTCTGTTCATCATCATTGTGGCGCTGATGGTCGTCCCGTTGCAGGTTGCGTTCCAGCCGTTACTGGACCTTTTCGGCCCCAATGGCATTGGGATCTCGGGTCAGTTCGTCGCGGTTTGGTTGTTGCACACGGGCTTCGGTATGCCGCTGTGTGTTTACACGCTCCGTAACTACATGTCGACGTTGCCCTACTCGGTTGTCGAGTCGGCAAAGATCGACGGAGCCTCCCACTACCAGAT
>JBATQJ010000087.1:0-2218 GCA_049291975.1 Scrofimicrobium sp.
GTATGGCGCTTCAAAAACGATCAGCGCTTCCAGTTTTTCAGACAGCCCGCTTTGACGCGGAATGCCGAATTTTGAGGAAAAATCGCTGTGAATAATGGCGATGGGTTCATTGTTCATGATTGTCTCCTTGCGCGGTCTCCATACGGAATTATAGTATACCATGGCGCTGTGGCAAAAGGAGATTCTGCCGCCGCGCGAAGCAAAATTGGCAGGATGCGCTTCATTGGGATATGTGCTCGGGATTCCCTTCAGTCAATTGCCCGCGCGGCGTGCCGGCATATGATGTCCGTCCATTTTTGTAACATATTTATTAATCTTTTCGTCTTTGTTGCATTAATGATAAATTTTCATTACAATACTCCATATATCGCTGTGCGCAATTCGAGGTGAAGGCAGTATGAGAGAGATTTTCGCGAAGATTCCGGGCGAACTGGTAGATATTATCATCTACAGCACCATCCTGTTTGTTTTTTTAGCAGGATTGTTCAAGTGCGTTTTTCCCTACCGCAGAGGTTCCGGGCTTTTCCGGCGGGCTATCCGCTCGCTCGAATTTATGAAGCCCGGGAAGGATACTGAGAAGGCCTGGCAGGAGCCGCTGTTCCTGGGCAGCCCCCTGCGGGACCAGTGGTCACGCTTTCTGCTTAATGCCCGCCACCTGGACCAGAAGGGGCTCAGCTGCAATACGGAGGATTACATCAACGACGACGATGTGTTTGCCGCGTGGGCTCATCTGCAGCTGGCGGAGGTTATTCCGGGCCTGCTGACCTCGCTGGGCATCCTTGGTACCTTCATCGGGCTGATGCGCGGGCTTGGCAACCTGGATATCTCCAGCGCCGACAGTACCATGCAGGGAATCTCTTCCATGATATCCGGCATGACCTTCGCCTATGGCACATCGATCGCGGGCGTCGCGGCTTCGCTGGCGTTCAATATACTGTTTCGCACGGCTCAGGGCAGCGCGCTCAAGTCAATGGATGATTTTAACAGCGCTTTCTCGGAATTGGTGATGCAGCGTCCCGTTGATGACAATGTATTCATCAAGTCGCAGCTTGAGGGACAGGACGAAGCCCTGGCCCTTAGCATGTCAGAGGGTGTCAGCAAGGCGATAGAGCGTTCCTTCGTGCCGATCAGCCAGAGTATGAACAACTTTATCGCGGCGCAGACACAGGGACAGCTGAAAGGGCTTGACAATATTGTCGGCCATTTCATCAGTCAAATGAATATATCTCTGGGCGGACAATTCGGGCAATTGGCTCAGACGCTTTCTGCCGTGAACCAATCGCAGGCAGTAGGCCACGACGCCCTGCAGCGCACCATGAGCGCAGCGGATGCCATCATTGCAGGCGCGTCCAATGTGCAGGGCATGACACAGGAGCTGCTTCGCCGCTTTGAGGGTTATATCGCGGAGTTAAGCCGCAGCCAGTCAAGCGGCATCCATATGACAGAATCGATGCAGGCCATGCTGTCCTCCATGCACGAGAGCCTGAATGAGCAAAGCAGGCATTGGCAGCGGCTGACGCAAAGCCAAAGCGATATTGACGCTCAAATGCAGCAGTATGCCGCATGGTCAGGCCGTGTGCTGGATGCCGTGGATAAGCAAAGCGCCGGCATGCTCGAGCGCAGCCATGAGGTAGCCTCGCAGATGTCCGCCGCCTCCAAACAGCTGTCGGGGGCTTATACCGGCTTTGTGGAGAGCATATCCACCGGCCTTGCCCGTACGATGGGGCTGTTTGAAGAAAATATGCACGATATGATGAACGAGCTGGGACGCCAGCTGAAGGAATACGCCAAGCCGCAAGGAACGGACAGCAAACCCGCCGCGGAGCTGACCGCCATCTCCAAGATGCAGCAGACCATGGCTGATATGGCCGCAGCGCTTAACCGCGCTATCACCGCCGCCGAACAAAAGATGGCGGAGGGGGCCTGAGCATGTTGCCGGCCGTAAAAAAGAGGCGCACGCGGCGCCCCGATAACGGCAGCTATTGGACCTCGTTTTCCGATATGCTGTCCTCTGTGCTGCTGGTGATCATGCTGGCGCTTGTATTCAGCATCTATCAGTATTACTCCCAGCTGGATATCAAAACCAAGGAGCTGGAGGCCCAGAAATCAGAGCTGGACAGGACGCTGATTATTCTGTCCGCGCAGCAGCAGGAACTGGATAATGCCCGCATTGTTCTGGTTGGCAAGGAAGATGAGCTGGCTGCCATCCAGATCCAGC
>JBATQJ010000088.1:0-44686 GCA_049291975.1 Scrofimicrobium sp.
GTGGACTACCTCGCGCCCCTCAGCCGGGGAGCACAACACGCCTGGGCTGGCTCGCGCACACCATTTGGCGTGCACAACGCGTGCGGCCACCCTGTACCCCTCAGCCGGAGGGCGCAACGGTCCCTCCAAGCCACTTCCGTCAAAGTACACACGCAGCACACCGTTGCTCGAGCCACTCAACTCGGGATTCAACAGAAACGGATTCCAGCCCGGAAAGCAGATAGAAACAGATTGCTAGCTCCAATGAGCATATCAATACTATATTGCTAGCATGCTACATGACACCGACAGTGAGGGGCGTAAAGCCCAGTTCAACGTATACCTTCCCGAATCGCTGATCCGGTCGGTGAAGCACCGCGCGATCGACGACAACCTTTCACTGCCCGCCCTGGTAGAGCAAGCACTTAAGAAGTACCTGGGGGAGGGAGACCAATGATCACCGTTCAGCCAATTCTTTTCACCCGTCGCCCCGAGGAGTGGCAGCGAATCGCTGCCGCCTTGGGCCTCGTCCCGCCGTATCCACCGTCGCGTGGCTGGGCTGAGTTCGAAGGACGAGGAATCTTCGCCATTCACGCAACCTGTGAGGGGCACCGCGAAGAGTCAGTCGAGCTAAACATCCTCGTCGAGAATCTTGACCAGACCGAGGCGAACCTAGAAAACGCGGGCTATCCGGTCAACCGACGGATGTTGGGCGAGGGACCAGTCGTCGACGTCGACGTCTCCTCCGGAGCGAAACTTACCATCGCAAGCGGGGCGCGCCCGGCCACGACGGGTCCCCTCAGCATCGGAACAATCTGGTTTCAGGATGATTACGAGGAGCCTCAGGCCATCTTCGAACACCTCGGCCTACGAGAGACCATCGCGTCCGAAAGAGGGACCTGGCATGTCTTCAGCGCCGATGGCGGAGGGATCGCCCAGATTCATGAGGGCACCGCTCCTCGCCAGGAGCTCTCATTTGAGTATGACGGAGAGGTGAACGACCTCGCGTTCCAGCTTGAAGAGGCAGGAATTGACGCCTCCGTTACTGACGAGGCCTACGGGCGTGCGCTACGGATCCAAACTCCCGGCGGTTGCGAACTCTGGATCAACCAGAAACAAACCGACTTTTACGGGTATCAGAATCTAGAGAATTAGCTCGCCCAACCATCGGCGTCTGACTCTGAAACCAGCAATCATCGAAGGTCCGAGGACCCGGAGCTTCCCGGTTCTTCGGAAAGGTCTCCCGGCACACTCTCAACTTCAGGTCCCATTGACAGACCCGACATCTCTGCGGCCTCCATCGAAGCTTCCATCTCAGACCCCGCGAGAATCTCCTCAACGTTCCCAGTCGTCGTCCGAAGAGGAACATTCTTGATGAACAGTGTGAAGACCAGTCCCAGCACCGCGAAAGGGATCGCCGTCCAGAAGACCGTGTTCATTGACTCGGCCATGCCAGCGCGCACCGCGTCAGCAACCACGGGTGGGAGTTCAGCGACCTTGGAGGTGTCAAGCACGGAGCCAGCGTCGACGCTCTGACCAGAGGCCGCCAATTTTCTCACCATCTCTGCGGGCAGGTGGGTCAGGATGTTGCCCTGCAGGGTTGAACTCATCACCGTGCCGAGCACCGCCGTCCCAACAGTCGAACCGAGGTTGCGGAAGAACTGGACCGCAGAGGTTGCAGTCCCCATTTCAGTCGGCTTCGCATTGTTCTGAACAACAAGCGTGAATACCTGCATCGACAGGCCCAAACCAACACCGATCACAACGAGCATGGCGGACAGCGCCCACTTCGAAGAATCTACGTTTAGCGTGGTCAGCAAGAGGTATCCAGCGATGAGGATCGTGAGACCCGAAATCATAAATGCCTTGTACTTGCCAGTGCGAGTGATGAGGAACCCAACGGTGATCGACACAATGATCATGGCGATGGATAGCGGCATCAGAATCACGCCGGAGTTTGTCGCCGATGATCCCAATACAACCTGAGCAAAGACAGGCACGTACATGATGGCGCCGAACATGCCGACCGAGAGCATGAACGTGGCCAGGACGGACATCGTGAAGATGTTTTCCTTGAACAGACGCAGGGGCAGTAGCGGGTTCTCCGCGCGAAGTTCGGCCCAGATGAACAGAGCGAGGAAAACGGCCCCAACGGCATACATGGTAACGATGGTCGAGGAATCCCATGCGTACGTGTTCCCGCCCCAGGTGGTAGCCAGAAGGATCAGGAGCAGGGCAGGCACCAGGGTGAGTGCGCCCATCATGTCGAATTTGGAGGTACTGGGCGTGTGAGGCAGATGCAGATATCGAACTATGACATACAGCGCGACTAGACCGAGGGGAATCGGCAGGAAGAACAACCAACGCCAACCCATCGTGTCGGTAATCCAGCCACCGGCCAGAGGTCCCAGCACCGATGTGACACCGAAGATTGCCCCCATGATGCCCTGGTATTTGCCGCGGTTCCTCGCCGGAATGATATCTCCGATGATCGTCTGTGAGAGGGGCTGTAGCGTCCCCATTCCCAGGCCTTGAACAGCGCGAGCCGCGACGAGGAACCAGAAGTTCGAGGCGAAGCCAGACATGATCGAGCCGATCATAAAGATGACCAGACCAGCGATATAGAAACCGCGACGACCCCACATGTCAGAGAGCTTGCCAACGATCGGCACGACGATAGCCGAAGCTAGCATGGCCCCCGTCGCAACCCAGGAATAGTGCTCCATCCCGCCAAGTTCCGCGACGATGCGCGGCAATGCTGGTCCAACAATCGTCTGGCTGATGGAGGCAACGAGCATGCCGATCAGCAATCCGATGAACACATTGCGCTGGGTTGGACTCAGGTGGAACTCACCGGAGTCTCCCGCGGTACTCTTTGATCTGAGCGATCTAGAACGATCGGGTTTGACTGCTGTCTGCTGTGTACTCATCACCTGTTCCTTCCATGAGTACCCAAAGAATGAGTTACGCCGCAGAGGGTGATCTGCGGCGACTGAGGAAACTATACTCTTTCATGCAGTCACTGCAAGGTTTCGGTCACTGCATATTTTTGGAGGATGATCACACATGGTGGCGGCCGAGGGCGAACGCAAGTGCGGGCTACGGGAGCACAAGAAGCGGGAGACGCGCCGCGCACTCCACCGCGCCGCGCTTCACCTCGTTCATGACAAAGGGCTGGATGCCGTCACTACAGACCAGATTGCTGCGGAAGCTGGCGTCTCGCCTCGTACATTCTTCAACTACTTCCCCACTAAAGAGCAGGCGATCCTCGGGTACTCCCCCGAACTTCCCTCGAATCTGGTTCGTGCTTTCGAGTCACGCCCATTGGACGAGGATCCTTGGGATTCAGTGATCGCCGTGTCCAAGATGCTGGTTCAAACCGGGTTTGGTGACCAGGACGAGGAACGCGTTCTTGCGCACGAAGTGATGTTGCAGTACCCGGAACTCGCCAGGGGATTGCTGGGAGTTACCAATGACATCCGGCGGGTAGCGCGTTCCGCAGTCGCAGAACGACTTGTTGCGCGCAACGTGAGTACTGCCGACGCGCGCCGCCGAGCCGTCGTCTATATCGACGCGGGGATGCTCGCAATCTCTACGTCGATGCATCTTTCCCGCGCTGAGAATATTACGGTGGACGAGGCGTTCGAGGAAGTCGCTCGCATCCTCAGCTCACTGAGTTCGAACAACTGAAACTCTGGCTACTGCGTCCAGATTGCTTTCCCACCGACCATACTGAGTTTGAACGAGCCATACCTTCGCAACCACTTCACCCTATACAGGTTGTCTTCCACACAGATCATGTGGCCAACTGCCGACTGGCACGTAGACTCTTGCACTGTCGGGGCACGTAAACCAAGGAGGACCTGTGAGGGCTCGAACTGCCGTATTGGCAATAGTTGTCACCACTTCACTTGGAATGGCCGGGTGCTCCAGCAACGGTCTATCTGGGACCGAAGTCGAACAGTCGGCACCGGCGGTGACGGTGATTGACAAACCGCAAAGCGAAACTCCGCAGAGCGAAACCCCACAGAGCGAAGAACTCGAAGGGACCCAGTCAGGGGTTCAGACGCCACAAGCCGCGAACACCATCGAGCAGTCGTGCCAAATCATCTTCGACGCAGAACAAGGCGGGGCTCCCTCGTTGCCAGCAGGCGACCAGAACACTCCGGAAGACATGCAACTGTATGTCGATAGTACTCGTGCCACAGCAGATCGAATCGACGCAGCGATCTCCCAGGTGGGCGATTCAGGCGTTCAGGCCGCCGCGGGTGCGATGCGTGATGCTTTGGTGCGGATGGCCGATGCGATACAGCAGGTTTATGTCGAGCAGAATGGGGATGCATCGGGAGACCTTGCGGCAGCCGGTGCCGACTACTCAAGTGCTATTCAAGAGCTCTATTCGATCTGTATGCCAGGTTCTGTCGAGTAGCAACGTGACGGGTGCCGCGCTGTCGGAGGTTGGTCCCGCTTCGCGTAACATGTAAACTTTTTTGAGCCTGGAGACGTGTCCGAGCGGCCGAAGGTGCAACACTCGAAATGTTGTGTGGTGCAAGCCACCGAGGGTTCAAATCCCTCCGTCTCCGCGAGAAACCCCGGAATTTCAATGATTCCGGGGTTTTGCACAACCAGAATCATAGGGAAGCTAGCTGTGGCTTGAGATGGAAAGTTGAACCCATGGACATCGATGTAGTCGCCATTCCCAGAGCTAAGTCTGTCGATGAGCCACTGAACCCGCTCTACCAGGCATTTTGCGACGTGGATCGGGCATGCGAGATCGGGCTTGTCGGCAATGGCGACCTGGTCTCGGACCCGATGTCGATGCAGATCGCCTCAGTTGAGCAGAAGTATGCCAACAACAAATTCTGGGTGGCATTTCCTGAGGGGGAACGCGACCCCTCGTCCGCACTTGGAACCGCATTCGTTTCGTACAGTACTTCGGGAAACACACACTTAGCCGAGGTCTCTATCAATGTCCATCCCGAGGCCCGGTCGCGGGGAGTTGCTAAGGCACTCCTCGTCCCAGTGACGGAGTCGATCCAGGACGCCGGGCGAACCTCGATCGCAACCTGGACCGAGATGAGACCGTACGAGGGCGAGGACGGACTGGCCCCCAAGACCGGGGTGGGACAACTTGATCCGAATGCACCCTCCGTCAAGTGGGTAACCGCACTGGGGTTCGCCCTGGAGCAGTGCGGACGAAGGAACCTCCTCGAAATCGCCTCTGACGGCGATGAGTGGTGGTCAGAACTGGACACTCGACTCAGTGCGGACCTGGAGCGAGCCGGAAACGAGTACGAACTGCTTCAGTGGTCCGGTGGCGTTCCCGAAGATCTTCGGGCAGACATGGCGAACCTCCACACCCGCATGAGTACCGACGAACCAAACGCGGGCATGGATTACGAGGAGGTGCTGTGGGACGAGGAGCGAATCGCACATGCCGACACGCGCCTCGAGCAGCAAGGTTGGGATCATGCGACAACAGCCGTACGTCACGCGGCAACTGGAGAACTAGTTGCCTACTCCGAGGTCATGTGGCAAAAGAAGAACCCAGCGGCGGTGATCCAGGAGGACACGTTCGTCTTGGCCGGTCATCGGGGCCATCGCCTCGGAGCAATCACCAAAGCGGTTAATCTCAAGTACCTCCGGGAAGTGAATCCTGCCGCGCTGCACATCTACACGTGGAATGCCGGCGAAAACGAGTACATGCTCGCGATCAACGACGAGCTCGGCTTCAAAGTCGCAAGCGTTGAGGGAGCATGGCAAAAGAGGCTAGAGAAGTAGCTCTTCCTTCCCGGCCTAGAAAGATAGCCATTGTCGCCGGGCAACAGTGGCTGGATTTGGAAAGATAGCCGCTATCGCCGTCTTTGCCGATGAAGCCGACGAAATCATGCGGAAAACAGCGGCTGCCAATGGCGACAACGGCTATCTTTTCAAGACCTGGCAGGCACGAGGGGCGAGAGCGGCTATCTTTCCCGCTTAGTCTCTGTGAACCGACCCCCGGACGTGGTGGCGCGCGAGGCGCTCTAAGGACATGGTGTCAAGGTGATGACCATGCCCATCTCTTTGAGCATGGCGACCACTTCCCAGGTACCGACAAAGTTCGCCGAGGCGTCACCCCCTCCGTTACTTGAGCATCCGGAGACCCCTAAGACCATTGCAATGACTGCAATACTGGTGGCAACAATGCCACTTGTCCTTTCCTTTCTTTTGGTCGGCCTCGCAAAATCGAGAGCTCACCTACAGTCAGGATCGCAAGAATGGGTTCCCCGAGGCAGTCCCCCACGACCCGAAGGTCGCGGCAAGATGCGACTGGATATCCAAGATCGGGCCTTGATTCCGCACTTCAATGAGGCCAGCTACAACACCCGGATCTCTTCCTCAGACCCGACCCAGCGTCCACGAAAGGAACCGGTCAACGAATCTGGCGGATCCTCGACCCCTCACCCCGGACCCTATCTGCGGTCAGAATCGGCTGTTGGAGCCGCTCGGCGAGCGCCATGCAAAGTCGATCGCCAAGCGACAAGCCGCCACTCGGACTCCAGATCAGGGCGGCCTCCTCCGCGTCTTCCTGAGACACGGGGACTATTTGGACCCGATAGCTTTGAAGAAGCGCCTTGAGGATCGCAAGATCACCGCCGCGCGAGAGCACTTTTTGCACGACCTCAGACCAGTTAGCGGCACCTATGACAGCGTCTTCGATTTCCGCCTCAACAACTTCGGCACCCGGTTCACCCTGCACGAAGGCCAGGAGCGCAGAGGCGTCAAGAACCGTCATTTCTTTAGCTCCCGCTCTGTTTCCTGTCGCCGCTCTTCGATTAGTTCATCGACAAGACTGGGACCGGCAAGCTGCCTGCGGAGTAGTGCCAAAGCCTGCTCACGTGTAGCAAGCACTACCCCACCCCCCGATTCGATGATCAGCAGATCTGTCCCCTGATCCCAGTTCTGACGGACGCGGAGTTCGTGTGGAATAACAAGACGCCCTCTATCTCCCATTGCTACCGCATACGTGGTATTCATGTATATAGTGTACCATTTCTGACCACTCGGTGGGATAGATGCTAAGCGACGTCTCCTCTCCATTTGCCGGGCTGCGTTCTTTCAGAGATCGCTCCGCGTTTTTCCACGTTGAACTCTGCGTTCTAAATCCAGAGGGCGAAAAGGACTAGCCTTCAGTTATGAGTGCTTTACGGGACATCGTTGACTCAAGTAGCAGAATCGTTTTCTTTGGTGGGGCCGGAGTCTCCACCGAGTCGGGCATCCCTGACTTTCGCTCCGCCGGGGGCCTATACAATGGCGCCTCCGGCGGCAGCTACACGCCCGAGGAGATGCTCAGCCGCACCTTCTTCGACGCACACACCGACGAGTTCTTCGACTACTACCGAACGAACCTGGTTCATGCTGACGCGAAACCCAACCAGGCCCACCTCGCGCTTATGACCCTCGAACGCAAGGGGAAGCTCTCCGCCGTCATCACTCAGAACATCGATGGACTCCACACCATGGCCGGGTCGAAGCGTGTCCTCGAACTCCACGGCAGCATCTACCGCAACACCTGCATGGAATGCGGCGCGCGGTACGGACTAGAGAAGATTCTGGACTCGATCGGTATCCCCCGTTGTGATTTGTGCGGGGGGATCGTCAAACCCGATGTTGTTTTGTACGAGGAAGCCCTCGGCAATGACGTCATCAACCAGTCCGTCGAGGAACTGGCACGCGCTGACACGCTTATTGTTGGCGGCACTTCACTCGCGGTCTATCCCGCAGCGGGTCTTATCCGCGCGTTCCAGGGGGACGAACTAATCCTCATCAACCGCGACTCCACTCCCTACGACGCCATGGCAACCCTGGTAATCCACAATCCAATCGGGGAGACCCTCGCGGAGTTCATCGACAACTGACGAACAGGATTAGCTCCACACACGAGGACGCTCGTTGCGTCGCGGAACCTTCCACTTCTCGATTTCACCAAGTAGGCAAGCCGAAATCAAACCGTGGTCTAGAGGACGCCAAGATCTACCTAGTCCCTCACCATTTCGTACAGGTGAGCGAAGACTTCCTTTCCGTTTGCTCGCAGGCCGTCGTGCTGCATCTCGTTCGTCACCCAGGTGCGCGCCCGCGGCATGATCGCCGCCGTCTGCTCCGATAACTCTCGCGGCACGTAGATATCACTGTGGTAGATCAGGGCCGCGAGCGGAACATCCGAGGCCGCCAACGCTTCGACATCGTACGTCTTTTCCCACTGCGTCCTCTCGGCCAGCTTGTCAACCACAGGCATCAGCGCTGCGGTCGAGGGATCCTCGCCAACCGATGCCCTGAATCCGTGCTCGGCGGTGAGGTACCAGGGCGAGGAGGTATCAAGCGGATCGGCGTTCAGACTGAACCCGTCGAACTCCGCCGCCAAACGTTCCGCCGACCACTGCGTTCCACTGCCCGTGGCGTCAAACGTGGTCTGACCGTAAATTGCCTCCTGAAGCACCCAGTACAGCGGACTCATCCCCTGTGACAGCTCGCCGCTGATCTCATGAAGGAATCGCGAAGTCAGCCGTCGCTCACCCCCACGTGTCTCAAACGGCCCCTCCCACAGGTAGTGGAGCGCATCAAACTTCATCGCCCCACCGAGGTTCAGCCCGACCGACCTCATTCGCGTCGGAGTCAGCCTCTCCCCGGTCGGTAGCAGTTCCTCGTAATCCAGAAGATGCGCCGCCACCTCCCGGATAGTCTGCTGGTCCAGGGGGTAGCGCGCGAAGTACTGGTCATTGCGCTTTGCCGTCAACGGGTACGTCAACCGGTAGATGTCATCAATCGGCACCATGCCGACAAGCCCGCCCGTCAAATACGACTCAGTCACCGCGTTCGGATACTGCGTAAGGTATCCGAGGGTGAGGAAGCCCCCGTACGACTGCCCCAGCGTCGACCACTTCTTGCCGTCGTTCAACTCGGCGCGGAACGCTTCCGCGTCAGCCAGAATCTGGTTCTGCAGGAACATCGTGAGGAACAGTTCCGGGTCTTCCTCTGCAAGAATTACGTCTGCCGAAAGCGGTGTCGACTGACCCGTCCCTCTTTGGTCGAGGAGCAGCACGCGGTAGTTCTTCAGCGCTTCACCCGTCCAGCCATCGCGGAAGTCGCCGACCCTGGGACCGGCTCCGCCCGGACCGCCCTGGAGGAACACCAGCATCGGCCTATCTTCGCGCCCTGGCGCGATGACCTCGCGCGCGAAAACTTCGATCTCTCGACCTGGGTAGTGCTTCCCGGTGGGGTCGAGGGGAACCATCATCCGATGTTCGTGAACTTGACATGAGTGTTGAAGATAAGAGGTCGTTCGCATAGCTCAATTAGACCAGCCTGTTGATGGTTGCGCGGCCACGTTCACGCCCGCGCAACGCAAGACCGAGGGCAGCAAGCCCAATGTCGCGTCAGCACCCGGTTTCACTAAACTCTGGGGCATGGCTACTTCGACATCCAACACCCACGCGCTCTCGCTCGATACCGATCTGATTGACCGATTGCGCGATGATCTCTCTGCCGCTAACTGGACTGTCGAGGTCGTAGGCTCGCTTCTGTCTCCGATGGCACGCACCGCGATGGAGCGAGACCAACTGGTTCCCGCCAGCGTTGAACTGCATCGCATCACGACTCCCGTAGCGACGCTGACCCGGCTGTTCATCCTCGCGGAGGAGGTCAACGCGGACGAGGTCGCCCGTGCTCTCCCCTCTCTCACCGTTGCGGGCGCCGTTCGGCTGGGATTAGTTCAACGGGTCGGATCCCAGGAGTTCCGTCCTGATTTCTCCGAGTCATCGGCCGCATCGACCTTGCCAAACTCTGAGCGAAGAGCTGGCGAAACTAGGCTCGTTTCCGAGGATGCGAGGACGCCCAGCGTCCCGGACACTGTTCGAGCGATCATGGACCTTCGACCTCACGCAGCCCAGTTGCCCGATGGTGGGGGCTTCACCGAGCATCGCTGGTGGGTTGTCTCCGACCTTTCCCAAGCTCAAACCGGCAATCCACCCCAAGAGGACTACGTTCTGGGAATCGCCTCCGCCTCCACCAACCTGCTTCGCTTGACGATGCGAGCTCCCGTCGGCTCAGCCCTAGATTTGGGCTGCGGTTGTGGAATCCTGGCCCTGTACCTGAGCACTCACTCCAAGCGCGTGGTCGCAACAGATATTTCGGAGAGAGCCTGCAACGTAACCCGATTCAACACGCTGCTGAACAGGGCCCCGATCGACGTTCGCCAGGGTTCTCTTTTCGAACCGGTGAAGGGTGAGACGTTCGACCTCATCACCTCGAACCCTCCCTTCGTCATTACCCCGGAAGCCGTACGCGCCAGTGCGAACCTTGAATACCGCGACGGCGGCATGGAGCGGGACAGCCTCATTCCCCTAATTATCAAACAGTCAGTCGGCCATCTGACTCCCGGCGGCACCCTGCAGATGTTGGCGAACTGGGAAGTATCCGGGGAAGAGGAAACCTGGGCACTACGCCCAACCAGGTGGATCGAAGCCGCAGCCGAACCGGCCCTCGACAGGGGCCTCTCCGGCCATGCTTGGCTCGTGCAGCGCGACCTGGTCGATGTTTCGCAGTACGCGGAGTGGTGGATTCGTGACGCAAAAGGGGATCAAGTGGGTCGCGAAGAATGGAACGAAGAGTATCGCGAATGGCTCCGGGACTTCGCCAAGGCTGGGACTAAGTACGTCGGTTTGGGTTTCCTGGCGTTTCACATCGAGGCAAACGCCGGGAGAGAATTCAAGCAAGTAAGCGCCTCGAATGCTTCTGCCCAGGAGCCTCGTATTCGCGATGAGTTTGATCGTCCGGATGGAACCGGAGAGTCCCTCACCCCCAATATCTCCGACGAGCCGCGCGCGGACAGGGCCGAGCCGCATCCCACCGCGGCACGACTCAACTTGGTCTCTGAGTATCTTCCCAATGGACTCCCAGCCGATGGAGCCGCCGTACAAACTGCGCTTGAGAACTTAGTGGTTCCGCAGAACTGGGCCAGCTTGCCCCTCGTTCGCGCTGAAGACGTGAGGGAGGTGCGCTACTTCGTGCCCGGCTCGGCAGATCCCGAACTGGTGCGGATCACCCAGGGGATTGCGGGCGGAAGAGACCGGACTGTCCGCTCCTCAGTCGCTGCGCTGATCGGTGTCTCCGATGGGGAACTCAACCCCGCACAGGTCATCCCAGCAATCGCGATGCTGCTCGGCAGAGAAGAGAATACAGTGCGCGACGAGATCGAATCAGCCCTCCCCGAGCTACTCAGGTCCGGCGTTCTCCGCACCTCGTCAAAGTGAAGCCCAGCCGAACTGCGCGTGACGGCCCGTGTCCGGCGTCCTCTACGCCTCGTTCAAACGAAAGTCCAAACGAGGCCAGCCTGGTAGACCGATTGCCCTGGTCATCCCAGCACCACGTAGAGTGGAAGGAGTAGGGAGGAGAGCAGAATGAAGGACATCCGCCTTGTTGCGACGGACTTGGACCGGACACTTGTAACCTCGTCCGGCGGCCTTCCTCCCGACCTCGATAGCTACATCTCGCGACTTACCGACGCTGGCATTGTTTTCGTCCCGGCAAGCGGTCGGCCGAGGGCGACTCTGCGGGCCATGTTCCCCAGTGCGAACCGGAGCGTCGGCTATATCTCCGATAACGGCGCTGTTGTTGGGCTCGGCAACGAAATACTTGATACCAGCACCTTTGCTCCCAGCGTCCACCTCGAGATGGTGGAATCGGTACGCGAGGAGGGAGTCGGGATCCCGGCCCTGAGCACACTCGATGGATCATTTGCCGTAGAGCGCTTTCGTGAGTACGAGGATATGTTGCGCCAGTTCTTCTACGACCTCCGGCTAGTCCCGGACCTGGGCGACGTCACGGCTACCTCGGTGAAATTCTCCGTTTTTTACCCGAGAAGAGACAGTCGGGACCATTACGACTATATAAATGATCTTTGGGGTGCTGACTACTCAGTTGTCATCGCCGGGCCTGACTGGATCGACATCACGAACCGCGGGGTCAACAAAGGCCATGGTCTGAAAGTCCTCGGAGAGAAGCTAGGTATCGGCCCTGATCAGATGATGGCTTTCGGCGACACCGACAACGACTTCGCGATGATCAAGTACGCGGAGCACAGCTACGCCGTTGCCAACGCAGATGAGCGCATAAAGGAAGCCGCCGCACACACAACACTCTCAAATGACGAGCATGGCGTAATTGCCATCCTGGACCGGCTCTTGACTGCCGTCGAATAGTTCCCGCAGAAAGCTAGCAAGGGAAAGCGCGGCACCCCATATAAGGTGCGCGAACCAAAACAGACGTGTTCAGCACCCCACCTAGGGTGCGCGAACGCGATCTCCCCGATGTGAAGCCTAAGTTCGCGGGCTAACCCCGACGCTGTCTCATGTAGTCGACAAAGGAGCCTAGTTCTTCTTTGGTGATGATCAGCGGCGGCGCGACTCGAATCGTTGTCGGATTTGGAGCGTTGACAATGAATCCAGCGTCGAGCAGTTCGCGCTGAAGCGCGGGGGCATCCTCGACCTCAATCCCTAAGAGCAACCCTTCGCCTCGGACGACATATCCAGCCGATTCAAGCTGTTCTCGCAGCCAGGTACCAGTGTCAGTGACGTGTTCGAGGAGCTTCTCGACCTCGTTCAACGTCGCTAGCGAAGCTGCACTCGCCACCGGGTTTCCCGCGAACGTCGAGCCGTGGCTACCAGGCCCGAAGATCTCACCGGCAGCTCCAACTCCGACGCATGCACCAATCGGGAATCCCCCGCCGAAACCCTTGGCAAGCGTCACTACATCGGCCCGCACACCCTGGGAGGCAAGCCAACGTCCCGTGCGTCCGATCCCGGTTTGAACCTCGTCTATTACGAGGAGGGCATCGTGCTTATCGCACAGCTCACGGATCGCTTCGAGTAGCCCGCCTGACAGAGGGACCACGCCCGCCTCGCCCTGGATGGGTTCTACGAATATCCCGGCAACATTGTCATCGAAAGCCTCAGCCAGCGCTTCAACAGTGGGCTCAACAAATTGCACGTTTCCCGGCAAAGGCTCAAAAGGCTCACGGATCACCGGCTTCTCTGTCACCGACAGAGCCCCCATGGTGCGTCCATGGAAAGAGTGCGTCAGCGCAAGCACCCGACCCCCGGGCTTGTGAAGCCGGGTTAGCTTGAGCGCCGCCTCGTTCGCCTCCGCACCAGAGTTGGTGAGAAAGACCTTAATCGGTTCCTCGTACCCGGACGCAGAGAAGATCCGTTGCAGTTTCTCCCCGAGGGCGACTTGTGCGGGACTGGTAAAGAAGTTAGAGATGTGACCGAGCTCGGCAACTTGCCTGGTCACCGCCTCAATTACCGCAGGGTGGGCCTGACCGAGAGCGTTGACGGCAATGCCCGCCAAGAGATCTAGGTACCTTTCGCCTGAGTCATCCCAGACGTAGACGCCCTCCCCTTTGACCAGAGCCAGCTGTGGCGACCCAAAAGTATTCATGAAATTGTCGACGTAGCGGGAGCTCAAACTCATTGCGCATCCTCCGGAGTCTGAAGGGTGACCTGGGTTCCAATGCCGGCGTCGGTGAAGACCTCCAGAAGCATCGAGTGCGCCATTCTGCCATCGATGACGTGAGCATGGTCAACGCCTCGGTCAACCGCGCGAAGCGCAGCCTCCATCTTCGGCGCCATTCCCGAGTCGAGAGTCGGGAGGATGCCACGCAAGTCTTCCGCACCGATCATGTCCACCAACGAGGACTTATCTGGCCAGTTTCGGTACAGACCCTCAACATCAGTCAGCATTATCAGTTTCTTGGCACCGAGCGCCACCGCGATAGCACTCGCCGCAGTATCGGCGTTGACGTTGAGAACCTCGCGTGGTGACTCGATATCGACAGCTACCGTTGAAACCACAGGAATACGACCGGCATCAAGTAGGTCGGTAATTGCCTCGGGATTCACCGTCCGAACATCACCGACATGACCGACGGCAATGGTTTCCCCATTGACGATCGCAGTTCTACGCGTCGCGAGTAGGAGTCCGGCATCCTCGCCCGAAAGTCCAACCGCGTAAGGTGCGTCCTCGTTTATGAGGGAAACCAGTTCGCGTTGCACCTGGCCGGTAAGCACCATCCGGACCACGTCCATCGTCTGTTTCGTCGTAACTCGCAGTCCGCCGAGAAACTCAGGCTCAATGTCCAGCCGGTGCAGCATGGTGTTGATCTGGGGACCGCCGCCGTGAACCACGACTACGCGAATCCCCATGTGGTGCATGAAGACAACGTCCTGAGCGAACGCTTCCTTTAGCTCCTCGGACACCATTGCGTTACCGCCGTATTTGATGACAAAGGTCTCGCCGGCGAACTCTCTGATCCAAGGCAGTGCCTCGATCAGGACTCCGGCCTTCTGCTGCGCCCGTTGCAACCGCATGAGGATGTTGTCGTTCACGAGGAATATGCCGAGTTCTCCTCGACGTACGCATACGTGAGGTCGTTGGTTAGGACGCGGACGAACTCCTCGCCCGCCTTGAGGTTGATAGCAATGGTGCAGAGACGCGGAGTCATATCCACGAGCTCGCGAGGATCACCAACTCCGCCGTTCCTGCAGACCGTCACCCCGTTGATTGTGACATCCACCTGATCGGCGTCGTACGGCGCAACATCCTCGGGCACAGTTCCAAGCGAGGAGAGGACTCGCCCCCAGTTTGGGTCGTTTCCGAAGACAGCACACTTCAGCAGATTGGAACGGGCGACGGAACGGGCGACGGCGAGTCCGGCCTCCTGCGACAAAGCCCCGCTAACCTCAACTGAGATGTCGTGCGAGGAACCTTCACCGTCACCAATCAACTGCACCGCCAAGTCCTGCGCGACGCGAGTCAACTTGGCCGTAAAGTCTGTGAGGTCAGGAGCGACGCCCGACGCTCCTGACGCCATCAGGATGACCGTGTCATTTGTCGACATGCAGCCGTCAGAGTCGATCCGGTTGAAAGACTGATCCATCGCGGTAGCCAGCGCGACCTCCGCGTCCCCCCTACTCAGCGATGCATCCGTGGTGATGACCACGAGCATCGTGGCTAGCTGGGGAGCAAGCATTCCAGCACCCTTAGCCATACCACCGATCGAATAATCGCCCAATTCACCGGCGGTCTTCACGACCTTGTCCGTCGTCATGATGGCCTCGGCCGCATTGTCTCCGCCGTCGGCACTCAACTCGCTGAACCCGTCCTCGATCCCCTTGCGGATCGCGTCCATGTTCAGCAACTCGCCAATCAGTCCAGTCGAGCAAACGGCAACGTCGCTAGCCGCGACCCCGAGCTTGGCAGCCGACAGGTTCGCGGTCTCCAACGTGTCGGCATACCCGGCTTCCCCGGTGCAGGCATTCGCACCACCGGAGTTCAGGACTACCGCGCGCAATGTTCCATCGGCGACCGCTTCGCGGGTCCACTTCACCGGAGCCGCAAACACACGGTTCGAGGTCGTCACAGCCGCCGCCGTGAACTCAGGCCCTTCGTTGACGACAACCGCGAAGTCACGCCTACCGCTACGCATCTTCAGCCCGCAGGCCACTCCTGATGCCCGAAAACCCTTCGGTAAAGTAACTGTCACGGCGCAACTCCGTTCACGTTGAGCCCGAGCTCCTCGGGCAGATCGAGCGCAATGTTAAGAGATTGGATGGCGGCACCCGCAGTGCCCTTCATCAGGTTGTCGATGGCACAGATCGCCGTGATCCGCTGCTCGTTCCGGTCAAGCGTGGCGTGAACGAGGGCGGTGTTTGCTCCCGTCACCGACGCCGTCGCCGGGACCTGGTCGACATTTAGGACGAACTTATCGTTTGCGTAGGCATCCTCGTACGCCGCAGCAACGTCGGTGGCTGTGGTTCTGGGAACGACTGGGAGCGAAACCGTTGCCAGGATTCCCCTCGACATAGGGACGAGGATAGGGGTGAACGACAAAGTCGAGACCGCACCACCGGCGGTGCGGAGGTTCTGGGCGATCTCCGGGATGTGGCGATGGGCGCCACCGACGCCGTAGGGCAGAGCGCTACCAAATGCCTCGGATGCCACAAGGTGTGGCTTCATCGTCTTGCCGGCGCCGGAGTATCCAACGGCGAGAACCGCGACGATACCCTCGGACTGGACGATGCCAGCGGCGATCGCAGGCTGAGCGGCGAAGGTAACTGCGGAAGCGTTGCAGCCGGGAGCGGCAATGTGTTTGCTCTGAGCCAGGACCTCTCGCTGGGTCGGGCCGTCAGCGCGGATTAGCTCCGGCATCCCGTAGGCCCAGGGCTCACTAGCTGCGGAGCCGTAGAAGGCTTCCCAGTCCTCGACTGACTCCAGGCGGTGGTCGGCCCCGAGGTCGACGATTATGCAGTCGGGGTTGATGGCCTCGATCGCGGCCGTGACCTCGGCGGAGGTTCCGTGGGGAAGGCCTATAACTGCGACGTCGGAATCCGCGAGCACGGCCGGATCGGTCTCTTGGACCTCACGGTCAGCCAGACCACGCAGGTGCGGATGATATTGACCGAGTGCACCACGGGAACTACCCGCGCAAAGTGCACCCACCTCAAGTTCGGGGTGGCCCAGCAAGAGCCGTAGGACTTCCCCGCCCGCATATCCTGTCGCACCGGCGACAGACACCTTAATAGTCACCCGCATAACTATACATGGCACCGCATAGTATCGACCGGAACCTGAGACAACCTACCTGAACACACTCGCGGGGCCGTTGTGGTGGCGCCGGCTCATCAGCAGGGTCACTCACCTTCGCCCAAGTCTGTCGGCAGCGGGACCCGCCGAAGGCCGCTCACTACGCGTCGGGGCGGATTACGTACTCCTGGAGCGAGTGCACCTCGAACGGGGCCGCCCTTTGTGCTTCGATCCCCTGAACCGCAGCGGCAAGCTGTTGAACCGTGGTGATGATCGCCTTGTCCGAGGCAACTGCAGCAGCGCGGATCTCGTACCCATCCGCCCTGGTTCCCGATCCACTCGGAGTATTCACCACCATGTCCACCTCGCCGTTCATGATGAGGTCAACGATGGTCGGTTCGCCGTTCGGCCCACGTCCCTGAGAGTATTTCCGCACCACGCGTGACTCGATTCCGTTGCGCCGCAATACCGCCGCAGTACTCGGGGTGGTGAGAATGTCAAAACCTAGCTCTACCAGTCGCTTCACTGGGAAGAGGATCGACCCCTTGTCCCGGTCTGCAACAGAGACGAAGACCGTACCATCCAAGGGCAAGCCCCCGAAAGCGGCGGACTGCGACTTAGCGAATGCGGTCGGGAAGTCCTTGTCGAACCCCATCACTTCACCGGTCGAACGCATCTCCGGTCCCAGTTTTGAGTCGACGGTGCGCCCGTCGGCCGTGCGGAACCGCTTAAAGGACAGCACCGCCTCCTTTACCGCGATCGGCAGGCTGAGGTCAGTCGAGCTTCCATCGCCTTCAGCCGGAAGCACTCCGCTCTCACGCAACTCGGCAATGGTCGACCCGGTCATGACCAAAGCGGCCGCCTTCGCCAGGGGCACACCGGTCGCCTTCGAAACGAACGGGGCAGAGCGCGACGCACGAGGATTCGCCTCAAGCACATAGAGAACATCACTGAGGAGGGCGTACTGGACGTTCAGTAGCCCTCGTACGCCAACGCCGCGAGCGATTGCCTCGGTTGACTCCGCGATCCGTTTGATCACCCTGGGCGACAGGGTCACTGGGGGGAGCACACATGCGGAGTCACCGGAGTGAACCCCGGCTTCCTCGATGTGCTCCATCACGCCGCCGAGGTAGAGTTCCTCCCCATCGAACAGCGCGTCCACGTCAATCTCAATCGCGTCGTCAAGGAAGCGATCGATCAGAATCGGGGCGATCTGACGGGTCATGTCGGCCTCGGCCTCGCCGAGTGCGCGACGGACATAGTCGGAAAGCTGTTCCTCCGAATAGACGATCTCCATTCCTCGCCCGCCGAGTACGTACGAGGGGCGAACGAGGACTGGGTAACCGATTCGTTCGGCGACCGCCTTTGCCTGGGCCAGTGAAGTTGCCGTGCCGAATGCGGGAGCGGGAAGATTGGCGTCGGTGAGGACCTGACCGAAGATCGAGCGGTCCTCGGCCGAGTCAATCGCATCGGGGGAAGTGCCGAGAATCGGGAGTCCCGCCTCTTCCAAGCGCTGGGCTAGAGACAGCGGGGTCTGTCCGCCAAGTTGAACGATGATGCCTTTGATGGGACCGGCGGCGAGTTCAGCTTCATATACCTCGATGACGTCCTCAAGAGTGAGCGGTTCAAAGTAGAGGCGATCGGAGGTGTCGTAGTCGGTAGAGACGGTCTCGGGGTTGCAGTTAACCATGATCGTCTCATACTTTTCCGACAGCGCGAGGGCGGCGTGAACGCAAGAATAGTCGAACTCAATCCCCTGACCGATACGATTAGGGCCGGAACCAAGGATAATGACCGCCTCGCGCTGCCGCGGCTGAACCTCGGACTCCTCGTCATACGTGGAGTAGTAGTAGGGGGTTTCGGCAGCGAACTCAGCGGCGCAGGTGTCGACGGTCTTGTAGACAGGACGAATCCCGAGGGCACGACGTACCTCGCGAACAGCGACTTCACCCTCAAGAGTGATACCTCGGAGCTGGGCGATCTGCTGGTCGGAAAGACCGTGCCGCTTAGCGTTCTTGAGGACGGACTTGGTAAGGGCGGGGGCGTCCGCGACCTCCTGCGCGACCTCGTTGATCAGCTGAATCTGGTCGATGAACCAGGGGTCGATCTTTGTTGCCTCGAAGACCTGGCGGGCGGTGGCACCGCCGCGCAAGGCCTGTTGAAGCTGGATGATGCGCTGCTCGGTGGGGCGCTTGATCGCTTCGAGGAGCTCCTCGACGTTTCCAGGCTCACCCTGCCAGTGGAAAGTCGAACCGGCCTTGTCGATGGAGCGCATTGCCTTGCCGAGGGCCTCAGTGAAGTTGCGGCCCAGCGACATGGCCTCGCCTACCGACTTCATGGTGGTGGTGAGGGTGTCGTCGGCGGCCGGGAACTTCTCGAAGGCGAAGCGTGGAACTTTGACCACGACGTAGTCCAAGGTCGGTTCGAATGAGGCGGGAGTGGAGCCGGTGATGTCGTTCGGCACCTCGTCCAACGTGTAACCCACGGCGAGCTTGGCGGCCAGTTTGGCAATCGGGAAACCTGTCGCCTTCGAAGCCAGGGCCGAGGAACGGGAAACACGGGGGTTCATCTCAATAACGATGATGCGGCCGTTCTCGGGGTTGACAGCGAACTGGATATTACAGCCGCCGGTATCGACGCCGACCTCACGGATCACTGCGATACCGATGTCGCGCAGGCGCTGATACTCGCGGTCAGTCAGTGTCAGCGCGGGGGCGACAGTGATCGAGTCGCCAGTGTGAACGCCGACGGGGTCAACGTTCTCAATCGAGCAGACCACGACGACGTTGTCGGCGCGGTCGCGCATCAGTTCGAGTTCGTATTCTTTCCAGCCGATGATGCTCTCTTCGAGCAGTACCTCGGTGGTTGGTGAATAGTGGAGGCCCTGACCGACGATTTGCCTCAGGTCCGCCTCGTCATATGCGATGCCTGAGCCCAGGCCACCCATGGTGAACGAGGGGCGGACAACGACCGGATAGCCCAAATCTTTGACCGCCTCAAGCGCCTCATCCATGGTGTGAACGATATGGGAGCGGGCCGATTCCCCGCCGCAGTTATCGACAACCTTCTTGAACTGCTCGCGATCCTCGCCCTTCTGGATCGCCTCGATGCTGGCGCCGATCAGTTCGACGTTGTATTTCTCCAGGACTCCAGCCTCGTCCAGCGCAATCGCCGCGTTGAGGGCGGTCTGTCCACCGAGGGTCGGGAGCAACGCGTCGGGGCGCTCCTTCTCTATGATCGAGGTGAGGACATCCGTTGTCAGTGGCTCGATGTAGGTGGCGTCCGCAAACTCGGGGTCCGTCATAATGGTCGCGGGGTTGGAATTGACCAGGATCACCCGGATCCCCTCGTCCCTCAGGACGCGGCAGGCTTGGGTGCCGGAGTAGTCGAACTCGCAGGCCTGGCCAATAACGATCGGCCCGGAGCCGATCACCATGACCGACTCGATGTCAGTTCTGCGTGGCATGCGTCAGGCCTCCTTCATCATCTCTACGAACCGGTCGAAGAGGTAGGCCGCGTCATGCGGGCCAGCCGCAGCCTCCGGGTGGTACTGGACGGAGAAAGCGGGAATATCGAGGCAACGAAGGCCCTCAACCACATTGTCGTTGAGACCTATGTGAGAGACCTCAACGCGGCCGTAGCCGTTCGGGGACTCCACGGGGCCGCCGAGCGGAACATCAACCGCGAAGCCGTGATTATGCGAGGTGATCTCAACCTTGCCGGTCGTCAAATCCTTGACCGGCTGGTTGATGCCGCGGTGCCCGTAGCGCAGTTTGTAGGTTCCAAATCCGAGGGCACGTCCGAGGATCTGGTTGCCGAAGCAGATGCCGAAATATGGAATCTTGCGATCGAGCACCTCGCGAAGTAACTCCACCTCATGCGTCGCCGCAGCGGGGTCGCCAGGGCCGTTCGAAAAGAAAACCCCGTCGGGGTTCAGGGCAAGAATGTCATCGATCGTGGCAGTAGCGGGAAGAACCTCAACCTTGACACCGCGTTGCGTGAGGCGCTCGAGGGTCATGGACTTGATCCCCAGATCGATCGCGACGACGGTGGCGATGGGATTGCCTTCAGGTTCTACGGTGTACGCCTCTTTCGCGGAGACTTCGCAGGCGAGGTCGGCCCCTTCCATAAGAGGAGCGGTCTTGACCTCGTCCACCAAATCGGGAATGCGACGGAGCAGGCCGTGCTTGTCCAAAAGCGTGTCGCCGGAGAAGATTCCCGCTCGCATGACGCCACGCTCGCGGAGATGGCGGGTTAGCGCACGGGTGTCAACTTCGGAGAGACCGACAATCCCCTGTTCGGCGAGGTACGTGCCAAGTTCATCCTCAGCACGCCAGTTTGACATTCGTCTCGCGGCGTCGCGGACCACGAAGCCGGAAACCCAGATGCGGTTTGACTCTGGATCAGTTGAGTTGACCCCAACGTTTCCGATATGGGGAGAAGTCATCACCACGATCTGCTGGTGGTACGAGGGATCAGTAAGCGTTTCCTGGTACCCGGTCATCCCGGTGTTGAACACGATCTCACCGAATGTCTTACCAGTTGCCCCGTAAGCTTTCCCTGAGAACACTCGACCGTCCTCAAGGATTAGCTGGGCAGAGGGGGTTTCGGTCATGGCGACTCCTCACGGTTGCGTCCGCGGGTAAATCTACAGCGCTTGGACAAGCGGCTTCAGACCGATCTCAAACTCAGACAGACAATTGGCCGTCGTCCTGGCTCGGCATGAGATAGCCCTGAATCGCTGGAGCCACAAGGTCCACTAGCTCGTCACGAGTCACGTCTTGGAGGAGGACGGTATGCTAGGTCCGCCACGACGGCGAAAATGAAGGCGGAACCCATGAGCGAACAAGATGTGATCCAGATCCATGGACTCACCAAGTCCTTCGGGAAGTTCAAGGCTCTTGAGGGGCTAGACCTAGAGGTCAAACCCGGTGAAGTCCACGGCTTCCTCGGCCCTAACGGAGCGGGCAAGTCAACTACTATCCGCATCCTCTTGGGTTTGCTCCAAGCCGACGGTGGCACAGCACGAGTCTTGGGCGGAGATCCGTGGCAGCACTTGGTTGACCTTCATCGCCGACTTGCATATGTTCCCGGAGACGTCTCCTTATGGCCAGGCATGTCTGGTGGTGAAGCCATCGACCTTCTCGGATCACTGCGCGGAGGACTCGACCAGAGCCGTCGCGACGAACTCATCGAGCGGTTTGAACTCGATCCAACTAAGCGCGGTCGTCAGTATTCAAAGGGCAACCGCCAGAAGGTGGCGATCGTTGCAGCACTCGCCTCAGATGCAGAGTTGCTCATCCTTGACGAACCAACTAGCGGCCTAGATCCACTAATGGAGAACGTGTTTCAAGAAGTCATCGGAGAAGCGAAAGACAGGGGCGCCTCTGTTCTTTTGTCCAGTCATATCCTCGCCGAGATCGAGACTCTCGCGGATCAGCTTTCGATAATTCGTGGCGGCAAAGTTGTTGCCTCAGGAACACTTGATGACCTGCGTGGCAAGGCTGAAACAACGATCATCGCTACGTTGGATCAAGTGCCAAGCGTCGCAACACTTGACCTGTTGCAGAGCGTTCACTTGGACGACAATCACCTGCGCGCGACCGTTAACTCGGGAAGCATTGGCGAAGCCATGGCTGCACTCAGTCCATACGGAATCAGTTCGCTAACCGTTGAGCCACCGTCGCTCGAGTCACTCTTCTTGCGGCTCACCGGAAACGGCACCGACGGATACCAACCGTGAGAGTGGCTCTTGTTGGTACACCGGGACTCCTGAAAGCACTAATCAAGCAGGATCTTCGCCGCTTTGCCCCCTGGATCGCCATAGTCACGGCACTCTCTGTTTCCTCGGTATTGGTTTACCCCTGGGTGTTTCCGACTCAAGCAGACCGCGCTTCATTTGCGGCAGTAGTTGGAGCGAATCCGGCTCTGGGAATCATCTTTGGACCCGCCTTCGACCTATCGACGGCTGATGGCTTTAACTCCTGGCGAGCCTTGGCACTGGGCGGATTCTTCACCGCCCTCGCATCGATCTTCGCCGTAACAAGTGCGACGCGGAGACAGGAGGATACCGGCCAAGCAGAGTTGCTGGCGTCCGGCGTGCTTGGGCGCGGCAGCCGACTGCTTGCTGGCGTGAGCTTAGCCATGGTCGGTAGCCTTCTTATCGGCATAGTGTCCGGACTACTCACCGTTGCTTTCGGTGGCGGATGGAACGCCTCCTTGCTGCTAGCCGCAACTTTTACCGCGACGGGATGGATGTTTGCTGGCGTTGCGGCAATCACCGCCCAGATCGGCTCTGAAGCTCGATCATCAAACTCGATGGCTGTGGGCACTCTTGGAGTCCTGTTCCTGCTGCGGGGACTCGCCTACTCGCTGCACGCTCCCAAGTGGACCATCTGGGCTAACCCCCTCGGATGGATGACTGAAACAAGGCCCGCAAGCGGAAACAACTGGTGGCCGCTGCTGTACGCCCTGGCCTTTACCGCACTCGCGTTGGGCGTAGCCTTCCTTTTGCAATCTCGACGGGACTTCGGTCTGGGCGTAGTTGCTCAGAATCCGGGCCCAGCTCGGGGAACGATCAGGTCAACTTGGGGCCTGGCGCTGCGCCTGAACACCGGACCAATCATCACGTGGTTGATTGCCTTTGCCACCCTTGGCGTTGTCTTCGGCTATTTCGCGACCTCAATCAGGGACCTGCTCGGTGAAGACAGCACTGTAGCCGAACTACTTGCGGCCGGAGCGCTAACCCACAAAGACCTTGTTTCGTCCTTCATCGTGACCATCCTTTCAATGGTCGGCATTATCGCCGCGGTTCCGGGCGTCCAGACGATGCTGAAGGTGCGAAGCGAAGAACTTGAGGACCGGGTAGAGCCAATCCTCTCTACGCCGACAAGCAGGTTCCGCTACTACGGAAGCAACGTTCTGCTGGCGCTGACCGAGTCGGTCGTCTACGTGCTTGTGGCCGGGGTGATAATGGCTGCCGTTGCTGCGAACTCAGATATCGGCGTGAGCTTTTGGGACGTCTTCATTCAAGCCGCGGCTACTGTTCCGGCAGTCTGGACAGTCGTTGCGGTCGCTGTTGCTGTCGTTGGGGCACGCCCGAGGGCAAGCCTTGCCGCATGGCTCGGTGTCGTCGCGTCATTCGCACTGACAATCCTCGGCCCCATGTTCAACCTCTGGGACTGGATTCTGGGCATAAGCCCGTTCTGGCACATCCCGAACGTGACCGCCGCTCCCGTGGACTGGTCGGGTCTTGGATGGATAAGCCTATTCACCCTGGGTTTCATCGCAGTTGGATTCATCGGCTTCCGGCGCAGGGACATCGCGCGATAGGTAACCCCATCACTGTTCAGGCACAAAGTCGTCAGGACCTGGTGTCTGGCCTCGCTTACATCGACTCCCCACAAAGCGATTCAGGAACCGTCGCGTCATAGTGGATCTTGAGGGAACCGGCGCCGCCGACAGAGGGGAACTCCACCGAGTGGCATTACAGAGCAATCTTTACGGACAGAACCAATGCCGCGATGCCCGTGGAGCCAGTCCACCGACCATCACTAAACGGTCAACGTCTCCAGATGTATGGTGTCGTCGTCGAAACCTTGATGAGACCCGAACGCTCAAGAATCGGGCGCGAGAACTCCGTCGAGTCACTGTGAATAAGCGTCTTGCCGAGCGCAAGCGCCGAGCGGGCTCGGGCTGACGTCAGAGCGCGGTAGATCCCTTTCCCCCGCCATTCCTTCACAGTTGCTCCGCCCCAGATTCCCGCAAAGTCCGTACCGACAACCGGTTCAAGTCGTCCGGCACTGACAATTTCACCCGCGGCTTCTGCGATCCACAGTTCCATACCGTCATTGCGCCTGAGTCTAGACAGGATCGCATCGGCGTGAATGTGGGAGGCTTCCTCCCCAAACACACGATCCTGCATCGCACACATGGAGCGCACATCGGGTTCGTCACGTATTCTCCGCAACGTGACGCCGTCTGGCAAAGGCACGTCGGCCACAAGTGATGTGGCCTCCCCAAGCATGATTGACTCGGATTCTTCAGGCACAAATCCGTACGTAACAAGCGCGTCGTGGAGTCCAGGTGCACGATCGTGCCCGCGTGTTTTCCACTCAACGCTGGTAATCGCCGGATTCGCCTCAAAGAACGCCCGTGCTGCATCCACGAGTTGCCTAATGCGCTTGGCATCAGAGCCACCAAGGTCTCGATAGGTCACGAATCCACGGCCGCCTGCGAACTCCACGAGCCTCAGAACTCCGAAAGAAGTAACCGCAATAGCACTCGGTGTCTCGGCATCAGTGCGGAGTTGCTCGTCATAGGCACTTAGCAGTGCAGTTGCGTCCATTCTGGTTACACTACCCAATTTCGTTCAGACGCAACTGCTCGTGTTCTCAGTGAACCGGGCCGACCCAACGGACCTCACCATCATTCGTTTCATCGGTGGCTAGCAAGCCGATAGACTCAGCGACTCGTTGTGACGCCATGTGATCCGGATGAATGTGCGCAACCAGGGAGCTAACGCCTCGTCCCACCAATTCATCAAGCAGCAGTCGGATGGCACGCTTCGCATGACCGTGACTCTGCCAAGGCACCCCAATTACCCATGCAACCTCAGCAATATCCCCGTCGCGGAACAGTGTCGCCTGAACGTAGCCAATCGGCTTACAGCCGAGAGCTACCACTCGATTAATCCAAACCTCGCTACCATCAGGAGAAGTCCCCCGAGCTCTCGCCGAGTACCGTCGGTCCAGCTCCTCTTCAGTCGGAGGACTTCCGCCCATAAATCTGTAGAGGGAATCGTCGGCCAGCACAACCGTCATGGCAGCAGCGTCCTCGACACTCAGCGGACGCAGACTCAGGTCTCGCTCACTCATGATGCCGGCCTGCCGCTTGCCTATGCGATCCCCTGGTAACCATTCGTACACCCTAGGTCCACCCAGACTCCGACGCGAACGGCATAGTCGCGGACAGCCGAGGGGGTCGTCATTCCACACCTGCCAGGGCACCAATTTTCGCGGGCAAAAACTAGTGAGGCATGGAACCCCATTACGCGGGCAATTTACATGAGGCTAGTCGCACTCTATGCCGAGCGCCTTGCATCCGCTAAACTCCTTACATGAGCACAATGTATGCAACAATTACATCGAAAGGACAGATCACGCTACCGGCATCCGTGCGACAGGCCTTAGGGTTGCAGGCCGGGCAAAAGGTATCCGTGCGGATCGAAAACGACTCAGTTGTGATCGACCGGCCAGGCGATGTAGCTGCGGTGCGCGTGCGGCTCCGCGAAGAAGCTCAGAAGAGTGGCACATGGGGCCACGTGCCCGCCGCGGGTGAAGGATGGTCCGCAAGAGCAGAGGACTATCGTGCCAACTCTTGACACGAACCTGATCCTCCGGTGGCTACTGGACGATGTCCCTCAGCAGACGGAGGCCGTTGACCGCCTTTTCGAGGAGTCGGCAGAACTGGTTGCCCCCGACGTGGCCCTGGTCGAGGCAGTCTTTGTCCTGGAACGGGTCATGAAGATTTCTCGCCCCACAATTGTCGAAGGCGTCAACGCGCTGATGAGCAGGGCCAATGTCAACATGGACCGCCCACTCTGGGCATCTGCGCTGGAGCACTACAAGCGATTACCCAAGCTCTCAATCGCCGATATCTTCCTGACGCTGCAAGCGGAGCGCGACAGCCAAGCACCACTGCTCACGTTCGACCGGAAGCTCGCGAAGCAAATGCCTTCCACCCAACTCGTTTAATGCTCCGAGAACCCCGACGCATGCCGGAATAGAGTGGAACTCCACCAAGTTACTTCGTCTTGGGCCTCACCGACTGATGATTTCGCCTAGCTTCGCTCCAAATCCAGCGCAGAGCACATGGCCCTGTTTGAGCAGCCACCTTAGGAACCGCAGGATCAAGCGGCATGGTAGGCAGCGCAAGATGGAATAACACAGTCTCAACAACACGAATGCGGTTCTCCCGTCGAGTCGACTGCGTCCGTGGTCTCCATTTGCAAAGGCGACGCCCGAGATGGTCGGAGACGTCCGTGGCCAATGCGACCACCTCGTAAGCCGACGCGTCGGGCGGCAATGGAGTCGCCCATAATGGAGACTGGAGACATGGACACCGAGACCTGTGATCGTACTGGCCCGCGCTCGCTGCTGTTGAACGGACCCTCAGGGATCGGCGAGTCCAGCACCCTGGGGGCGCTCGGCAGACTGCTCGCCACCAGGCATATTCCTCACGCTCTGATTGACCTCGATCACCTCACACTCTCGTGGCCACGCCCGGAGGACGACCCTTGGGGTGGCCGGATAGCGCGGGCAAATCTCGAGCTGGTTGCCTCGACGTATCGAAGGGCCGGAGTCAAGCGGATCGCAGTAGCCCACGTATTCACGGAACTGGAATTCCTCGACGGCTGCCGCGCCGCACTCGGAGAGGGAACCGACAGCCAAGGGCCAACGATCCCGTTGGTACGGCTGCGCGCCTCCCCCGTAGTAGTCGCTGATCGGTTGCGCGCGCGCCACGCTCATGACGCACCGTGGGAGCTCGAAGGTTTCCTCGCCGGACAGGTCGAACTCGCCGAGGCACTGGAACGGGCGGGGCTCGATGACGTGGTGATCGACGTGGGTGGACTCTCTCCCCTCCAGGTTGCTGAGAAAGTTGCGGACGCCGTCGGCTGGTGAGCACAGCCAAGATACGTCGCAGAACAATCTTTGGGGACGAGTGATCTTGACTGCCGGTGGATTCGACACGGAACGTCTCCCCATCTTCCAGTGGACGCAACCCATCAGTGTGCAAGGTGTTTCTTATTCAGAGCCCCAGTGAACTCAACGCTACGACTTGGACGCCATCTTGTCGTAGGTATGACGGCCCGGTCGGCACGAGTACGACCATCGCCTTGAGTTCCCCACTCGCCTTCTGGTCCACCACATCTCGCAATTTCTTGAGGTTGTGCGCTGCTGCGTCTAGACCTGCGCCCAACTTGACCTCCACAGCAATCCAATCGCCGTCCCGGTTTTGAAGAATCGCATCGCACTCCAAACCTGACTTGTCCCTGTAGTGCACCACTTCTGCGTCCAGAAGCGACGCATAAGCCCGTAGCTGTTGAATCACAAGTGACTCAAAGAGTAAACCTAGAGTCTCAGGCTCGGCTAGGAGCCGATCTGCGGAGCCAATGCGCAACGCAGCCAAGGTCAAGGAAGAGTCTGCCAAGTGACGCTTAGGGGATTCACGGAGCGGGGTTCGCGTTCGTATCCCGGGACCCCAGGCCTCTTGGATTTCCAGCACGAAGATGCGCTGTAGCGACGTCAAGTAACGTGAGACGGTGTCTGCGTGCAAGGGTCCATCGGAACCTCCGGCATCTGTCGCTAGGGTTCGGATAGAGACTTCAGTGGCTGCATTGCGCGCTAGAGAGCGCAACAGACGAGACACCTTAAGAGCATCATGTTTTGGCCCGTCCGGGACCGATACATCCACCCGTGCAGTCTGATCCAGATAGGCTCTCGCATACTTCGAGGATTCCTTCAGCGAAAAACCCTGACTTACAGGCCACCCGCCGCTGATAATTCGTTCAATCAGCTCATGGATCCCGAGGCCGGGATCAGCAACGTTCATTCCTTGCCCGCTCAGTAGGTGGCGCAACGAGACGGCTCCCGTTGAATGGCCCGTTTCAGTCAGCGTGAGTGGATGTATTCGTAGCCAAGAGAAGCGGCCCGTCCCCGTATGGCGGGTTTGATCGTCACTAGGCGAAGCGGAGCCCGTAAGAATGAACTGACCTGGCCGTTTACGCCGGTAGACTTCGTGCCGCACGGCGTTCCACAGGCTTGGGACCACCTGCCACTCATCTAGTAGACGCGGAACAGCTCCTTCAAGCACCAGCGAAGGATCAGCCAGAGCCAAGCTGCGGGACGCTAAGTCCGCATCCAAAAACACTTGGCTGCCTGTCAGGCGCGTGGCAGTATCAGTCTTGCCAACTGCTTTGGGCCCATCGATGACCACAGCGTCTTACCAGTCAAGCTGGGAAGCTATCTCGGCATCGACAAGTCGGGGCAAGTATTGACTCATGAACCAACCACACCATGAATTAGGTTGTTCGGCGCTACTTTATCAGGTTGTTCGGCGCTTGAATATCAGGTCAAACGGCTATACATTGAAGCGGAATTCCACCACGTCGCCGTCCGCCATGATGTAGTCCTTACCCTCCATGCGGACGCGGCCCTTTGCCTTCGCCTCGTTCATCGAGCCGTGCTCCATCAGGTCGTCATACGAAACGATCTCCGCCTTGATAAACCCCTTCTGGAAGTCCGTGTGGATCACGCCAGCAGCTTCAGGAGCCGTTGCGCCCTTCTTCACCGTCCAGGCACGCGCCTCCTTCGGCCCCGCCGTCAAGTAGGTTTGCAGTCCGAGGGTATCGAAACCCACCCTCGCCAACTGGTCCAGCCCGGATTCTTCCTGACCGGTCTCGGCCAGGAGTTCACGCGCCTCGTCCTCGTCCAGTTCCACCAGTTCCGCTTCAAACTGTGCATCGAGGAAAATAGCGGGCTGCGGGGCGACCATCGAACTGAGCTTGTCCTTCAGCTCGGGGGCTTCCATGCCCGCAGAGTCCATGTTAAACACGTAGATAAACGGCTTCGAGGTCATCAGCTGGAATGACCTTAGGATCGCTGGATCAAGTTTCCCCACATTGTCGGGGGTTAGCAGTTTGCCCTCCTCCAGGAGTTTTTGCGCCGCGAGCGCCGTATCCAGCACCTCCTTGGGCGTCTTCTTCCCCTTAACCTCTTTATCGAGGCGAGGAATCGCACGTTCCATCGTCTGCAGGTCAGCCAGCATCAGCTCGGTCGTAATCGTCTCGATGTCATCTGCCGGACTGACACGGCCGTCAACGTGAACCACGTCCTCGTCCGCGAACACCCGCGTCACCAGGCAGATCGCGTCGGCTTCGCGAATGTTGGCGAGGAACTGGTTACCTAAGCCCTCCCCCTCGGACGCGCCGCGCACGATACCCGCGATGTCAACAAAGGAAACCGTGGCGGGCACGATCCGCTCCGATTTGAACAGTTCCGACAGCTTGTCGAGGCGCGGGTCCGGTAGCGGTACCACCCCCACGTTGGGCTCAATCGTCGCGAACGGGTAGTTAGCGGCGAGAACGGTGGCGCGGGTGAGCGCGTTGAACAGGGTCGACTTACCCACGTTGGGCAGTCCAGCAATACCAATCGTCAAAGACACGTGGTCAAGTCTAGTTGGGCATAACTACCGAGGTAGTGGGGGCGAGGAGAGAACCGCCACCCTCGCTACGAGGTGTGACCGTCCGGACGAGGACGCCCCTTCACATGCAGCGGCAACAGACCGCGATTCTGCAGGTCGTTCTTCAGGTTCCGCGGCAGGGCGAAGGTTATGGTCTCGACCTGGGTGCGCACTTCCTCCACCTCACCCATGCCTCGTTCTTGCAGCCATTCAATGACATCACGAACGAGGATCTCGGGGACTGACGCACCCGAGGTGATGCCCACCGTGTGAGCTCCCTCAAACCAGGTTGAATCAAGTTCGTGTGCGCCGTCAACGCGATAGGCGGCTTTCGCGCCGGCCTCTTCCGCCACCTCAACTAAGCGAACGGAGTTCGAGGAGTTCGCCGAACCCACCACGATCACCACGTCGCAGCGCGGTGCCATCGCCTTGACGGACTCCTGTCGGTTCTGCGTCGCGTAACAAATGTCGTCCGAGGGCGGGTCCTCCAGCAGGGGGAACTTCTCGCGCAGCCTGCGAACAGTCTCCATGGTTTCATCGACGGAAAGAGTGGTCTGCGAGATCCAGACAACGCGGGAAGGATCGCGAACCTCGACGTTATCGACCTCGTCCGGAGTGCCAACAACCTGAATATGATCGGGGGCCTCACCGAAGGTGCCCTCGACTTCTTCATGACCGGTGTGTCCGACCAGAATGATGTCGTAGTCGTCCTTGGCGAAACGGATGGCCTCGCGGTGAACTTTGGTGACCAGGGGGCAGGTGGCATCGATTGCCTTGAGTGACCTGGCGTCCGCGTCAGTGCGCACCTGCGGGGAGATCCCGTGGGCAGAAAAGACAACGGTCTCCCCCTCGGGGATCTGGTCGACCTCGTCCACGAACACCGCGCCGCGCTTGGTAAGGGTTTCAACGACGTACTTGTTGTGGACGATTTCCTTGCGCACGTACACGGGTGCACCCTCTAGTTCGAGGGCACGCTCAACGACCTCAACCGCCCTGTCCACCCCGGCACAGTACCCGCGCGGGGCGGCGAGGAGGATCTGGTTTTGCGTCGTCCTACTTTCGGTAGCGGCGGGAGCTAGAGCGGAAGTCATGTACCAAATCTATCGGGTGAGCGGCGTAGTCCCGAGAGATGTGGGCCACGCCGAGCGTAGTCGACCGGGCATGCGAGGCACGACGGCCTAACCAGCTGCCTAGTGGCCGAAATTGTGGGCCTCGGCGAGCGAATCGTCGTCGAAACCCATGATCTGCGCCAGCGAAGCTACGGGACCACCACCGGACGGATGTTCGCTCCCAGAGCTGTCAGTTCCTGTTTCAGCTGCGGCACCGAGTAGTTCCTCTCGGTCCTCGGCGAATAGAGCATCGAACTGATGATCGCCGCCGTGGCGCCAGCATTGAAGCCGTCCGCGATGTGCTGCGCGGTTCCCGCACCGCCCGACGCAATTACCGGGATCCGCACGGCGTCCGCTACCGCACCGGTCAGGGTCAGTTCGTAGCCCTCACCCGTCCCGTCGCGATCAATGCTGTTTACAACAATCTCGCCTGCGCCTAGGTCGTAGGCCCGCTTGGCCCATTCAACGGCGTCCATCCCTGTGAAAGTCCGTGCCCCGTCAATGGCGATCTCGTATCCACTGGGAATCTGTTCCGACTCGCCGACCCACTGCGCCTGCAGGCTGACGACCATGCATTGCACTCCGAACTCGTTCGCTCCCTGCGTGATGATGTCCGGATTTCTCACGGCCATGGAGTCGATGCTGATCTTCTCGGCGCCCGACTCAAGAACGGCGTGCATGTCGTCCAGGTTCTTAATGCCACCGCCGACCGTCAACGGGACGAAGATGTTTGAAGCGACCTCTTTGACCGTGTCCAAGTTGATCCGGCGCTTCTCCGCGCTGGCCATGATGTCGTAGAAGACGATTTCGTCAATCTGTTCCTCGTACAAGCGCTTTGAGAGCTCGGCGGGATCACCAACGTCAATGTTGTCCTGAAACTGAAGCGCCTTGGTAACTCGACCGTCCTTGACGTCAAAACAGGCAACTAGGCGATTGGTCAGCATTAGAAGTCCTCCCTACCCATGTCAGTGAATCTACGAAGAACCGCTAGGCCCACCTGACCGCTCTTCTCAACGTGGAACTGAGTGGCGAGGATTTTCCCCGACCCGACGACCGAGGCGAACGAGGTGCCATAGTTGGTGACGCCGATAGTATTCTCGGGGTGCTCAGGACTCGCATAGTAAGAGTTAACGAAATAGAAGTAGCCGCCGTCGCCCAGTAAACGCTCAAACTGACCCGACTCACGGGAAAGCTCGGTGGGCTCGACTGAGTTCCAACCCATGTGCGGAACTCGCAGTTCCTCACTGTTGAAGCGCTTCACAGTACCTGGAATCCAGCCAAGGCATTCAGTCTCCGCCTCTTCGCTGTAGTCGAAAAGGACCTGAAGCCCAACGCAGACACCCAGGAAGGGCAGACCCTCCCCTCGTACATGGTCCTCCAGGTATGGAAGCCATCCGGAGGCGCGGAGGGAATCCATGGTTACATCAGCGGCACCGACGCCGGGCAGGACGAGGTGAGTTATCCCGCCACATTCTCCAGGCTCACTCACCAGGCGATTGGCCACCCCAATCTGATCGAGGGCATACGAGAAGGACCTCGAATTGCCGGTTCGATAGTCGATTATTCCGACCAGTGATGACATCAGGCTGCCCTCCAGGAGAACTTAAACGCGCCAGCGGGCGCTTCGATCCTTCATCCAAGGAGGTTAGTGGAGGATCGAGAGCGCCCGCGGGTTTGTCTGCCTTTTAGACGGATCAGACCCCGTAGTACAGCTGGTACTCAAGAGGGTGCGGGAAGGCTCGCACTTCCTGCACTTCCTGTTCGTACTTAATCTCTGCCCAGGTCTCAAGCAGGTCTTCGGGGAAAACGCCACCAGCGGTGAGGAAGTCGTGGTCCAGGGCCAGGGCGTCCAGAGCCCTTGCCAAAGATGCCGGTACGAAATTGATGCCCTCGAGCTCTTCCTTCGAAAGGTCGAACATGTCCTTCTCAACCGGTTCGTGCGGCTCAGTCTTGTTCTTGATTCCATCAATGCCCGCCATGAGACACGCAGCAAACGCCAGATAGGGGTTAGCTGCGGCATCGGGAACGCGGAACTCAACACGCTTAGCCTTGGGGTTGTCTCCGGTCAGCGGAATACGAACTGCTGCAGAACGGTTGCGTTCCGAGTACACCAGTGTCACGGGCGCCTCGAAGCCCGGAACCAGGCGGCGATATGAGTTGACCGTCGGGTTGGTGAACACAACTAGCGAAGGGGCATGCTTCAAAAGCCCACCGATGAACCAACGGGCGGTGTCAGAAAGGTCCGCATAGCCCTCTGGATCGTAGAAGAGGTTGGTTCCGTCTTTCCATAGCGAAAGGTTCGTGTGCATACCTGAACCGTTATCGCCGACCACCGGCTTGGGCATGAAGGTCGCGGTCTTTCCGACCTGTAGCGCGGCGTTCTTGATGACGTACTTGAACTTCAGTAGGTTGTCGGCCGCGGTCGAGAGATCAGCATACTTGTAGTTGATTTCCTGTTGGCCAGCGGCTGCAACCTCATGGTGAGCGCGCTCGACCTCAAGACCCACCTCGCGCAGAAGAGTGGACATCTTGTCGCGCAGGTCGCCGAACTGGTCGGCGGGTGAAACCGGGAAGTAGCCGCCCTTGATCGAGAGCTTGTTCCCAAGGTTGCCGCCCTCTTCCTCCTTGCCCTGTTGCCAGGGGCCTTCACTCGACTGAATCTTGTAGAACGTCTCGTCAGGTTCGGTGTTGAAGCGAATGGAATCGAAAACGAAAAACTCGGCTTCGGCGCCCACGTAACAGGTGTCGGCGATTCCGGAATCCTTGAGGTACTGGACAGCCTTGGCGGCAACCTGGCGGGGGTCGCGAGAGTATGCCTCCCCAGTCGTCGGGTCGACGATAGAGCAGATGACAACCAGCGTCTTGTGCTCCCGGAATGGGTCAACGTATGCGGTGCCCGGATCTGCCTCAAGCTTCATGTCGGACTCGTGAATTGCTTTAAACCCACGGATCGATGAACCGTCGAATGCAAGTGCCTCGACTGCATCGGCAAATGTGTCGGCGGGGACATTGAAGTGCTGCTGCACTCCGAACAGATCGCAGAAGCGGAAGTCGACAAACTCCACACCTTCTTTGTCTATGAACTCGACAATCTCTTCCGTGGTGCCAAACATGGTGGTCCTTTCGCTATCACAGAGTTTTCAACGGTCTTGAGCCTGTAGGTCAAGCCGGAGTAAACCACTGACAAACGCAAGCCTAGGGGAGGAAGATGGTCTCAAGCGGCTCGCGCTAGATCCTGACCTTCTTGGTTTGGACACCGACTTTCTCTGCATAATAGATACCAGTCAGCAGGTAATCAATGCCGTTTCCTTGCTGATTTTTTACAGATTCTTTGCATGGGAGGCAATCTGCGAATTACGTTGAAATGACGCCATTTCCTTGTGGGCCTAGCACTTTCTTTACGATTGTCATACGAACTCCTGAATGAGCAGGGATTCCTCGTTCGAGGCGCAACCACACCGCCAAATCTTCGAATCCCACATGGTGAGGCGGATTCAGTCATGCTCTGCATCACATTTTCTGCTTAAAGTCACCTCTTGGAATTGCTCTCTAGCACGAGAATTATGACGGACGTTATAGCCTGACGGCATGAGTTTTGGGGGCATGGGCGGTGGCCGCGGTGGCGGAAGGGGAATCGATGAGGCGGCACAGCGAAAAGCGAACGCTGAAGCCCCCGAGATTCCAAACCTGGGTCGGCGCGTAGCGGCACTATTTACTCAATATAAGTGGAAGCTAATCGCAACGGGCATCCTCGTCGTGATAAGCGCGGCGGTCGCCGTGGTTCCTCCCCTTCTAGTGCAACGGATCTTTGACCAAGCACTATTCCCCTCGGACGAGGCACGTCCCGACATGTCTCTGCTCTGGCAACTCTCGGCAGCGATGGTCGTCCTCTACCTCTTCTCTGCCGGACTGAACGTGGTTCAAACCTGGCTAACCTCTACCGTGGGCAACTCAGTCACTGGCGACCTAAGAGTGAAGCTCTTCGAACACCTGCAACGAATGGACCTGGCGTTTTTCACCCGAACGAAAACGGGAGTCATTCAGTCTCGACTGCAAAACGATGTCGGGGGCGTCTCGGGGGTCCTGACAAACACACTGACCAGCATTCTCGGAAACGTGGTCACTGTTATCGCCTCTCTGGGTGCCATGATTCTGATCGACTGGCGTCTGACCCTGGTGGCAATAGTGCTCATGCCCTTTCTCATCTTCGTTCAGCGTCGCGTGGGACAGGTTCGGGCCCGGATTGCTGGACAGACCCAAGAGTCACTCTCAGAACTGACGACGATAACTCAGGAGACTCTGAGTGTCTCGGGCATGCTCCTGTCGAAATCCTTCAACCGCCAGCGCGCCGAATCACAGCGCTACCGGGCGGAAAACGACAACCAGGTCATGCTGCAGGTTCGCCGGGCGATGAGTGGGCAGGGGTTCTTCGCTGTCGTCCAGGTTCTTATGTCATCAGTACCGGTGGTCATTTATCTGGTCTCGGGGTACCTGATCACTGGCGGCGTTGACACCATTACCGCTGGAACCATCGTCGCGTTCACCACGGTTCAGGCACGCTTACTCAACCCGCTAATGGGCCTGATGCGTGTCTCGTTGGATCTTCAAACCTCAAAGGCGCTCTTCGCTCGTATCTTCGAGTACCTCGACATGACTCCCGCGATTCAGGATGCGCCCGGCGCGATCCCCGTCGCAGAAGCGCCCGGACCGCGCGGTCAGATTGAGTTCCGCAATGTCGTATTCCGCTATCCCGATGCGCCCGCGGATTCTCCCGCTACGTTGAAAGGGGTCAGTTTCGTTGCGAAACCAGGCGATCACGTCGCATTCGTGGGGCCGTCCGGCGCCGGGAAGACGACAATTCTTTACCTGACACCGCGTTTGTACGAGGCGAGTGACGGTAGCGTCCTCTTTTCTGGCGAGGACGTTCGTAACCTGGTCGGCGAGTCCATCATCGACAATGTGGGCATCGTCTCCCAAGAGACCTACCTGTTCCACGCAACCATTCGCGACAACCTGCTATATGCCAAGCCGGAGGCAACCAACGAGGAAATAGTCTCCGCGTGCAAAGCCGCCAACATTCACCACATTATTGATGGTTTCGAAGACGGATACGACACCGTCGTCGGGGAACGCGGGTACCGCCTTTCCGGTGGCGAGAAGCAGCGGATTGCCATAGCAAGAGTTCTGCTAAAGGATCCCTCTGTGTTACTGCTCGATGAAGCAACCTCAGCCTTGGATACCGTTTCTGAACGCGTGGTTCAGCAGGCGTTGGACGAGGCGGCGAGGGGCCGTACCGTGATCTCTATTGCTCACCGCCTGTCTACCGTGATCGGCGCGGACACCATCCATGTACTTGAGGCAGGTAAAATCGTCGAGTCTGGGACGCACCAGGAGTTGCTGGCGCGAGGAGGCCTCTACACGGAACTCGCCGCGCAGCAGATGGCCGCAGCGCACATCGAGGGACTCGACTCGGGGCCCGCACCGCTCGCAGACCGGCGCGCTGACAAAGCGCCGGTGGGATCGATAGCCGGAGAGGTGGTTCGGCTACTGGCAGGACGCGCGAACGCCGCACGTCTGGAGGACGAGGACTCCTATTTCAATATCGTCTAGTACCCTCGGGCTTCTTCTCTGCAGAACACCAGACCAATCCGTTCGGCTTCCAGCCAGGAAGCGTAACCTGCTTAGTACGGAAGAACAGTTTTAGGGGGCAAGATGTCAATAGAGGACCGTAAACTACGGGTTGGGATTATTGGTACCAACTTCATTAGTGACTGGTTTGTCGACGCCTGTCGCCAGACTTCCGGCCGAATCTCGCCCGTTGCGATCTACTCACGTAGCTTGGAGCGGGCGCGGGAGTTTGGGGAGACAAACGATGTTCCTCTTACGTTCGATGATTACGAGGCGATGCTCCCTGAGGTAGATGTCGTCTACGTTGCGAGTCCCACCAGCGCTCACCTTGACCAGGCGATCGCCGCAATGCTGGCTGGCCGTCACGTCCTCGTTGAGAAGACGATGACCTCGAACCTAGACCAGGCAGCGGCGCTGTTCCAAACGGCGGAAGCAAACGGGGTTGTGGCAATGGAGGCAACCCGAAGCCTACACACACCCACGTACCGGATCATCCGGGATGCTCTTCCCCAGCTCGGCGCCCTGCGTTACGCACACTTCGAGAAGTTGCAGTACTCCTCTAGATATCAACGATTCCTGGACGGCGAACGGATCAACGCATTTGATCCGTCGCTGGGGAATTCTTCCCTCATCGACTTAGGGGTGTACTGCCTCGAACCGGCGATTGATCTACTCGGCGTTCCGGCGTCGGTGAACAGTTCAGCGGTCTTGCTCCCGAACGGATTCGAGGCGGTGGGTTCCCTCCAACTTACCTATCCAGGAATGATCGCTGACATCACCTATTCGAAGATTGCCCAGGGCGCGGGTCCCTCAACGATTGTGGGTGAGGACGGCTCACTCGAAATCAACGATATCGCGGAAACCTCAAGGATTGTCCTCCGCCGCCGGGGCGAGGAAGAGGAGGTGCTTTTCGAGTCAGCCCCAATAACCCCAAAGGAAACGATGCCCTTCGAGCTGGAGGTGTTTGCCGATCAGGTCGCGGCGGGCAGAATCGATCCTCGCTGGCGGGAGGTAACGCTAGAGACCAGGCGGATCATGGACCAGCATCTGGCCCAGAAGGTAGCCACCCAGGGCCACTAGGGCACCTGTTTTCGGTGCTCTTTCCAGGGTTTCACTCTTCGTTCTTTACCACTGCGGCGCGCGTCTAGGAAATGAACGAAGATGATGATGCTGATGAATGCCGCAAATGTGCACCAGAGTGAGGAGAAGTCGGCTGCCCTCATTATCGCTGCCGTAGTGAGAGCAACAACGTTGGCCGCGCCCATGACGATCGTATAGACGTATGAACTCATCATTGGAGCCACACACGTGGCGAAGATATACGGCGGTAGCACCCACACCGATCCGCCCGGCCCCATGTGATAGTCGAGGTTGTTGCCGACTATTTGAACGTATATGTCTGGGCGGAACACCTGGATCATCATGAACGCCCCGGTTGCCCATCCGACAACCATCGGGATCCACATCCATTTTCGTCTCACCGGATCCGGCTCCATGAGCCATACTGCCCAGGGAATAAACGCGGGTAGGAATGCCCATGCGATGAACACCCAACCATGAACCCCACATCCGGTCAGTTGCCCCGATGGGTTGTTATTGAGCGCCACCCATGTCAGTCCCTCAAGTGCTTGATGTACGGCGAAAATCAAGGGCACAGAAGCGAATGCGATCTCTCGGGGGCGCCGCACCATTGCCAGAGTCCCTATGCCTGCCGCGCCGACTACACCAGCGCCGATGAAACTTGCGGTTGCACTGAAACACATGGGGTGATTATCGCTACCGAAAGCACTGGTTCACTGGCGAGTTATCGAACTTCCCCCCAATCCTTACCCCCTTGCGAGGTGGAATCTTCGCCCTCGCCGCTATAGGGTCCCCTCTCAACATCAAGTGGTCTAGAGAAGCTTCTTACGTTGCATGTAAGCGAAGGCGATACCCCCAAATGGCACCAGGAGGTAGAAGGTTGCGAAACGGAACAGAACAACCGCAACCGTGGCAATGCTTGTGGTGAGTCCGATGAAGTGAAGCGCCGTGACCATCGCGGCGAGGGTTGAGCCAATGCCACCCGGCACTGGAATCGCCGAGCCGATCATGGTGCCGATCAGGTAAACCATGATTCCTTCAGCAACCGAAATTGAATGGCCAACCGCAAAGACGCAGAAGACCATTGCGATGCCGTGCGCGGCAGACTCCAGAAGCAAACCGAGCATCGCCCAGACTCCGGCCATCGGATTCTCTTTGAGTCGATGAAACTCGGGCTTCACCTTGCCCCAGAATTCCCTCGTTTTAGTGACGACGAGGTTTCGTACTTTCGGTACCGTGAGTGTCGCCGCGAGGACCACCACAACGATGGCGGCTCCAATCAAGACTTCCTTTAGCGGAAAGTCCATTTTTGGGAAATCATGGTCAAAAAGTAGAACAATCCCAAACAATAGAACCGTTGCGGCGCCTTGTGCCAGTTCCACCAGCGCAACGACCGCGACTGAACGAGACGTCCTAAGTCCCCTTCGCTTCAGGTAATCAAGATCAAGCGAAGCTGTGCCAAGTCCTCCGGGGACCGCAACATTTACGAACGAAGCGGAGATCTGGACCAGCAGGGCTTCACGATAAGGGACCTTGATGCTGGGAAGCATCTTGAGTGGCATAGAGGCACCGAACCACGATGCGATCCCGATAGCAAAAGCGGCAACAACCCACCAGATATTGGCTTCGCGCAGTGCTTTCATAATCTCGTCCGGGTGGACTTCCCGCGACAGAAGAAATAACACCAAAATGACTAGAACTCCACCGACAGTGAACTGGAAAGCCTTCGTCTTCGCTACCGCGGCAAGCTTCTGCCACACCGCTGGAGGCTTGGCCGTTTCCGTCATCTCACACCGTTCCTGTGGGACCATCCAGTTGTCCTCGGGACTAGGCCAATCGAGAACCCTACCGCGAAGCCTATCGGTGACGTTTGAGTAAAACCTCAATAGCACAGGGGTTCGGCCAAGTTTCCCCCTCCCCGACTGAATTCTTAACCCCGGGGATCGCTCGGGAGCCTGAGTGTTTCTAGTGCCATGACCAATGAGCAATCCCAAAAATCTCGCGAGCGCGAGAGTACTTCACAGTCGGGGTAGCTGAGATCGCCTCAGACGCGGGGGATCGCGAGCGCGCGAGGACTTCACATTGGGTCATCTCTCGACCGCAACTACTTACTGACTGTGGCCACTTACTATTAGTGCATGTCTGCGGATGCGCCTCCAACTAAACCCAAGCGCCCTATCGTCCAAGCATCCGAGGTCATGGGTGGCCTGTTGCTCCTACTTTGGGTCCTCGAAATCGTCGATGTCCTCACCGGTCACGCTCTCGACAGCTTGGGCATAACGCCCCGAGAGTGGAGCAGTCTTCCCAAGATTTTCACCGCCCCATTGATACATTTCGGATGGGAACACCTACTGGCAAATTCCATTCCCTTCTTCGTGTTCGGCGTTCTGATATATCTGGAGGGCGTCCGCAACTGGTTGATTGCAACCCTCACAATCGTCGCCAGTTCGGGACTCTTGGTCTGGCTGATTTCCCCCTCCGGTAGCGTCACTGCGGGCGCCTCTGGCGTGATCTTCGGGTGGTTGGCATATGTACTCGTACGAGGTTTCTTTACCAGGGACATCAAACAGATTCTGCTGGCCGCGGCGGTCCTCCTCGTATACGGAGGAATGCTGTGGGGTGTACTGCCGATGGACGCTGAGGTCTCCTGGCAGGCGCACCTAGGAGGGCTGTTGGGCGGAGTGCTTGCAGCCTGGCTCCTAAACGGCCGCCAGAACGCAAGAGCCCAGAATTGAGACACTGCTCAGTGGCCCACCGATCCGCTGGTTAGTGACGATTCCCCAAACGAAACGAGAAAAGAACAAGCATGGCGCTTAGCGACAACTCGATGATCGGCGCGCTCCTACGTCTACGAGGAAACGGACGCGCTGCTGTCTACACCGAGCCGATGTGGGGCCTGTCCATGCAGCTTGTTCTGCCCTACGCGTCAGTGTTCATGTTGGCACTCGGAGTTCACACTGGCGACAGCACCATTTGGGTGGATAGCGGGTTGGCTTTCGAGCATGAACCGAAGCTGGCCATTCCTGCTAACAGCAGGCCTCCTACTTATTGGGGTCATCCTGGCGGGGCGCTTCTGGGTGGCTCCACCAGCCCTTGCGGTCGACTCGAACCCGGACGAGGAGTAGCTCTGTGAGGGGCAGAATACCGATTAAGTCATCGGGCAACTTGGCAATGCGCCGAATGGTCCGCCGCACTGAGTCTTCCTAGGGAATCAACGGCACGAATGAGTACCAGCCGTGCGTCGAGACTTCTGTGGTTCCTTCGGGCGATTTGACGACTTTACACATCATCCCGGAAATGGGAACAACCATCATCCCACCGACAGCAAGCTGATCCACTAAGTCCCTGGGCACCCCATCTGCCATCGCGGATACGAGGATTCGGTCGTACGGCGCGTTTTCAGGCCACCCAAAGACCCCCTCGAGGGCTTGCTTGATGGTTGCGTTCCGAACGTCGGATAATACGTACGAGGATCTTGCGACCAGTTCAGGGATTCGTTCGACTCCAACGACGTTTCCTTCGTCTCCAATCAGGTACGAGAGCAGCGCGGTCGTCCATCCAGAACCTGAGCCGACATCCAGCACATTCTGCCCCAGGTGGACATCCAGTAGGTCAAGCATGTTGACAACCGTTGTCGGCTGTGAACACGTCACATTGAACCCGATTGGTAGGGGGATATTGAGAGAAGCTTGCAGCTTCTGATCATCCGGAAGGAACCTCTCGCGAGGAACTGCCTCAAACGCCTCTCTAGGTCTCCGACTCATGCATCTATGCTGACCAATGGAACAACCTCAATCAACCCCTTATGTCTGCTTATCGTTGTTCACGTGGAACTCGACGAAGTCTGGCTGGTGTAGCAATAGACGAGGCCACCATTACGAACCTCGAGGACGTAGCCGCTACAGAAGACACCCCGCATCAGTCCTACGCTTCAACCCGGGTGTCGATCCAGTAGTGACGTGTCACGACACCCTCGCTGAGTTCCATCTTGTCTTCAAGGACTCCACCATTGCTCTCAATGGTGCGGATAGACGCCTCGTTGTCATCGTCGCACGTGACCAGAGCTTGCTCGATGCCAAGGGTGCCGAGGAGCTCAAGACCCTGGCGCAACATTTCTGCTGCGTAGCCACGTCGACGGAACTGTGGTCGGACGCCATAACCAATGTGTCCTCCGGTCACTCGTAGTCCGGGTGTGAGTGCGTGGCGAACGTGAACTCGACCGACAACCTCGCCATCGACGACCGCAAGAAGCATAGTGGCGGGAGCCCTACCAGGAGCCAATCCAACTCCCCGAGAACAGCGGTCGAGATAGTTCAGGTATTCAATCCAGGTCTGGTCGTCTTCTGCCAGCATGAAGTCAAAGCCCTCCCCGGCAAGCTCCCTCTGAGCAGCCATTACCTCACGCTCGTCGGACAAAGACGGCGGTCGCAAAAGAAGGCTCGGAACGGACACATCCCTCATGCTAGCTTGGCAGCCCCGGTTACTCCTGGCCGAGTTTCGGACTTCGGCACTGCGGCAGAGAGCCGACACTTGTATTTGTGGAACCTAATGGGTGTCTTCATTGAAGAATCCGCTTGCTACAAAAGCCCGCTGAAATATCTCGCGTATCACTTCCTGTTTTCTCGCGTTGTACTCGGTAGTCAGCGGGTCGGGCACACTAGCCGCTACACGCTTGGCTGTTGCATAACGCTCTCGGTCATCGGGACTTATCCGGAGCCAGTTGCGGAAGACGATGTGCTTTATCAGTTCAGGACTGTCCGGGCCGAAGATGTGTATGTTTGCAGCCGGACCACCATCGGTAGGTGCAATACAGTCATCGGCACGCTGGCCGCCTCGAAGCATTCTGTGCTCATGCCACCAAGGCTCACGGACAGTTAGGATAAAGCCTTGCTGCTCCAATAGAGGTAGCCACGCATCTTCTTTCGCAGGGTCTGCCACCGTTACGTCGATATCAATGACTGGTTTGGCGACAAGGCCCTCGACAGAGGTGGATCCGATGTGCTCGATGCGGATAGCCCTCATCCCAAGAGCCTCAAGTAGTCGAAGTCGAATGCTCTCCGCTTGTAACGGCCATCTCGCGTCATACTCGCTGAGTTCAATCTTGGCCCGACGAGGTTTTATCACCCACGGATCAGACTCTGATGGCTGTCCATCATCGAAACGTAGGATCTCTTCACGCGTGGCCATAACTGCACCCTACATCGCGTCGATTGCCGCGCAACCTGCGTCATAACCAAGACTTTGGTTAGCCGGATTCCTTCGAGGCATAAGCTCGAATCGCAATCCGCGCTCCCATACTATGAATGGCGATTACTCTGCTCTTATGGCTATTCTTCCCATTCGTATCTATGGTGATCCCGTTCTTCATACCCCCGTCGATCCCGTCGGAGAGATCACTGAGGAGATCCGCACCCTCGTCGAAGACATGTACGAGACCATGGAGGCCGCACCCGGTGTCGGCCTAGCCGGTCCGCAGGTTGGGGTGGGGAAAGCTCTCTTCACCTACTCGTGGGAGGACGAGGACGGGACCGAGTTCCGCGGCGTCGCCATCGACCCGATCCTGTGGATGGAACCGACGGTCCCCGATTCTCTGCTCCCAACAGAGGAGGACGAGGAGGAGGGCTGCCTCTCCGTCCCCGGGGAGCGCTTCGCGCTGCGTCGCAGCGAGAGAGTTCTTCTGACCGCACGCAATATCGACGGCGAGGTCTTCGAGATTGAAGCCGAAGGCTGGCTGGCTCGTATCTTCCAACACGAGTACGACCACCTCGATGGAGTCATCTACATTGACCGCTTAGATCAGAAGCAACACAAACAGGCATTCAAGGCAATGAAGAAGCAGGGTTGGAACACTCCGGGTAAGAGCTGGCTCCCAGGTAAAGACAACCTTGAGGGCTAAAACCTCCCGGAAACCCATCGATCATTGATCACTGGCACTCTCCAGTTAGCTTAGAAACAAACTGTGTCAGCTGAATACCGTGACCATCAGTCCTGAAACTACGGCGCTGGCATAGACAAAGAAATCACCAGTACGCCCTTCTGGTGTCGGCATGCTGGCGTCTCTGCGACACTGGTGACGTGGATGATCTATGTGTACCTCCCGGGCCTGGGATACCTAACGGGGTGACCATTCCGGGCGCCGAGTTGAGCGAGCGATTCTCGCATGCCTCCGGCCCTGGTGGTCAGGGAGTTAATACCTCTGACTCGCGCGTCCAACTCAGCATTGATATTTCTACCACGACAGCCCTCAGCGAAACACAACGGACGAGGGCTCTCAAGCGACTCGCCTCCCAACTGTCCGACGGAGTCCTCACGGTGACGGCATCGAAGCAGCGGTCACAACTGCACAACAGGGCACAAGCCCGAACCCGACTTGCCGCTATCTTGCGCGAGGCACTAGCACCGGTCACGCCACGGCGTCCCACAAAACCAACCCGTGCATCCAAACTTCGTCGACTCGATATGAAGAGGCACCGATCCACGATCAAACAGGATCGCCGCCGCCCACGCCCCGAATAGGTCAGGCCAACCACCACCGACCAGAACTACGCCGGGTCGGAGCAGAACCGTGATTCCACTGTCAGAGTTCGACGGAGACTGGAAGCCTGTGTAGAAAATCTCTGGAGGGAGCGGAGGGTCAAGTCGACGTGTTCTCGGATCCGATTCGAGAAATAATAGCCACTTCGAGTTGCAGTAGTGCTTTCCTTGTCCGAGAGGCTGGAAACGCGCCGCACTCGACCTCGTTACTCGTGACCCCAGTGCTTCCCTGTCCGAGAGGTTGGAAAGAAAGCCAAAGTCGCCACTCACCAAGTAGCACAAGTGGAAAGAGAGCCGCGATCACCACTTTCGTCCTCGTAATGCGCATGCTTTCGATGCAGGAGCGGCGACTTCGGCTATCTATCCAAAACGGCTCATCGGATTGTGGTGGGGTGGTGAAGGTGTTTCATACTTTCAGGTGTGATCCAAGAAAAGAATAGAAACACCTTCACCGTTACTGATCCTACTTTGATTCTTCAGGCCCTGGTCGGTCTCAA
>JBATQJ010000089.1:0-3606 GCA_049291975.1 Scrofimicrobium sp.
CATCAAAGTTCCCGATGCGACACCAGGCGCGGCGCCAATGCTGGCACTATTGGAACGTGGAGACACAGATCCTGACGCCCTTGAAGTACTCCCCTTGGCGCCTGGTAACCAGTGGGGTGCTACTCAAGGCGATCATTTTCTTGGTCGGGACGGTAGCTCTCGCATCAGTCACTTTCTTCCTCATCATTCTGTTCCCTCTGCTTCCTTTCTGGGCGCAGATTCTGGGTCAGATCGACGCTTGGCGATCCAGGCCCCTGCTCCCGGAGCCGCTTCGGGAAGAGCGGCAATTTAGTTGGAACTGGAACCTTGTCTGGAAGAACGCTTTCACCTCCTCGGCATGGCGACAGAGTCTGGTTGCGGTATTGGAAATGGTTCTCGGATTACTCGCTTTTATGGGAGCAATGTTCACCGCCGCCTTCGCGGTCGTGGCATACCGACTGATCGTGGGTGAGGGAATCTGGCTCACCGCGACGCGTTGGGTGTTTCATTCCGGAGACCCGCTGTGGCAACGGATTCTGGCCGCCATTGTGGCCATCGCTGTCGTACTCCTCTTTATCTATTTGCTGGTTGCACTTGCTTTGATCCAGGTCTTCCTCATTCGCGGTCTACTCAGCCCCCAGGCCCTGGAAGAACAGATTGAGAAACTCTCTGAAAAGAACACGGAGATGGTCACGGCATTCGAGGTTGAACGACAGCGAATAGAACGCGAACTTCACGACGGACCCCAACAACACCTGGCAAATGCGGCCATCCAACTTGGTCTGGCAAGAAACCAACTCGGTTCAACCCCCGCCGACGAACAACTCGAACTGGCACAAGAACAAATCGAGTGCGCTTCACAAGCGCTGAGAAGCGCCCTACGAGGACTTCGTCCCCGAACTCTTCTAGAAGACGGGCTAGAAGACTCGCTAAAGGAAATGGCCTCAGCCGCACCAATCCCCACTCACGTTACGTACGAACTCCAAGAACGGCTCGATCCGGCAGTTGAAGCGAGTCTTCACTTCGTCGTGGCGGAGGTCCTTGCCAACACCTACCGACACTCCCGCGCGAGTCGAGTCGACATCCGGGTTTCCCAGCAGGGGCGAAATGTCGTGCTAAGAATGAGCGACGACGGAGTGGGTGGCGCAGATCCTCTCCTCGGCACAGGACTACTCGGGATGGAGAATAGGGCAAAAATGCTCGGCGGTTCCCTCGTAATTGACAGCCCCATGGGAGGTCCGACGGTAGTGGAGCTGACCTTTCCCGTCCGTACACCTCGTCCTACCGGTGTCAAAAGAGGAAGGCAATGAAACTTGCTGTGGCCGAAGATGATGTCCTCATGCGGCAGGGCATCGTTTCTGTACTGGAGTTGGGCGGCCACGAGGTCATCTGGGAGGTCGGTGACGCGCATGCCCTCGCGCGGTCACTCAAACACGAGCTTCCAACCATGCTGTTGACCGACGTGCGGATGCCCCCGAATCATGGTGATGACGGCCTGAGAACCGCCCTCGCCCTCAGGAGCACTCATCCCGAGACGTCGATCCTTGTGCTCTCTCAGTACGCGGGCAGCGACTACGCGCGGAAGCTGTTGCAGGGGGCCGGTAACGCTCAGGGAGGAACCGGGTATCTCCTAAAGGAAGGCGTTGGGCGGGTCTCCCAGTTCCTGGCAACAGTGGACGCCGTGGGACGAGGAGAAGTCGTGATCGATCCCCGAGTTATTCGTCATCTCACCGCTCAGGACAACCAGCCGGCAAGTCGACTGACTAGTCGTGAGAAGGAAGTGCTTTCACTCATCGCACAGGGTCGAACCAACGCGCAGATTGCGGATGAAATCTACGTTTCGCCAGCAACACTGGAACGAACGATTAGCAACATCTTCCTGACCCTCGACCTAGCAGAAACAAATGGAAACAGAAGGGTCCTTGCAGTCTTGGAGTACCTGAAGCAGGCAAACTGACCCGAGAAGAACCAACCATCAGTCCTGCTCGGGCCGTCTAAGCCCAGGTTAGGAAACTGCGAGTGGATCTCTCTCACACAAGTAAAACCTGACCTTCGCTATATAAGACTCCCTATCTGCTGCGGGCATTCTTTGCTCGAACAGTAACTTCTTCAGCTAGGTAGCGGTGACGGGGGAGCAATTGACCCAGAGGATAGGTCCGCACGAGAAGAGCGATACAGTCTTTAGTGGATTGATAACCGAGTTCATTAAACAAGATGGCGGCATCATCAACGTCACGGTCGTCACGAGAAGCATGCAATTTCATCGCCAACAGATACTCCGGAGATGGAACCTGCACCAACAGCGACTCTGACTCGAATACAGTGCGGGGATTCTCATCGTCACCAGGTAAGAATCCTTTGGCCGCATCATTCAGCCAATCAGGTTCCAATCCGTGAGCAACACTCATCTCTTCGGCGATCTGCCGCACTTCGGGTGCCGGCACGAATAATGCATCAACATCCCGAGTGACTCTCCCATTATCGTAGGCAAGTGCCATAGCAACCCCTCCCACTACAAACAGTTGAGCCGACAAGCCGACTTCACTGAGGCGGTCCGAGAGCTCCTCAAATAGTTCCAATACCCTAGCCGCATCAAGCGTCCCGTCCTGGCTCATGCGCGGTCCAACGAATGGGAAGTAATGAGTATCCCGCGACTACGGAACGCTTGCGGGCTTTCCATTTCGGCTTCTCCGCGAAGAGTCTCGGGGACTGCCGGATACCATGCTCTCGTTACACGATTTGGCTCAAACGCCCAGTCTGGCGCTGTCCACCCATCGCGCTCTGCCAAGTACTCGGCCAGGGCCGCGAATGCCGCATCAAGCTGAGTCGCTCCGGTCCGACGCGGTTTGGTGCTAAAGACTCCGGCAGCCAGCTCTGGACCACCACGACGCAGGGTTGACCTGTAGTCATCAAGTGTTTGGAGGATACCGAACCGCCAGCAATCATCAAGGCTCTCACCGTCAGCGAGGAGCGCCCGGCAGTTGGCGGCATTCTGAGCAGCAGTATGAAGTACCCCAAAACGCTTGCTTGGCGTGTAACTGGGAGCTGCGCGGGCGGCATCAAGTAGTCCCGTGACTGAACGGACTTCTCCTTGAAACGCCATCACTGAACCTCCCTGGCCTTTCAGTCCATTCTTTCAGAGAGATCACCCAATGTCTCCATACGCTAAGACGAGGTGGTGCTTCCGCTGCCGTTCATCTCGTTTCGCCCAAGTTCCGAACGAAAGTGGATGTCTTGGAATTGGGGGGGTGAGGACGAATCATTTACGGTGGCCATATGGCTCATAGACGTCAATCTCACCGATGATGGACTCATCAAAACAAGAGCGGGCGAGGTAGTTCCCTCGGTGGAGACACCCGGTCTGGTGGCGGTTGGATACGGGTACTGCCCGAATATGAGGACCTAGCTAAGTCCTGTCTTCCCGAGCTAATTGATGAAGACACTCAACTGGTTGTACTCAGCAACGTCAACGGTGATTTCTAGCCCAGTTTAGAAAGAACGGAAGGTCGGTTCCAGTTTGGGGCCGGCCTTCCGCCTCGCGCAGTATCGGCCACGTTTGACCGAGGTGTTTGTTTGGTTGTTACTTCACTACCGCGAAGCCGCTAGTCCAGCCAATCTGCCCTGAAG
>JBATQJ010000090.1:0-2178 GCA_049291975.1 Scrofimicrobium sp.
TTGAGACCGACCAGGGCCTGAAGAATCAAAGTAGGATCAGTAACGGTGAAGGTGTTTCTATTCTTTTCTTGGATCACACCTGAAAGTATGAAACACCTTCACCACCCCACCACAATCCGATGAGCCGGGATTGCGTCGTTGTCTGATGAGAATCACTGTCGAAGTGGTGAGTGCGCCTCGGGGTTGCCCGCTACTCGCTGAGCGTCTTGGGGCCGGTCGCGGGAAATTCGCGTCAGTCTCAAACCCGTTTGAGCTTCCCGAATCAAACCCCGGTAGTCGCCAACTACCTCGATGGCGTTCCCGTAAAAGAGATAGCCACTAGCTTCCACATCCACCGCAAAACAGTGCACCAGATTAATCGCCGAGCGGGCGTGTCGCCTCGACCACGAGGGTTCCCCTACTGCATCTGCCAGGAGGCCGCACGGCTCTACGCTGAGGGACTGACTATCGCACAAGTCGCGGAGACGCTTAATATTGGCCGTGAAGCCATGCGTACCGGAATCCTCGCCTGCGGCGTGACACTATGTCCGCGCGGTCGGCGGCGCATTCAAGTGTGAACCTCAGACTCACATCATACTCCTGAAGTCATGAGTGGGCTTAACATTCACGCTAATCTAGCGTACAATCTAAGCACTAATGTTAGTGGGTGATCGCCGTGAGTATCGCTGAAAGATTGTCTGACTTATCTGCTCAGAATGATGGCCTGTTGCGCACCGCTGATGCTGTGGCTCAGGGTGTTAGTCGACCTAGTGTCATGGAGTTTGTTCGCACGAATGGCATGCAGCGTCTAGCCCAAGGAGTGTACGCAAGCCCGGATGCCTGGGTCGACGACATGTTTGTGCTTTCACTTCGCTCCAACAAAGCGGTCTTCTCTCACGAATCCGCACTGCTGCTTCACGGATTGACAGAGCGTGAGCCTGCAGAGCTGACGGTAACTCTACCCTCCGGATACAACGCCTCGACGATACGTCGTGACGGGGTGCATGTCTACTACATCAAGCCAAAGCTAATGGTGCTTGGCCGTATTGAACTACCCACTCCCGATGGGAATCTCGTCGCCACATACGACTTAGAACGTACCATCTGCGATCTGGTACGTAACCGTTCAAGCATTGACCAGCAAACACTCACGTCAGCTCTTAGAGCCTACGCGCGACGTCCTGACAAGCGTCTCGAGGTTTTGTCGGACTACTCCCGGACACTAGGTGTAGAGAAGCTAGTTCGCGCCTACCTGGAGATACTGCTATGAAGATGCGCAGCGCCAACCAACTCAAAGCACGAGTCAAGAACCTCGCCATTCAGCGCGGCGTGCCCGCGGGTGTTGTTGCGGATTTACATGACGGAACGGTTCCTCGACCGCGTCTCCCAATCGGAATATAAGGACAGCTTCGTTCTCAAAGGCGGAATGCTGATCTCCTACCTAATCGGCGTGAACCTGCGGACCACCATGGACATTGACACCACCATGCAGAACACTCCATTGAGTATTCAAGCCGCCAAGGACTTGGCCCAGAAAGTAACCGCAATCGATGTCGGCGATGGAGTTTCGTTCACCATATCGAGAATTGAAGAGATCATGGACGAAGCCGACTATCCAGGACTTCGCATCTCCCTACTGGCCCACTTCGATGGAACCAGCACACCAGTCAAACTCGACCTATCCACTGGTGACACCATCACCCCGGAAGCAGCCCTCACTGAGTTGGACGTGATGTTCACAGACCCCATCCCCTTACTCCTCTATCCCACCGAAACTGTCATCGCCGAAAAACTGCAAACCGTCATAGTCTGGGCCACGTTCAACACCCGCATGCGGGACTTCTACGATCTCCATGCCCTCGATCACCTTCTGGGCGATCAGATGGATACAACGCAACTCAAGGATGCAGTCGCTCGGACCTTTGAACGGCGCCAAACCGCCGAACAACTCAGCAACTGGAAGCAAGTCATCAGATCTTTGGAATCCAGCGAACATATGGTCACCCAATGGCAGGCCTACTCCCAACGATACGACTGGGCCAACAACCTCACTTGGGAGAACATCATCATGGCCATACAACACCTCTTCGCATCCGCGACGATGCAACCAGCTGATGAGTCGTCTCCCTTACCTTTCAGCAATTGTAAGTAGGTCAGAAAACGCGTCGAGTGACAGGAACAGAATCACCATCGCGCACC
>JBATQJ010000091.1:0-12989 GCA_049291975.1 Scrofimicrobium sp.
GTCCAGCACCAGGTCGACCCACATCGCCGATTGAGGCAGATCACCCCCTGTCACGTCGGCACGTGAGAATCCCACTCCCCTGTGTTCGACCATGATCACGTCTATGCCGTCAGCCGCTGCCTGTCGGCGGACGGAGCGGTAGGGGAGAATCGAGGCTAAGCCCGGACCTCCAGGGATTATCACCGTCGGTATTGCCTGGCGAGGACCGGTTCGGACGTAGGCCAGGTCGAACGCGGGACTGCCAGGCGCGGCGGGCCGATGAACTCGACGAATACCCTGAATCAAATCAACTCCCGGAGATAGCGTTAGTCTTCTATTGTTCCCTCATTAGTTGCGAGAGCAAGTTAGGCCAGTTCGTTTGATCAAGTACCTGGGCTCAAAACGCCTGTTCGTTCCGGTCATCGGCGAACTTCTCAACGCCACTGGGGCCCAGAATGCCCTGGACCTGTTCACCGGCACCACCCGCGTTGCGCAGGAGTTCTGTCGTCGGGGTGCCTTCACATACGCCGTCGATACAGCCACTTACTCTGAGGTCCTGGCCCAGTGCTACGTAGAGACTGACGCCATGAATGTCGATCAGGACGAGGTGGACCGGGCACTTCGCCACCTTTCGTCCCTCCCTCCAAAGCGCGGATACTTCACAAGGGTTTTCTGCGAGGAGAGCCGCTACTTTCATCCCGACAACGGGGCGCGAATCGATGCCATCCGCGAGGGGATCGACGAGTACTACGCGGATTCTCCGTTACGTCCGATTCTTCTTACCAGCCTGCTTGAGGCCGCTGACGCCGTGGACTCAACCGTCGGGCTGCAGATGGCCTACCTGAAGCAGTGGGCCCCTCGTGCCCTGAAGCCCCTCGAACTCAAATCGCCCGTATTAACGCCCGGCACTGGCAAAGCGATACGGGGTAGTGCGCCTGAAGTGGTGGCGACGCTCCCCCACATCGACTTCGCCTATCTTGATCCGCCCTACAACCAGCATCGCTACTTCACGAACTACCACGTGTGGGAAACCCTCATCCGCAATGACGAACCCGAGTACTACGGGATCGCCTGCAAGCGGATGGATGCGAGGGACGAGGAGACCAAGAGTCCCTTTAACCAGCGCAGCCAGATCGGACCAGCGCTCGAACAAATCCTTCGAGACCTCGATGCCGGCGCGGTGGCGCTGAGTTTTAGTGATGAGGGGTTTCTTCCTCTCGAACAACTAGTCGAGTATTGCGAGGCTCGTGGCGGGGCAGTCGAGGTCCTTGAGTTCGAGAACAAGCGTCACGTCGGCTCCCAAATCGGCATACACAACTTAGATGGCCAAAAAGTCGGCACCCCGGGACCCGCGAAAAACCTGGAGTACATAATCTTGCAGGGCGATCCAGAATCGGTCAGAGCGTTGATTGATGGGGCTGTTCCTCGAACCGGTAGCCAACTCCCCTGACCGTACTGATCAGTTTTCGTTCAACGTCTCCGGGACTGATCCGCGAGCGCAGTCTCTTGATGTGAACGTCAAGCGTTCGTTCATCACCGTAGAAGTCCGCACCCCACACCTCGGTCAGCAGGTAGGCGCGAGTCACGACCCGACCCGCGTTGCTCATCAATGTTCCCAGTAGCTGGAACTCCTTCAGGGGAAGTTGCACCGGTTTCCCATCGACCTCGACACTGTGTCGCCCGTAATCAATGGTCACTGGACCGACAGTGAGTACCTCGTCCGTGGTCCCCAGCATTCCTGTGTCAGCGGACCTTGAGCGCCTCATAACCGACTTGATACGGGCGAGGAGCTCGCGCGATGAGTAAGGCTTAGTTACATAGTCGTCCGCCCCGACCTCAAGGCCCAGCACCTTGTCGATCTCGGAGGCCTTAGCCGTGAGCATGATGACCGGTACGTCCGAGGTTGCCCGGATCCTCTGGCACACCTCAATCCCCGACATCGAAGGAAGCATGACGTCCAGTAGAACCAGGTCCGGAGTTTTCCGGTTGAACTCGTTCAGCGCTTCCTGGCCGTCGCCGACAACCTTGACTTTGAATCCTTCCTCGGACAACAGGAAGCTGAGGGGAATCGCAATTGAGGCTTCATCCTCGACCAGCAGCAACCGTTTCTTTGAGCTCATTTGGACTCCTCTTCACCGCGACCTACCAGTGGAGACGCCAAGGGGAGCGTAACGAAGAACGTTGCGCCCTCTCCCGGAACTGACTTCACAAATACATCCCCGCCCGCGCCTCTGGCGACGTTCCTAGCTATCGCCAAACCGAGGCCCGTCCCTCCTGACTGGCGTCCCCGAGCCCTATCCACCCGATAGAAACGTTGGAATATCTTGTCTACTTCCTCTGTTTCAATCCCGGGTCCCTGATCGGCAATCGAGACCACGACCTCTCCGGGAGGACTCGAATCCCGGACTTCGACCCTGACGCTACCATCCACAGGCGAGTGTCTAATCGCATTCTCCAGGATATTTCCTAGGGCCACCCCCAGCATCTTGGGGTCAATCTCGATGCTTGCACTCCCGGGGGCCGAGGCTCGGTTCCACTCCAGTTTCACCTGAGCAGCACTAGCGAGAGTCAGATGGTTAATCACCACTTCATCAACGATGCTGATCATGTCGACTGGTTCAGGCTTTCCTGTGCGTGATCTGTCCTGCGCTTCGGCCAGTCTTCCGATGTCCCTTGTAAGTTCGGACAGTCGTTCAGCCTCGCTGTGTAGTGCTTGCACGAACTTTTCTGTGGCCTTTTTGTCTGAGGAACCCTTTTGAAGTGCCTCGGAAAGTAGCATGATCGCTGATACCGGCGTGTTTAGTTCGTGGCTCGCGTTCGCAATAAAGTCCTGACGCATCGCGTCTGCACTGTATAGCTCCGACTCATCCCACACCATGACGGCAACCAGATTCTCTGGCAGAGGAACAACGTGGACACTCTGTTGGTTGTCCGGGTCCGAGTGGCGCGAAACTCCCTTCCCCTCGACCAACGCGCGCATCACGGTTCTCTGGAGCCACTCCTTATCGAGGACATGCCGCACTATCCCCGCGTGCTCCTCGTACGCCGCGTTGTGGAAGAGGGGCCGCATCGAGTCGCTGAAGACAACCGTGGGAATGGGGACAGCCTCGAGCAGAGACTGGCTGGTGAACGAAAGGGTTGTTTGCAAAGGAATACCGGGGCGACGACGCGACCGGACTGCCGCCCAAATCAGTGCCACCAACAGCGCGCCCAATATGGCACCGAGCGTGAGGATCAACGCTGGCGACCAGGTTGAAAGACCCGACATATCTCCATCGTAGAGCGCTTGTAGCAGCGAACGGAACGGCAGGGGCGAACGACGCAAAGGATTAACCCACAGTTCCCCAAAAGTTCACGTATCGTTCACATTTTCTCTAGAGTCCGTTCAAAGAGGAGACGGAAGCTGGTGGCATGAAACAAACAAGAAATAATCGCGCCTGGATCGCCGGGACTGCACTGGCCGTTGCCACCGCGCTACTCGCCGGATGCGCCGCGAACGAGGGAGGAACCACTCCATCAACCACTACTCCATCTGAGGGTCAAAGCGAAACCACAGAATCAGCGTCAACCCTCTCGGGCACATTTGCTGGCGCTGGAGCTTCGGCTCAGGAAGCAGCTCAAGCAGCCTGGATCGCCGCGTTCCAAAGCGACAACCCTGACGTCACCATCAACTACAACCCTGTTGGTTCAGGAGGCGGTCGCAAGCAGTTCATCGAAGGCGCAACCGTATATGCAGGCTCAGACTCATACTTGAAGGTCGAAGAGCTTGAGGGCGGAACCGCCGGTGCGTGCGCGGCCGATTCGGAGGTGTACAACCTCCCCGTTTACATTTCCCCCATCGCAGTGGTCTTCTCCCTGGATGGCATCGAGTCGCTGAACATGGACGCCGCGACAATCGCGAAAATCTTCAAGGGTGAGATCACCACCTGGAATGACCCTGCCATTGCCGAGTCGAACCCGGACACTGAGCTTCCGCAGACGGCAATCACTGTGGTGCACCGCTCCGATGATTCAGGCACAACCAAGAACTTCTCTGACTATCTGAACAAGAATGTCCCGGAAATATGGGATGCAGAGCCTGAGGACAAATATCCCTACTCCTTCCCGGGAGCCGAGGGCGCTCAGGGTTCCTCCGGTGTCGTCGACGCGGTAGCGGGTGGGGCCGGAACCATTGGCTACGTGGATGCCTCAAAAGCAGGCGGTCTTTCAAGCGTCGCACTGAAGGTGGGCGATGATTACGTCCACTACTCGCCTGAGGGAGCAGCCGCGATTGTTGACGCCTCTCCTCGTCCAGACGAAGGTCAACCCGCGAACGACCTGGCCGTGAAGGTCGACCGCACCACCACTGAGGCGGGCGTCTACCCGCTGGTCCTGGTGTCCTACCTGATCGTCTGCCAGAACTATGCGGATGCCAAGAACGGTGAGTTCGTCAAGGCATACGCCAGCTACATTGTCAGCCCCGAGGGTCAGGCGGCTGCGCAGGAGGGTGCCGGTTCGGCACCGATCTCCGATGCGACCCGCGACAAAATCCTCCCAGTTCTAGAGACCATCAAGTAAGGGTCACCGATCCATATGTCGACAACTGTCGAGGAAGTCAGTCCCCGCCTGGAAGAATCTCTGGGTGGGGACGCTCGCGCCCCCAAGACCGGTTCCGAACAATCCAGTTCGGCAGCGGCTGGGAAAGCCAACGCCCTAACCGAAAGTGCCGTGCCAGACCCGACCAGACCCCAGACACCACAAGAAGCCCCCAGAGCTGGCAAGCCGTTCAAGAAAGTGCCCCGGCCGGGTGACGCGGCATTCTTTTCACTGGCCATTGGAGCGGGTGGACTGATTCTGGTTGTTCTGTTCGCAGTTGCCGTTTTCCTCATGGCGCAGGCGTGGCCCGCATTCCTGGCCACGTCCGATGAGATTGGATCGGCCTCCGGCAGTGAGCCGATGAGCATCTGGAGTTACGTCGCCCCATTCGCCTTCGGGACCATCTGGATCGCGTTCCTCGCCCTGCTAATCTCAACGCCGATCGCTATCGCGGTCGCACTCTTTATCTCGCACTACGCGCCAAGAAAGATCGCTAATGGCCTCGGCTACATAATCGATCTTCTGGCCGCTGTGCCATCGGTCGTCTTCGGACTCTGGGGAATCCGCGTCCTGGCTCCGATGCTGCAACCAGCCTATGTTTGGCTCACTGAGCATTTTGGTTGGATTCCGCTATTCAGCGGTCCTGCGTCTGGAACAGGGCGCACCGTCCTCACGGTCGCTTTGGTTCTTGCGGTGATGATCCTCCCGATAATGACCGCGGTGTGCCGCGAAGTGTTCCTACAGACTTCGAAACTCCAGGAGGAGGCCGCCCTAGCGCTAGGTGCCACGCGTTGGGAAATGATCAAAATGGCAGTGCTGCCCGCCGGACGAGCGGGAATAATCTCGGCCATGATGCTCGGCCTTGGCCGCGCTCTCGGGGAAACGATGGCTGTTGCCATGGTCCTCTCCCCCGCAGCAGTCATATCCTTCGCGCTGGTCACTTCCCAGAATCCGAACTCAATCGCCGCGAACATCGCGCTGAACTTCCCCGAAGCATTTGGTCTCCGGGTCAACGTCCTGATCGCAACCGGGCTATTCCTGTTCGCGATCACCCTTGCAGTCAATATGCTTGCGCGCTGGGTTATTTCTAGGCGTGCTCAGTTCCAGGGAGCAAATGCATGAGTATCTCCTCGACCACTGGGATACAAATCCCCAGCCCTACGGAAACGGCTGACCAGTTGGCCCGAGCCAGCAAAGCCGCGCATGCAGCCAGCGTCGAAGCCGCCGTGAGTACTCGCTACGCGAAGACCCGCAAACGCAAGGACAGGCTCGCAACTGTGGTTGTCACCGGGGCGTTCATTCTTGCTTTGCTTCCGCTGATTTCGGTCGTCTACACGGTCGTCAGTTCAGGCCTGGCTCGGTTCGATGCCGAGTTCTTTACCAACTCGATGAGAAATGTCGTGGGGGCAGGAGGAGGAGCACTCCACGCGATAGTTGGCACGCTGGAGATCACAGCGATGGCCTCACTTTTCGCCGTGCCCATCGGCCTGTTCACCGCGATCTACGTCGTTGAGTATGGCAACGGGGGGAAGCTCTCGAAGGCAATCACCTTCTTCGTCGATGTGATGACCGGTATCCCCTCAATCGTTGCCGGTCTCTTCGCATACTCACTGTTCCTTCTGCTCTTCGGACCGGGTTCGCAAATGGGAATGGCGGGTGCCATCGCCCTCGCCCTCCTGATGACCCCTGTTGTTGTGCGTTCGTGCGAGGAGATGCTGCGCCTGGTTCCGAACGAACTGCGCGAGGCGTCCTTGGCCCTCGGCGTTCCTCGTTGGCGGACAATCGCCAAGGTCGTCCTCCCCACCTCCATTGCAGGTATCACGACTGGCGTCATGGTCGCGGTGGCGCGCGTCATCGGGGAAACAGCCCCGCTTCTAGTGGCGGTCGGACTAACGCAGTCAATGAACTACTCGCTCACCGATGGGCCGATGATGACTCTTCCTGTCTTCGTCTACAACTCGTACATGAGCCAGGGTGCTGACGCACAGGCTTACCTGGACCGCGCCTGGACCGGCGCGCTCACACTGATTCTTATTGTCATGGTGCTGAACCTGGCTGCCCGCCTGATCGCGGCCCGTTTCGCACCGAAAGGAACCCGCTGATGTCTACTCAAATCAAAGTCAAGAGCCTTGACGCCTACTACGGCAATTTCAAGGCCGTCGAGGGCGTGTCGATGGTGATGGAGCCGAACACGGTCACCGCACTTATCGGCCCTTCCGGATGCGGCAAGTCCACTTTCCTGCGGACGCTGGATCGGATGCACGAGGTCATTCCGGGTGCCACCGTTGAAGGTAGCGTCCTCATCGACGAGCAGGAACTCTACGCTCCTGACGTCGACCCGGTTGATGTGCGCCGCAAGGTCGGGATGGTGTTCCAGCGTCCAAACCCGTTCCCAACGATGTCGATCCGCGAGAACGTACTGGCCGGGGTGAAGCTGAACAACAAGAAGATTTCGAAGGCTGCAGCCGACCAGATCGTGGAGACTTCCCTGCGTGGTGCAAACCTGTGGGAAGAGGTGAAGGACCGCCTTGATCTGCCGGGGTCTTCGCTTTCCGGGGGTCAACAGCAGCGTCTGTGCATTGCCCGTACTATCGCGGTGAAGCCAGACGTGATTCTGATGGATGAGCCCTGCTCCGCCCTCGATCCCATCTCAACCCTGGCGATCGAGGATCTCATCAGCGAGTTGAGCGCTCAGTACACGATTGTGATTGTCACCCACAACATGCAGCAGGCGGCGAGGGTCAGCGACAAGACAGGCTTCTTCAACCTCGAAAAGACGGGTGAGCCGGGACGCCTAGTCGAGTATGACGACACCGAAGTGATCTTCGAAAACCCGGCGAACCGGTCAACGGCAGATTACGTCCAGGGCCGCTTCGGATAGGTGTTTCGGAGAGTCCTGCCGGGGATCCACACCACTCGCCACGCCGACAGTTGTGCGGGCTCACCTGCTGATTACTGCCGACGGTTTCATTACCGGGACCCATCCGACTACTGCGTATTCTCCGGTTTTTCGCGGGCGGTCTGCCCAACTATCGCAGTCTTCCTGACTACTGGACGTCGTTCGATTCCTCAGTGGGAGGCTGCAAACCCTCGTTATATTGACCGTCCGCCGTGGCCGCAGTGTCACCTGCCGCTTTTTTCTTGCGAAGCCGATCCCAGAGGTTCCATGCGACGCCAACCGTTACCGCGCCCCAAAGAGTCCAAATTGCAACTGCGGCCAGCAGCGGAATATCGGCCGTAAGACCAAGAAAACTGTATGCAACAAACGCCAGAGCCGCGACGGTAAGCCAGTCCATCCCGGTCATTGAATTCACCTGCCATCAGCGTAGTAGTCGCGCACACCGACCCTGGTATGCAGTCCTACGTGAGAACTTCTCAAGCCAGTCTAACTGGAACACGGCTGCAGTCGGTGAACGAACGTACCACTCGTACTCCCGGAGTGGATGTCAAAAAGCCGACGCACCCCCGCACTTTCCAGGACATCCCATGGCGGGTCGTGATTCCAGGAGTTAGACGGCTTTTGTTTGGGGCTCTGGTTACGTACCCAGATCGAAGAAGACCGAACACCTAGGTGTTGAGAAGAAGTTGGGAGCCACGAAACAGTTCGTGACTCCCAACCGTGACATCTCAGTCAAGCTGAACCTTGGCTATCAGATCTTCCGGCTACGACGTTTCAGCGCGTGGCCCGCACCTAGGGCACCCACACCGACCAAGAAGACTGGGAACACAAATGCTCCAGTGTCGGGCAAAGTCTCCGACTTCTTGGGGGCACCATTGTCAGGAGTCGGCTTTGGCTTCGGGCAATCTGCAACAGTAACGTTCAGCGGGACCTCGAACTCGTCAATCCACTCATCCCCTGCCATTAGGGTGACCCATGCGGTGTACTCACCTGCAGGTAGGCCCGTCATCGGCAAGGAAAATGTGCCGTCCTCTTTCACCTCGATTGCTCCAGCGCGACCCTCAACTGGCGCCCAAGGATCCTCTTCGTTGCCCGTGGCTACGAAGAGCTCGTAGGCGACCGAGTGGTCGTCACTGCGATAGTGCAAGACCTCGCCGCTCAGAGTTGAGTCTGCGGTGGTGGCAGGGCAGACGTTTGCTGTGGAACTCGGATCAAACATGACGTTCTCAAGGGCGCCACATTCGGTGACTTCAACCGTCAGTTCAGCTGACTGTTGCTCGACGAATTCGCCCTTATATGTCAGGTCTACGGTCGCGTTATAGGTCCCCGCGTCCAAGCCCTCAGCGAGGAGCGAGAATGCTCCGTTCTCATCCACAGCCACGTCGGATTCACTGATGAACGGTTCTTCCGCTCCATTGGTAAACACATTAATGGCGACTGAGTAACCATCGCGATAGCCCTCAACGACACCGCTCAGAGTTGAGTCGGCAGTCATCGCAGGGCATGAGTTCGTCGCTTCGGAGGGATCCCATTGAAGATCAACAACCGCAGCACATTCACCCATCGAAACGCTAGGACCAGCAACGGTCACGCTCTTGGCCCCCTTTGCTGAGAACGTCGCCGAGTAATCACCAATGCCAGCCGCAGAGCTGCTGATGTCGAAGTGGGTGCGGGTTGGCAGCACCGTCTGGCTCCCGAGCGATCCATCTGGCCCGTTTAGCTCCACCTTTACAAACACCGGCGCAAACTCGTTGTTGTGAACTGAGCCCTCAAGTTGGTAGGTGCCGCTTTCTTGCAGACAGTCCAACGTTGGTGCATGGAAATCGGCTCGAACCTTCAAAACCTGCAATCGAGTGATATCGCCGGTCACAGGGACAGGGAGAATCCGATCGCTACTGATCGCGGGGATGGCATAGTAGTTTCCTTGTGAAAGGCCCGTGAACTGGTGCGAGAACTGGAAGTTCTCATCAAGGGCCACACTGACGCGCTGAACCGGGGTGATGGTTCCTACCTTGTACAACAGTAGGTCAGTGCGGAAGTTCTGGTTGTAGTTCTCCAGAGTCCCCCCGTAGCTGACCGAGCCGCTCACTAGACCGTCATAGCCTTCATCGTTGACCCGTAGCCCGACCGAATAATCCCATGAGGCGTTGATCGTTGGTGCTTCAACGATCGTCATCGTTGGTTTGTTGATTAGTTTGGCGATCGGCTGGTTGTTGAACGTGTAGCCGATGTCTATCGGCGGGAAGGTGACATCGATATCACTGACTCCGGTCACAGTTTGGAATGGGGGCCAACCCCAAACAGCCTTTTGCCCCGTCCAATTCACGGTTGTTGTCACCGTTGTCTGGGGAAGCGCAACCGTCGTATCGGCCATCAACTCAGCCTCGATATCGTAAGTCCCCGCATTGAAGTAACCACCGGGGAAGTCCGTGCTCTTCGCTGCGAAAACATAGCCCTGGCCAAGAACGAAGTTACCCGATTCAAAAGGAACTGTGGTTTCACGGACATCAGACGAATCTGCTCGATTCGTCATGGTTACCTTCACATTAAGAGGAACGAGGCTGAGGATTTCGCTGGGAGCGAGCGAGTCGACGTAGGCGGCACAGAGACCCGCAGCGTCTGGATTCTTGCTGTCGATCTTCGTGAGGACCGTGGGAAGAATTTTCTGCAACGTAGTTGCCCGCACCGTTGCATCCACAGCCACTGTAACGGCCGAGTTACTGCACAACTCCCCTTTTAGGGCCTGCTTGAGGGGATCCGCGAGAAGGTCGATGTTTGGAATTGCAAATCCACCCGCGACGAGGAACGGGTCGTGATAGCCGCTGGAACCGCGTTTGAACACCGGGTCCGGCTCTGCTGTAGCAATACCTGTTGGGAGTGGCCAGAGTGAACTCGGGTTGAGGATTTCCTCAATGCTGGGGAAGGTTCCAATGCTCCTCGGGCTGGGAGTGCTGAGCAAACCGGATTCGGGGACATCACCCTCTTCGACCTCGAGCACTGCGTCATCGCTGGGAGCCTGGATGGCGTTTTCACCCAGATCATCACTGACTTCGGGTGTGTCCGTGTCCGAATCGACAGGCACACCGGCGTCGCTTTCGTCTGGGGTGCCAGTAGCTTCATCGGTATCGGTTGGTGTGCCTGGATCACTTTCATCGCCAGCGACTGGATTCTGTGCGTCACCTTGAACATCTGTAGGTTGCGCCGTTTCTGAGGAAACAAGTCCCTCATCTACTGCGCCACCCTCTTGGTCTGCTAGTGCCGAAGGCGCAAGAACACCTAAGGCAAGAACAGCTGTTGCAAAGCTGGCGACAATGGAATATCGACTCATTTTCACTCCTTCATTACTGTGCTGCGGGGCCTGCACCTGCTATGCTACAGGACGATCGCTATCGCCATCGATAACTGCGCACCGGCACGAGAATTCGGGCGCTATGGTGCTGTTGCACAGGGTACCAACAGAATCAGTCGGATCGATGGGACGTTGGGGGCTCATGACTGAAGATGGGGTGTGGTTGGCGTCGGCAGTACCGCTTTCAGCGGCTGTTCTCCCTTGTTTTGCAGGCATATTTGAGGACGGATTCCTGTCCGGCGAAACATTGCAAGAACATAACGATCCGTATGCTGGCGTCACTTTCTTTGGAGAATGATTCTTCTCTGAGCGTCGCACAAGAATGCGAGAGGTTCTCCGTCAGTTCAAGCTTTCGGAATCGATCTTGCGTGATGTTGCAGTGATGCGCTGGATCAGTTCGTTGGTCCAGTTGACGGCTTCTTCTACGGTTGGTAGGACGTCGATGTCTTCAGAGGCCTCAAGGTAGAGAGTGTCCCATTGATCACCGACTTGGATGGTTGGTGGCCAGGGTTGCTGGCGGCGGTAGTCAAACAGCCTCCGGCAGGTCTCAGCGATTTGAGCAAAATCAAGGTTTTCGTTGATGTTGAGGAGTTGGAGGTCAACAAGGTCTCTTGCTCGTTCGCTTCCTGTACTGGAAACAGCATGGAGTTTCTGCGCGATCTGGTGGTCCGCTCGCATAATCGGGACCGGCTTTGGTTCCTCCAGCCCGACTTCGGTAAACAGTTCGGCTAGGTCATGTGAGAGTTGGTACTCGGGTTGATCAGCATCTCCGAGTTCGTTGTGCCCTAACTCGAACTTGACCGTGCACCATGCCCTGCCTCGATAGTCCAGCTTCACATCGAAAGGCTGCATAACATAGGCCGACGGCACGGCTGCTGGCCGGGTTCACTGGCCGCCCAACGAGACGACCAGTGAACCCGGCCCAACCTTCGGCAAGCGCGTCTTCGAAGTCACTACGAAACCTGGATAGAGATTGAACTCTTGCCGCGTCAAGGTCTTGGGTGAACCGTGTTCCGCGGCCGTACCGAAGCGCCATTGCGCTACCACCCTTGATCACACCCTCGGGAAGCATTTGACCCACAACCACCAAAGCCATCGCCATGCGACGACGCAGAGCTAACCCTTCGGTTCTCTCGCGGTTACGGATGCGCTGCTCCAAGGAACGCACACTCGCCGGAGCGATGTCATAGTTCATCCTCGCAGTTCTCTCATAACCCGCTGCCATTCTGTCGTGGTAAGCAGGCCTTCTCTTCGTGCCTGCTTCGCCGCATCCAACAAACGCTCAGTCTCAATTCGTCCACGACATTCAAGGATCGCATTAGCCACCAACTGCGACGCCAGGCCCTCATAGAAAGTGGTGCGCGGCGCGTCAGGAACCTGAGTCAGCTCGATGAACTGGGGAAGTTTCGTGCGGACCCTTCGAGGAACAGCAACCTTGATCCGCCTAGGGTTAACATCCGCAAGACCAAACAAGGACAAGACCGACTCTCCATGCAGATACGCTCCCTCACCCACCCGAAACAAAGCTTCGGCGAACTGGTCAAACGGAGTCGTTGGAACATCGGGTACCCGATACAAACCGTACGCGACGTTCTCTAGCCCGCCACGAGCCGCCAACTTGGGAAGCTCAATCGCCGGAACTCCAGCATCCACAGCATCTTTGGTCGTGACATACCCATAGTTATCGAGAGCTATATCGCGCACAACATCTCGATATTTTAACCTATTGATCACGGCACAACTATACCGTAAAAGGTAGAGTTGTGCCAGGTATTGTTCGCTCTCCGGAGCCCTCAGGGACTAGCAGCGGGGAGTTCACCATGGTCCACCATGACTCAAACCCTCCTTGACCAGGTTTTTACCCAGTCAAAGGATTTGAAGATCCATGCCATCTAACGTCCCAGACGAGTCAAGTCGAAGAGGTTTCTAAACCCCTTACGGACGACGTTGTGCTGTCTAAGAGCACGATGGTAGGCCCCCCGGGACTCGAACCCGGCACCCACGGATTAAAAGTCCGTTGCTCTAACCAGATGAGCTAGAGGCCCGCACCGATCATTCTAAGGGCTGCAGCAGGAACCGTAGCACTCAGGAACTGTGGCATTCGCCTATCGGCCACAAAGACCACATCCACTTGCTTACCGCACCTCGCACGCCTCGTTATAGCCGTCGTTGGTTGCAGTAGCGGGG
>JBATQJ010000092.1:0-13077 GCA_049291975.1 Scrofimicrobium sp.
GTGCTTCTTGAAAGCAACCCTGCAGCTAACTGTAAGGTACGAATCGATGAGATCCTTGATCTGCGCGCGGGCAATTTCATTGCTGCATCAGACATCTCCCCAGAGTCAGATGAAGAGCATCAAATTCCATGCTTCGGTGGTGGTGGAATAAGGGGCTACGTCCCTGCCTCTAATCAAGAAGGAGACCTCGTCTTGATCGGCCGTCAAGGCGCTCTTTGCGGAAACGTCAAGCGAGCAAATGGCAAGTTTTACGCCACTGAACACGCAGTGGTGGTTACTCCAAAAGCAGATGCGGATATTAGGTGGGTATTCCACCTTCTGACGAACATGGACTTGAATCAGTACGCTTCTAAGTCTGCACAGCCAGGCCTTGCCGTTGGGACACTGAACAAGCTTGAAATTGATGTGCCTTCCGTCGAGGATCAAATTCGTGTTGGAGCAGTTCTCGACAAGTTCGACGCCCTCGTCAATGACCTCTCCATCGGTCTGCCTGCCGAACTCAACGCCCGTCGCAAGCAGTACGAGTACTACCGTGACAAGCTCCTAGTTTTCAATGGGACGAACTAAGCAATGATTCACGAGTCAATCGAGAATCTATCGGATTCACTCTTGAAGAGCATGGGAAAGTCCCGTAGCAGTCTTCTGTTTGCGCCAAATACCACCGGTAAAACACGTTTGGCTCAGCACCTGAAAGACAGCGATCCCGAAGGGGTCGTGCTATACAACGCATTTGTTGAAGACGTTTTTACTTGGGATAACGAGCGTGTCGTACTGAAGATGAATCTTGGATCAGAATTGCTGCAAACGATAGAGACCCAAGGTCTTGACGGAGCGATCATTAGAAATTTCCAGGAGTTCACTCACGACAGGATTGAACCGACACTTGACTTCGCAAACGGTGAGGTCAGATTCGGTATACACAAGGGCGACGACGCTTCCGCTTACGAAGTCAAAATCTCGCGTGCTGAAGAAAGCATATTTGTCTGGTGTGTCTACTATTCCGTCCTGAGAGAAGCGATTGATACGTTACGCGATAGCTCGGACTTACGTTTAACAACAGAATACGATGGGTTAAAGCTCGCTGTGATAGACGATCCGGTGTCGTCGATGGACGATGTGCGGATCGTCACAGTTGCGATTGCCTTGGCTAACCTAATAAAAGACGCAGCGGATCTCGATTTGAAGTTCCTGGTTACCACCCATCATGCTCTCTTCTTCAATGTTCTTTACAACTCGCTTTCTAGAGCAAAAGGGGTAAATAACAAGGCCTATATTCTTCAACGAGGATCTAATGCTGGGTGGGTGTTAGAGCAACAGCGGAAAGATTCTCCGTTTAGCTATCACCTTGGGATCATCAACGATATAGAACAGGCGATTTCTGAGAACTCGATTCAGAGGGTTCATTTCAATCAATTCCGCGCACTCCTAGAGAAGACAGCCAACTCTTTAGGTTATACGGGCGGTTGGAGCGATTTACTTACGGGACCTCACGCAGCTGTCCTGACCAACGTCCTCAACCTATACAGTCATGACCGGTTTTCAGATGTTGACTCTACTCAAGTTTCCGATGAGTACAGGAACGCTTTGGAAGTCGAATTTCATGGGTTCCTCAAGGAATTTCGATGGAGCGTGGCAGCATGACGGAGTCTCAACGACGCAAGTACGACCCGATAGCGGTCTCTGCCGAGAGTACTGTCGTTGCCGAGTATGTGGCCGACGCTGCGACAGAGACGGCATATCAGTCGGAGGCTGCTCTTGAACAGGAGATGATTCGCTTACTCGAGTCGCAAGCCTATGAGTATTTACCGATCACCTCAGAATCAGAGCTCACCGCGAACCTGCGCACGCAGCTCGAAGCACTGAACCACATCACCTTCACTGATGGCGAATGGGAGCAGTTCTTCAGTGAGAAGATCGCTGGAAAGAACGACGGCATCGCTGAGAAGACCGTGCGCGTGCAAGAAGATCAAGTGCAGATCCTCAAGCGCGAAGACGGCTCGACGAAGAACATCACCCTGCTAGACAAACAGCACATCCACAACAATCGCCTGCAAGTGATCAACCAGTACGAGCTGGATCGTCGCGAGGGTGGCGCGAACTATGCCAACCGATACGACGTGACCGTGCTCGTCAACGGTCTGCCAATGGTGCATATCGAGCTGAAGCGTCGCGGGGTGGATATTCGTGAAGCGTTTAACCAGATCAACCGCTACCAGCGCGACAGCTTCTGGGCGGGCTCTGGCCTGTTCGAGTATGTGCAGCTCTTCGTAATCAGCAACGGCACGTTGACGAAGTATTACTCCAACTCCACTCGCAGCGCGCACCTGAACGAGCAGAAGAATGCGACCAAGGGTCGTAGGAGCTCGAACTCGTTTGAGTTCACTTCGTGGTGGGCAGATGCCAGTAACAAACCGATCCAAGACCTGGTCTCCTTCATCAAGACGTTCTTTGCCAAGCACACCCTGCTCAACATCCTCACTCGTTACTGCGTGCTCACTGCCGACCACAATCTGCTGGTGATGCGTCCGTACCAGATTGTGGCGACTGAGCGGATCTTGCAACGTATTGATATCTCTACGAACTACAAGCAGCTCGGCACTGTTGCCGCGGGCGGCTACGTCTGGCACACCACCGGCTCGGGTAAGACGCTGACCTCGTTCAAGACCGCGCAGTTAGCTTCGAAGTTGCCGTCAGTCGACAAGGTGCTGTTCGTCGTTGACCGTAAAGATCTCGACTACCAGACCATGCGCGAGTACGACCGCTTCGAGAAAGGCGCGGCCAACTCGAACACGTCAACGGCGGTGTTGAAGCGTCAGCTGGAAGACCCAAACGCTCGGATCATCATCACGACGATTCAGAAACTCTCAAACTTCATCGCGGGCAACAAGGGTCACACCATCACGAATAATCACGTTGTGCTGATCTTTGATGAGTGCCACCGCTCCCAGTTCGGTGACATGCACACCGCGATAACGAAGTCGTTCAAGCGTTACAACCTGTTCGGATTCACCGGTACGCCAATCTTCTCGGCCAATGCTGGGTCGGGCGGCAACCCGAACCTCAAGACCACCGAGCAAGCCTTCGGAGACAAACTACACACCTATACGATCGTGAACGCGATCACCGATAAGAACGTACTGCCGTTCCGTATCGACTACGTCAACACCATCAAAGTCGGCAACGTCGTCGATAAACAGGTTTCGGCGATTGAAACCGAGAAGGCACTGCTCGACCCGCGTCGCATTAGCGACATCGTGCGGTACACGCTGGAGCACTTCGACCAGAAGACGAAGCGCTCATCGGGGTACGATCACTCAGTGGTAACGAATGTGCAGGAAGCGACCCGCACGCGTCGTCAAGCTGAAGCAGTACGCGAACGCAAGCGAGTGCGCGGGTTCAATGCGATCTTTGCGACCGCCTCGATCGACGCGGCACGCCGCTACTACAACCACTTCCAGATGCAGCAGATGGATCTGCCGTCGGACAAGCAACTCAAGATCGGGCTGATCTACTCCTACGGTGCTAACGAGGCCGAAGCTGACGGGGTGCTCGACGACGAAGCATTCGACACCGACGCACTCACCGCCGATGCGCGAGGGTTTCTCGAAGACGCGATTCAGGACTACAACGACATCTTTGGCACTTCGTATGACACCAGTGCCGACAAGTTCCAGAACTACTACAAAGACCTCTCGCAGCGTCTGAAGAACCGCGAGCTCGACCTCGTCATCGTGGTGAACATGTTCCTCACCGGCTTCGACGCCACCACACTCAACACCTTGTTCGTGGATAAGAATCTGCGGGCGCATGGTCTGATTCAGGCGTACTCACGGACGAACCGCATTCTGAACTCGGTGAAGACCTACGGCAACATCGTGGCGTTTCGCGATCTCGAAGAAGCCACCAACTCGGCACTCGAGCTATTCGGCAACAAAGACGCCAAGGGTGTGGTGCTGCTCAAGCCATACGGCGACTACTACGGCGAATACGCTGACAAAGTCGCTGAGCTGCTGTCTGGGTTCCCGCTTGGTGAGCAGATTGTCGGCGAGGCTGCGCAGAAGGAATTCATCAAACTTTACGGCGGTATTCTCCGACTCGAGAACATCCTGACCTCGTTCGATGACTTCGCAGGTCAGCAGATGCTTACCGAGCGCCAAGTGCAGGACTACAAGAGTGTTTACCTAAACATCTACGCCGAGTTCCGCAAGGAAACGGACAGCGAGAAAGAACTCATCAACGACGATGTCGTGTTTGAGATCGAGCTGATCAAACAGGTCGAGATCAATGTCGACTACATCCTCATGCTGGTACAGAAGTACCGCGAACAGCACGGAGATGGCGAAGACAAAGAGATTCGTGCTGAGATCTCGCGTGCCGTCGATGCCAGCCCGAGCTTGCGGAACAAGAAGGATCTCATCGAGAGCTTCGTCGATTCGGTCACGGTTGACGGTGCGATCGATGAAGAATGGCAAGCGTTTGTTGCTGCCCGCCGCGAGGCAGAGCTTGAGCAGATCATCGCCGAAGAGAGCCTCCGCGCAGAGGCGGCACGTGCTTTTGTTGCGACAGCTTTCCGCGATGGGTCACTGCGAACCAGTGGCACCGCAATTACGAAAGTGCTCCCGCCTGTATCGAGATTCAGCCCAGACGGAAATCGTGGTGAGAAGAAGCAACGGGTGATTCAGAAGCTGGCTCTGTTCTTTGAGCGGTTTTTTGGGTTAGCTGCTGGGGGCCATGACGACTCATGACTTCTGCACCATACTCCCTTCGAAGCTTCAAGGCGATCGCTGAACGAGAGTCGCGGCGAGGAAAAGACCTGTCTCGTACAGTACCTGCAGTGAAAGGCGCAGTTAAGGCGCTCCAAGATAGACGAGACCTCTATAAGGCTGAAGTTGTTGGGCTTGCTGTTGGCAGCCCAGCCTATCTTGCGACGCAAAAGCAGTATCGTGAAGAACGCGCCCAGCTCCGGAAAAACCGCGACGACGCGCTTGAGGCCGCCTTGCAGGATGCACTTATCGAGTTTGAAGCCGCGCTCACTTCTGGGCATTTTTCGTTTGGGCTGAAAGAGGCGGTCACGCTAGGTAGTCGGCAAACCTACCAAATTGAAGATGATTTGGCAGTTTCATTCCCCACCAAACAAGCAGCTACAGTGATCCGGCAACTCCGTCCAGCAGGTGGTCAAAGTCGCAACGGAATTGTACGCGCGCTCAAAGAAGCCCTTGGGAAGAAGTACTCACATGCGATTTACCGTCTCGACATAGCCAAGTTCTTCGCGTCTATTCCGCAGGAAAAGCTGCTCGACCGACTGCATTCCGAGAAAACCCTCGACACCGTAACCGCATTTCTGGTTGCACAGCTACTCGAAGAGTTCGCGGTGATCGTAGGCGAGCGCAAGGGCGTTCCGCAAGGCGTTAGCATGAGCTCCCATCTTGCTGACTTCTATCTGCACGAATTCGATTCGCGCATGAAAGCAGCCCATGGCGTCTTATTTTATGCTCGCTACGTCGACGATATCGTGCTAGTTCTGGAGAACGACGCTGCTCTCGAATCGGTGGAACACGACATCGATGCGGAACTTGAAGAGCTAGGTCTCACCAAGAACTTGGACAAAGTTCAATCGATTGTCACTGAGCCGAACGGAAACTATACAGCTGAAGCAGCATTGGAGTATTTAGGGTATCGCTTTACTCGTTCCAACGGTTCTCTCACGACAGGCCTAACATCAAAACGCCATGCTCGCAGGAAAGCTCGCTTGGCAGCTACGTTTCAGATCTGGCTTGACAGTTCTCCTGACCCTTCCGCTCCGAATCATGGACACGACGGCATGCTTATTGATCGGCTCCGCTACCTCGCTGGAAACACCAAACTGTTGAACTCCAAAGACAATGTTGCCATCGGGCTCTTCTTCTCAAACAGCGCATTGGATGAGGGCGCCCAAGAGCTCATCGATCTTGACGAGATGGTTGAGCAGTTTCGGCATAATCACGTCGACAAGATGTCCACACCGCTTCAACAAAAGCTCGAACGTATCTCCTTCGTTGATATGTTCGCTCAACGGCCGTTCTACAGATTCAGTCAACGGAAAGTTCAGCGAATTGTTCAGGCATGGGAGGAGCCGGTCTCATGAAGTATAAGAAAGTGAGTCGAGATCCGCTCAGGGCTATCACTTCTGAGATGCTCCCCTACGAAGTGCCTCTCCCGTTTAATACAGCCACGCTCTATGGATTTTTGCGAAAGATAAACTTCGCTTGGGTTGATGAACATCGGTTTAGAGTTTCGAAGGCCCGATTTGGGAAAGCTGAAAAGTATTGGCTCGAGATCATCTTCGACGGAATGTCCTTCGACAAAGGAACGGTTGATGGCGACTACCGGGTCTTTGACTTAAAAGCGCAAGGAGGTGGCCGTTACGATCTTCGCCACCCCTATAAGTACCGGGCCAAGCGCAACAACGGTAAGAACAGGAACCTCGCGATTCCGCACCCGCAGTCGATGCTTGCGATGACCTATTTCATCAGCGAGTACCGGGATTCAATTCTCTACTACACAAATCGGAGCAACTTCTCGATCCGGCACCCACACCGTGTGGCTCGCTTGCATGCGAAGAAGGACGCAGTGTTCAAGCATCGACGGGATAGAGAATCATATGGATTCGAGCAGTCAGACCTCGAGTACGAATACGTCTCTTCGTTCTTCTCATATAAGCGTTACAACAACATCAACCGTTTCTACTCTTCGCCAGAGTTCCGTGCGTGCGAACGAAAATACCCCAAACTTATACGGGCAGACATATCGAAGTGCTTCGACAGCATTTACACCCATACGTTGTCATGGGTGACGAATGGCATTCGCGTAAGCAAGGAAGCATCTGATCGTGAAGCGGTCGACGCGACATTCGGTGCCAAGTTTGATCATTACATGCAGTACCTTAACTACGCAGAGACGAGTGGCATCATCATCGGGCCAGAGTTCTCGCGGATTTTCGCGGAGATCATCCTTCAGGAAGTGGATATTCGGGTAGAGCGACTACTCCTAAAAGAAGAGGACATGCGGGCTGGCCATGACTACGAAATCATGCGCTACGTCGACGACTACTTCATATTCTTGGCCGATGCACGGAAGAGCCACAAAGTCGAGGAGATTCTTGCTGCCCAGCTTGGGGAGTTCAAACTACACCTTAACGATCACAAGCAGCATGAATTTGACACCCCGCTACGTTCGCACATGTCGGTGGCAAAGCTTCGCATCCGTGAGAACCTGAAGTTGCGCACCGACTGCGATATCGATCTTGAGGCAGATACCCCTAAGGCAAATCTCTTCTTCTCTTCCAGCAAAGCCATCTTGGATTACAAAGCAACGCTGATTGACTCCGAGCTCGAGCATGGGGAGATTGCGAATTCCTACTTGTATGAGCTGGGTCGGCGAGTGGCGAAAACGATCAAGAAATATCGAAAACACCTCGAGCATGTTCGCTTGGAAGGCGATGTTAGGAAGCTGGCTTCTGCTCAAACGGCTCTGGTGAACTACCTCGTCTCAAACCTCGATGTAGCTTTGTTCGTTTATGCAGGCGCACCGTCGGTCTCGCATAGCGTTAAGGTCACCCGCCTGATCGTCACGGCCCTGAAAGAACTTGAGGATAATGGGCTGGGTCTACTGCAAGTTCATTCTTTTCAAGACAAGGTGCTCCGGGAGATCGAAGCTCAGCTTGCAGCTGTGCGTGACGAATCTGAGTTCGGTGTTCACACACTGCTGCTCGTAGATTGCTTGATTTACATGAAACCTGACATTGATGAGAGTAGGCTCTCGGACATCCTTCAAAGACGGAATATTAACGTGGATAAGCTGGACGCGTTTGGAGTACTCACTTTCCTTCGGCGATATGCCGGTTCGTTTGATCGTAGTGAGCTAAAGTCAGAACTTCTCGCGCGCGCAAGAGAAATCATTCGTCTTGGGGAGACCGATCAAAGGCTTCATGCCGCGAGAGTCATGCTCCGATTGAGTATCACGACGATGCCAGGGCTCACTTCGGACGAGATAAGGGACGTCACCGGACTATCGAACAGCAAGGTCAAGGCGCTCATGAAGAGCAACACTCAGCCCTCGTTGTTTGCATGGAACGCAAGTGATAATTACCATGAACGTCTTCAGCTTAAAATCGCCCAGATGGTATACTAGGGAGTGCAGCCACGACGCAATAAGTCTTCGGACTCACACACTGGCGCTGGGGGACCGGGCGTCTCGAAGTCCTCAAGCCTCGACCAACTTTTTCCTGGTCGAGGCGTGTTTATAGGAACTCTTTCTTGGTATCCATAGACGCCCCATCGGTCTCTAACGTTCCCACGACCAACCCGACAAATTCACCCGTGACGACCCGGCCCGCCCGAGGTACACTCGAAGAAGGCGATTCGCCTACTTCCCAATGCACACTAGGGAACTAGCGAGTTTCCGAGGTTTTTCAAAAAACCCGCTCTGATCAGGGGTTTTCCAAGGGGTCGCAGGTTCAAATCCTGTCAGCTCGACCATGTGGTGTGGCGGGACATAGTTCCTTCTATGTCTCGCCATTTTCGTTGAAATCGCAGGCAGTTCATCGGGACCTTGATGTCTCGCATGGCATCATTCGCTACAAACTGGCCAATTCTGAAGCGCCTCATTTTGCATCCGTTACGAAGTGGCCGGATTCAGCGCTCAGATCGGGAATATTGAGCACTATCATGGCCAGTCTGTAGCAAACTCAGGGAGCCACCTGGTTCTCGTGGCCACTCCGTAGCCCATGGCAGAAGCGAGCTCGGGAACCTGGCTACTTAGCAGCGAACTGGAGGACTACCCAGGCTCGGGCACCCGGCTAGCTCCCCGCCCAGCGCTGGCAGTGGTCGGGGCTCCGCTTCCGCCCGCTACTTGCTCACCTTGCGTAGTGCCCGGAAGCCCGCGCGTAGTCTTTCCCTGCCCACCTGTGAAACGGCCGCGAGCGGAATTCCCGCCGGGCAGGCAATCGCGCACTCGCCATAGTTTGAGCAGGGTCCGAACACCCGATCCGCAGTGGCAACCATTTCCTTGGCCCGACGATCGCGTTCAAGAGAGGGCAGTGGTAGTTCGGAAAGATGCCTCAGCTTCGCTCCGAGAAAGAGGTTCGCTGAACCATTCGGGCAAGCTGCCACGCACGCACCACAGCCGATACAGGCCGCGAAGTCGAGCGCGTCTTCAACGGTATCGTGTCCAACCGGCAGATCATTTGACTCAGGTGCCGTTCCTGCGTTCACAGATACAAACCCACCGGCCATGATCATCACGTCAAGTGCCTGACGATCGACCATCAAATCCCTTAGCACGGGGAAAGGCCCGGCTCGCATCGGTTCGAGCCGAACCGTTTGTCCGTCCTGATACGACCAGAGACGCTGATGGCAGCTCGGCTCATTCGCCATTGCACCATGCGCTTGGCCGTCAACAGTAATGCCGCACGCCCCGCAAATTCCCTCACGGCAATCCGAGTCGAACGCAATCGCCTCGTCACCCTGTGCCACCAACAATTCATTGAGCCTGTCGAGCACTTCCAGAATGCTCATTCCAGGAGAAAGGTCATTCAACTCATGCGTCTCCCAATGACCATTATCGATAGGGGATTGGCGCCAAACTTGGATTCGGAGTCTCACCTGTAGCTCCTTATCTCCGGCTCTACTACCGAGAATTCCAGCGACTCCTGGCGGGCGAGAAACCTCGCGCGTTCCGGTAATGAATCGGACATGCTTTCCCAGACGCTCACCGAAGACCAGTGCTCGTCGTCCCTTAGAGCTTCCCCATCGCTTTGATACTCACTTCGGAAGTGTGCTCCGCATGATTCCTCGCGATGCAGGGCATCAACAATCATTAGTTCCGCAAGCTCAAGGAAGTCCGCGACACGGCTCGCGCGCTCCAGTGTCTGATTGACATGGTGTCCGCCGCCCGGAACCGACACTTCCCGCCAAAACCTTCCTTGAAGACGTATTACAGAATCAAGTGATTCCCGCAGTGAGGCTTCGTTCCGTTCAACTCCAACTCCCGCGTACAGGATGTCTCCAAGTTCTCGATGGAACTGTTCAGGCGGAGCGTTGCCACCCACCGAAAGAAGCTTTCGTACACGGTCCTCAACATTCCTCGTCGCCGCGACAAATGCATGGTGATGCCGATCTGGGAGAGACTGGTCGCTGAGTCCGGCGAGGTAGTTGGGAACCGAAAGAGGCAATACAAACCAACCGTCAACCGCCGCGGATAATAGGGAGTTCGCTCCGAGGCGGTTAGCACCGTGGTAGGTGAAACCGGCTTCGCCACCCACAAACAGTCCCTCAATGTTGCTCATGAGGTCGTAGTCGGTCCAAAGCCCGCCCATGGTGAAATGGGCACCCGGGGCGATTCTCATCGGAACTGCATACGGATCTTCGCCCGTCGCACTTTGATACATTTGGAAGAGGTTCCCGTACTGCTCCGCTAAGTAGGGTTTCCCTTTTGTTTTCATGGCCGCCGAAAAGTCCAAGTAGACGGAGTTCTTCATCGGGCCGACGCCGTAGCCAGAGCGAATCCGCTCAGATCCGGCTCTTGAGGCGATATCCCTCGGAGTCAGGTTGCCGAAGGCAGGATACTTGCGCTCCAGATAGTAGTCACGTTCGGACTCAGGAATCTGCAACGGGTCCCGCGAGTCATTCGCTTTCTTCGGGACCCAGATGCGCCCGTCGTTGCGCAGCGACTCGCTCATCAACGTCGTCTTTGACTGCCACGGTGAACTCACCGGCAATGCCGTTGGGTGAAACTGCACGAACGAGGGGTTGGCGAGCCATGCCCCTCGTCTGTGCGCGCGCCATGCCGCGGTCGCATTGGAAGAAATGGCGAGGGTCGAGTAGTAGAAGACCGATCCGTATCCGCCGGTTGCCAGTACCACCGCATGAGCTGGTATAGCCGAGACAGTTCCATCCACAAGGTTCCGAACAATCACTCCTTGTGCGCGCCCGTCCTCGACCACTAGGTCGAGGAGTTCGGTGCGGGGATGAAGCGTCACGGTTCCGTGATTGACCTGCCGTAGCAGAGCCCCCGCGGTCGCAATCTGAAGCTGCTGTCCCGTCTGGCCCCTCGAATAGAACGTACGCGAAACCTGGACACCACCGAATGACCGTGTCGCAAGTGTTCCGCCATATTCTCTAGCAAACGGGGTGCCGAGTGCATCCAGGTGGTCAATGACGCGCATGGACTCTTGACCCAGGCGGAAAACCTCTGCCTCGCGTGCTCTGAAGTCACCCCCCTTTACGGTGTCTTTCACGAACCGCGTCAAAGAGTCGGCATCCAAGGCACCTTCGCGCGCGGCGTTAATGCCGCCCTGAGCCGCGACCGAGTGCGCCCGCCGCGGCGCATCGTGGTAGGTGATTGCTTGAACGTCATATCCGAGTTCGCCGAGGGCTGCTGCCGCTGCGCCTCCGGCGAGCCCCGTTCCAACGACAATGATCCGGTAGTCGCGCCGTTTCAGTGGGCTAACGAGCCGATATTCGGCGCGGCGCCGATCCCACGCTGTGGCTGGATCTCCGGGCGGAATATTTGAGTTGATAGCGGGGGCTTTTCCATGCTTTTGCCTGATTCTCACTGGATCACCCCCAGTTGGACCAGGATCGGAATCGTACCGTTTCCAAGCAGAATTACGAGGGCACACAGTCCGGCAGTCCAAAGGAACAGTTGCCGCCAGCTGTGGCCGGTTGTTCCCAGGTCAGACGCCGCCGTTCGCACCCCATGAAAAACGTGAACTGCAAGCAGAGCCATCGTCAGCGCGTAGATACCGGCCATCACCGGACGTTGCATTGACGCGACCAGATTGGCATACGCAGACGAGGTCTCAGGCGTCGCGGCGACGAACTGCTCAGTGGCAACTGGAGGCGTCCCCGTAGTCAAATCAAGAATATGGATAATGATAAACGCGAAGATCAAGACCCCGGTGAGGGGCATCAGTGCTGCCGAGACAGCTTGGATTTTGGACTGTCCCTCCCTTGGTCTACTCCAAACTGAACGTCGAGTCGTCCTTGACCCCCTTTTGCGTCCGCGTGACCACAAGATGTATGCGCACATCACGTGCAATAGCAAGCAGATGATAAGAATTATCCGCACGGTCCAAAGCAAGAATCCCTTAGGCAGAAACGGATAGAAGGCAGTTCTCAGCCAACGGGCGTAAGAATCAAACGCCTCTGCACCCGAGAAGACCTTGAGGTTTCCGAACAAGTGAATGAGAACGAATGCAACCCAGACCAACCCGGTGACGGCCATCGTCACCTTGAGCAGCCAGGAGGAGGGGCGGAGTCGATCTCGCCGGGTTCGCCTTAGGCGCATAGTCTCCATTTGCCGTGCCTCCCTTGTCACCTAACCTACTGCCCTTCCCGAGGCAAATCAGGAGGATCACCTCAAGAAAGAAGCACTTTTGGGCACCGTGCTTCACGTAGCCAGAGCAACCGGTATCAAGGTCCCAGGCATGGCTGCAAGTAGACTCCAATAGATCGAATATCCGGTATCGAGAAAACGGGGTCACAGGCATTGACACACCTAGACGACATCAGAGAAGCCAATCACGAATATTCCTCTAGCTTCGGTGACAAGGCTGAACTTTCTCATGCCCCGCAGCGCAATATCGCTGTCCTTACCTGCATGGACACGCGACTGGAGCCCGACCGTTTTATGGGCCTCGAACTCGGTCAGGCGAACTTCATTCGCAACGCCGGTGGGCGTGCAAGCAATGATGCCATCCGTTCGCTGGTTGTTGCTTACAAGCTGCTGGGCGTCACTGAGTTCTACGTTGTTCACCACACGGATTGCGGAATGGCCTCGGTAACGGGGGAACAGATTGCCGACCTGCTCGCAGACAGCCTCTCACCCGCAGTTCGCGTTGACGGCGAGCTGAAGAACTACGGGGAGGAGAGGGGGAGCGTTGAAGGAAGGTACATCGACTGGTTGACGATCGGGTCTGAGCCGCGCGCGCTGATCAATGACGTACTCCGAATCCGCAATCACCCGCTCATCCCCGCCGAGATTCCGATCTACGGCCTCATATTCGATGTGAAAAAGGGTGAACTGATCGAGGTTCCT
>JBATQJ010000093.1:0-16688 GCA_049291975.1 Scrofimicrobium sp.
GCCCAGCTGACCCGAACGCTCAGCTGTTCTTCGACGGTGCTATGACCGTTCTTCAGCCCAAGATTGATGATGGCACCCTGGTGGTCGTCTCAGGTCAGATGGACTTCACCCAGGCTGCAACCGCCGACTGGGACAACGGCAAGGCACAGACCCGCATGGACTCCCTGCTCGCTGGTAACTACGCGGACAAGGAGATCCAGGGCGTCCTCTCCCCGAACGATGGAATCGCCCGTGCGATTATCACCTCCGCTGAGCAGGCCGGCCAGCCGATCCCGGTGGTCTCTGGTCTTGACGCAGAGAACGAGTCGTTGGCATGGATCGCCGCAGGTAAGCAGTACTCGACGGTTGCAAAGCCTTCAAAGGAACTGGTTGCTAAGACCATGGAAGTGATCATGGCTGTTCAGTCAGGTGCAGGCCTGCCTGAGCCGACCGTCATGGTTGATAACGGTGTGAAGGAAGTTGGAGTTTACGAGCTCGAGCCAGTTGTTGTCACCAAGGCAAACCTCAAAGAGGTCTTCGCAGACAACGCAGAGGCGATGAAGATCATCGAAGAGAACTGGGTTGACTAGTAGATAGTCGAACTAAGTAGTTCAAGACAGGGCGGGAGTCTCCGGAAGGGGACTCCCGCCTTCGTGCGTGCCTATGGCCCCCGAAATACTACGGAAAACCATCCCAAGCCCCATTTGTCCTATAAGCCTTGATCCATGAGGTGCTACCGTCGTGCACCTTAAGCCGCAGTTGGTTCAGGTCCTGAATCCGAGATCCACGCTTAGTGTCCAATTGCTGTTTGATCCATGCGGAGGGCGAGCCCTTCGGCCGTAACGGATGGGATCACAAAACGCTTCGTCGTCCGAGACGTTGGAAAGACAGCCGCAGTCGCCATCCCCGATCATCGCGGATTGGAAACCTAGCCGTTGTCGCCAGTGGGAGGCTCCGTTTTCCGCATGATTTCGTCGCCCTCGTCCGCAAAAATGGCGACTACGGCTATCTTTCCAAAATACGGCGCGTGGAAGTGGCGACCGTGGCTCTCTTTCCCACCCAAAGGCTTTGCCTCCGCCTAGGAACCAGCAAAACCATCGCGGACACCCAGAGTCCGGTCTCTGTCTGTACCGCGTCGACGAGTTTCCCATCAGATCGGGAGCTTTTCACGCTGCTTTTGCGGCGCACCGCGCCCCAATCTGATTGGAACACTAGAAAGACGGATGGCCTTGCTGGCGGTGGCTACTCTCATAGTCTCTATGAACGATACGGGGGTATGAGTGGGTGCCCTGTTAGCGGTGGCTACTCGACGGTTACCGACTTGGCCAGATTTCTTGGTTGATCCACGTCGAGGCCCTTCGCTGATGCGAGCGAGCAAGCAAACAACTGAAGCGGAATCACCTGCAACAGCGGCAGGAAGAGCGTCGGAGCCGGTGGCACCCTGAGGACGGTGTCGGCGAACGCGTCAACCGAACTGTCTCCCTCTTCCGCAACCACGATTGTTGTTGCACCCCTGGCCTTCACCTGCTCAATGTTTGACACGACCTTAGAGTGCAGTTCCGGTCGCCGCGGGGTCGGAACAATGATAATCACGGGCATTCCCGGTTCAACCAGGGCGATCGGCCCGTGCTTTAACTCGCCTGCCGCGAAACCCTCGGCGTGAATGTAAGCGATCTCCTTAAGTTTCAGAGCGCCTTCCATCGCAACCGGATATCCAACGTGACGTCCTAAGAAAATAACCGAGTCGGCATCCGCCATCGAGGTTGCGACCTGGCGCACCGTTTCCGCAGAGTCTAAGACTCTCTGCATCTTGTCCGGGATCTCGCCTAGCTCTTCCAGGTATCCCAAGACCTCGTCAATGTACTTATTTCCCCTGATCTGCGCCAGGTACAGGCCGAGGATGTAGGTTGCTGTCACCTGCGCTGTAAATGCCTTGGTCGAGGCAACAGCGATCTCGGGTCCGGCATGCGTCAGCAGTAGAGCGTCTGACTCTCGAGCAATAGTTGAACCGGGAGTGTTCACAATCGCAATGACCCGGGCCCCCTGATTCCGGGCGTGGCGAATCGCCTGAATGGTGTCCATAGTTTCCCCGGACTGAGAGATAGCAACGACCAGCGTCTTCTCACTTACAACAGGGTCGCGGTAGCGGAACTCATGGGCCAGTTCCACCTCAACCGGAATTCGGCACCAGTGCTCGATGGCGTAGCGGGCCACTTGACCGGCGTAGGCGGCGGTGCCACAGGCAATGATGATCATCTTGTCGGCGCGACGCAGAACGTCCGCCGAGATTCTCACCTCGTCCAGTGCCAGATTGCCGTCCGCATCAAGGCGATCAGCAAGGGTATCGAAGGTGCTTCGCGGCTGTTCAAAGATCTCCTTCTCCATGAAGGTCTCCCAGCCGTCTTTGCTGGCTCGGTCGCGCAGGAAATCAACGTTCAGTTCCTTCGGCGTCACGGGATTGCCCAGACGATCTACAACCGTTACGGCCGAGGGAGTCACCGCGACCACCTGATCCTGGTCGATCTCCAGGGCCGAGGTCGTGTAATCCGCGAACGCCAGGGCGTCTGAGCCGAGGAAGTTCTCGCCCTCTCCGACACCGATGACCAGGGGAGAGGAACGCCGAGCGGCAACCACCGTATGCGGAGCCCCCGCACAGGAAGCAAGGAGCGTGTAACCCCCGACAAGCTTCCTGGTCACAGTCAGCATCGCTGAAAAGAGGCGACGGGCTTGCGCCTGATCCTCGTCCTCCACACCCGCTACGTCGCCGTCCCACAGCGGCAGTGACGGGTCCTTCATCGCCCGTGCCAGCAGATGTACCACCACTTCGGTGTCGGTGTCCGAGGTGAACTTTTGCCCCTCGGCTCTTAGCTCCTGGGCGAGAACGCTGGCGTTCTCGATAATGCCGTTGTGAACCAGCGCGACCGACCCATCACTCGAAACCTGCGGGTGCGCGTTCGCCTCGGAGGGCTCCCCGTGGGTCGCCCAGCGTGTGTGTCCGATGGCGCTGGTGGCAGGCGGAGGCGGATCAGTCTCAAGAGCCTCTTTGAGCGCCGAGAGCTTCCCGGTACGGCGGATCACCGTGGGAACAAGCCGATCAGGACTGTTCAGGGCGATTCCCGCCGAGTCATAGCCGCGATACTCGAGCCTTGACAGGCCGGAGAGGACAACCTCCTCCGCGCGCCTCGACTGCTTGCTTCCAACGTATCCGACGATTCCGCACATAGGCCTACCTCTGGCTTGGGTTTTCGATACTACGCTCCCCAGAGCGCTAGGGACGGTATTGAAGGTCTGTCGGCGCGATTGGGGCGGGCAGTTCGGTCTGGCCGCGTAGGTACTCATCAACCGCCGCGGCCGCCGACCGCCCCTCCGCGATTGCCCACACGATTAGGGATTGTCCGCGTCCCGCGTCACCTGCAACGAACACCCCGGGACGAGGGGTCGCCCACTCGTCATCGCGCACAATCCGCCCACGCTCATCGACGGGAAGTGCGAGTTGCTCGATCAGCCCGGCACGCTCAACGCCGACGAAGCCCATGGCGAGGAACACCAGCTGAGCAGGGATCATCCGTTCCGTTCCCGGAACAACCAACAGGGCGCCACCCTCGAACGTCACGTCGTTCAGTTTGAGATGAGTGACCGAACCGGAGTTGTCCCTGTCGACAAACTCGGCGGTAGAAACGGAGTAGACGCGTTCGCCGCCCTCCTCGTGCGCCGAAGCGACGCGGAAGGTCATCGGGTAGGTAGGCCACGGATCGCGGGCCGTGCGTTCGGCTGCTGGCTGCGGCATGATCTCAAGCGAGGTGACGGACTTGGCTCCCTGACGAATCGCGGTGCCGAGACAGTCGGCACCGGTGTCGCCACCACCAATGATGACGACATCTTTGCCCTTGGCGGAGATCCAACCCTCAGAATCGGTCCCGAGGACGTGCCTGGTGGAGCGGGTCAGGTAGTCGACTGCCTGATAAATACCGTCGAGGTCGCGCCCCTTGACCGGGAGATCCCGGGGAGCCGTGGCGCCATTAGCGAGAACCAGAGCGTCGAAGCGCTCAAGGAGATCATCGCCGGTAATGTCCTTTCCGACGTTCACCCCGGTGTAGAAGCGGGTGCCTTCCTCACGCATTTGGTCCAGGCGGCGGTCGAGGATGTGCTTTTCCATCTTGAACTCGGGAATGCCGTAGCGCATAAGGCCACCGATGGCGTCCGCCCGCTCGAAGACCGCAACGGTGTGACCGGAGCGGGTCAACTGTTGCGCGGCCGCGAGACCCGCAGGACCGGAACCAATGACTGCAACCGTGTATCCGGTGAGCTGGTTCGGAATCCGCGGAACCACCCATCCCTCCTCAAACGCGTGCTCGGCAATCGTCTTCTCAACGTTCTTGATCGTGACGGCGGGCTGGTTGATCGACAGGACACAACCGGCCTCGCAGGGGGCCGGGCAGAGGCGTCCTGTGAACTCCGGGAAGTTATTGGTTGCGTGAAGGCGTTCGCTTGCTGCAAGCCAGTCGCTCTTCCAACTCAGGGTGTTCCACTCTGGGATCAGGTTCCCCAGCGGACAGGCGAAGTGGCAGAAAGCGACGCCACAGTCCATGCAACGGCCTGCCTGACGCTCGACTGTCTGCAGCTGCTGCTCCTGGTACACCTCCTTGTAGTCGCGGATACGGACAGGGACGGGACGGGAGGCGGGGAGCTCGCGCTCGCGGACCTTCAGGAAGCCTTTTGGATCAGCCATGGGACACCTCCAGGATTTGTTGCCATACTTCTGCGTCGTCGCTGTCGCGACCATCGGCTTTTGCCTGAGCCAGGATTGCCTGGACTGACGCGTACTGCTTGGGTTCGAGTCGGGTAAACCGTGCCAACGAAGAGGGGAGGTAGGCCAGTAGTTTCCTGGCTACGTCCGAGTCGGTCAGTTCGACGTGGCGGTGGAGTAGTCGCACGACTTCCTCGCCCTCAACATCTGAGAGACCGCGAACGTCGAGTTCACCAGCGGCCTGAGTATTGAGGAGTCCCGGATCGAAGTCCAGAAGGTACGCGACACCGCCAGACATACCGGCAGCAACGTTTCGACCTGTCGGACCCAGAATGAGGGCACGACCGCCAGTCATGTATTCGAGCGCGTGATCACCACAGCCCTCGGCGACGATCGTGGCACCGGAGCAACGAACCCCGAACCTTTCGCCGACCTTGCCGCGGATGTGGAGCTCACCCGACGTGGCTCCGTAGGCCACAACGTTGCCCGCAATCGTGTTTTTGTTGGGGTCGAACAGCGCGGTTCGCGCGGGAGTCACTGCGATGGTTCCACCGCACAGGGACTTGCCCACGTAGTCGTTGGCATCTCCAAAAACCGAGATTTCGACGCCCTGGGGAAGGAACGCTCCAAGCGACTGGCCTGCTGAACCGCTCAGGCGGATGGAGATGGTTCCCTTTTCCATGCCGTCATCACCGTAGCGCTTGGCGATCTCATGGCCCAGCATCGTTCCGGTTGAGCGGTCGGTGTTCCGAATCTCCGTGTCGATCTGGACTTTCTCACCGCGCTTTAGGGCGGGGGCGGAAAGCAGGATGAGCCTGCGGTCCAGGACCTCGTCGAGGTCGTGCTCTTGGTCCCGCACCTGGTGGAGGGATGATCCTGGGCGGGGCTCGATCCGCTGGAAGATCGGTGTCAGATCCAGTCCATCTGCTTTCCAGTGGTCGATTGCCTCGGTGGCGTCGAGCAGGTCGGTTCGCCCTACGGCTTCTTCAATTGAGCGGAGACCAAGAGTTGCGAGGAGTTCCCTGACCTGCTCGGCGATGTAGGTGAAGAAGTTGATGACGTACTCAGGCTTTCCTGAGAAGCGCGCTCGAAGTTCCGGATTTTGGGTCGCAACGCCTACGGGACACGTGTCCTTCTGGCAGACCCGCATCATGATGCAACCTGAGACCACCAGCGGGGCGGTAGCAAAGCCGAACTCTTCAGCGCCCAGCAGGGCGGCGATGATGACATCGCGCCCGGTCTTCAGTTGTCCGTCGGCCTGGACAACCACGCGGTCACGCAGGTCATTGAGGACCAGGGTTTGCTGGGCTTCAGCCAGTCCTAGTTCCCAGGGAGCTCCCGCATGTTTGAGCGAGGTGAGAGGAGCAGCTCCGGTACCTCCGTCTGCCCCCGAAATAAGGACTACGTCAGCGTGCGCTTTCGCAACGCCAGCGGCGACGGTGCCAACGCCGATTTCCGAAACTAGCTTTACGTGAATCCTGGCCTCCGGGTTGGAGTTCTTCAGGTCGTAGATCAGTTGTTTCAAGTCCTCAATCGAGTAAATGTCGTGATGGGGTGGGGGTGAGATCAGTCCAACTCCGGGAGTCGAGTGCCGCTCTTTCGCCACCCACGGATAGACTTTCGCGGCGGGAAGCTGTCCTCCCTCGCCCGGCTTCGCGCCCTGAGCCATCTTGATCTGAATGTCTCGCGCATGCGTCAGGTAGTCCGCGGTGACGCCGAAGCGTCCGGAGGCAACCTGCTTGATGGCGGAGTTGAGTAGCGGGTCCCTCAAGCGTTCGGGGGACTCGCCGCCCTCCCCGGTGTTAGACCTTCCGCCCAGAGTGTTCATGGCGATCGCCATGGTTTCGTGGGCTTCCTTCGAGATCGAGCCGAATGACATAGCGCCGGTCGCGAATCGCTTCACGATCTCAGAGACCGGTTCGACTTCTTCCAAGGGAACTGGTTCAACGTCCTCGAGTCGCATCCTCATCAGGCCGCGCAGGGTCATGAGCCGCTTCGCCTGGTCGTCCACGCCGTCGGTGTAGGAGCGGAACACCTCCCTGGACTCGGTTCGAGTAGCGGTCTGAAGCCTGGCGATGGTCTGAGGGTTGAACAGGTGTGCTTCGCCTTCCCGGCGCCACTTGTACTCGCCGCCGACGCCTAGGGTCCGGTGGGCCGGAGAGATGCCCGAGGGGGGATATGCGACCTCGTGCCTCGACGCCACTTCTGCAGCGATTACGTCGATTCCGACGCCTCCCAGTGGCGAGATTGTCCCTGTGAAGTAGCGGTCAACGAACTCTTGGCTGAGGCCGATCGCCTGGAACACCTGGGCGCCGCAGTACGAGGAGACCGTGGAAATGCCCATCTTGGACATCACTTTGAGCACACCCTTGCCGAGGGCCTTGAGGACATTCTTCACGGCAACTTCGGGAGTGGTTTCACCCAGCAGCCCATCGTTCGCCATCGTCTCAACGGATTCGGCGGCAAGGTATGGGTTGACCGCCACCGCGCCGTAGCCGATTAGTAGGGCGACATGGTGTACCTCGCGCACATCACCCGCCTCGACAATCAAACCGACCTGGGTTCGGGTCTTCTTCTTTAGCAGGTGGTGGTGAAGCGCCGAGGTTGCCAGGAGCGAGGGGATCGGGGCCATCTCGGCGTTTGACTCGCGATCGGAAAGAATCAGGAACGAAACGCCGTCTTCGATAGCCTCGTCCGCCTCAGCGAAGATGCGTTTCAGGGACTCTTCGAGAGTTTCGCCGCCGCCAGAGTTCCGGTAGAGGCAGCGCAGGACGCGAGACTTGAGTCCCTTACCGCCACTTGCACTCCCAATGTGGGTTATCTGGGCCAGTTCATCTGAGCTGATCACGGGGAAGTTGAGTTCCAGCTTCCGGGCGTGTGCGCGGCTGTCGACCAGAAGATTGGGTTGGGCTCCCGAGACCGTGCGGAGCGATGTCACCAGTTCTTCACGGATGGCGTCAAGCGGTGGGTTTGTCACCTGCGCGAACAGCTCGGTGAAGTAGTCGAACAGCAGGCGGGGTCGATCCGAGAGGACGGCGATCGGGGTATCCGATCCCATGGATCCGAGGGCTTCGCCGCCGGTCATGGCCATGGGTGCCAAGATAACGTCAAGGTCCTCTTGGGTGTAGCCGAACTCCTGCTGACGACGGAGAACGGAGGACTGGGTATGCCCGATGTGTTCGCGGGTTGGAAGATCGGCCAGAGAGACCATTTCTTCATCGATCCACTGCTGCCAGGGCTGCATGGTTGCGAGTTCACGCTTGATCTGGGCATCGGGGACAATCACGCCCTTTTCCAGATCGATCAGGAACATCATTCCAGGTTCCAGTCGTCCCTTGGCTTTGATCCGGCTGTCGGGGATGTCCAGCACTCCGGTCTCGGAGGCAAAAACGACCAGATCATCATCGGTGATTTGCCAGCGCCCAGGGCGAAGGCCGTTTCGGTCCATGATAGCTCCGACTATCGAACCGTCGGTGAAAGTCACGGCAGCGGGCCCGTCCCAGGGCTCCATGAGGCACGAGGCGTACCTGTAGAAGCTACGGAGTTCCGGGTCCATATGTTCGTTGTTCTCCCAGGCCTCCGGGATCAGCATCGCCACAGCGTGTGGTAGCGAGCGTCCGGTAAGAGCAAGAAGTTCCAGCACCTCGTCAAGTGACGCGGAGTCTGAATCTCCCTCTGAGGTTATGGGGAGCAAGGGCTCGATTCTTCCCAGTAGCTCGCTGTGAAGCTTGCTTTCGCGCGCATGCATCCAGTTGCGGTTGCCGCGAACGGTGTTGATTTCCCCGTTGTGTGCAATCATGCGGAAGGGCTGCGCAAGTCGCCAGGAGGGGAAAGTGTTGGTAGAGAACCTGGAGTGAACCAGAGCCAGCCGTGAGGTGAGCGATGGATGAGACAGATCCAGGAAGAAGCTTGAGAGTTGCTCGGTTGTCAGCATTCCCTTATATGTGAGTGTGCGAGTGCTCAGTCCTGTCATGTAGACCTCGGCTTCGCGCTCGGCGCGCCGCCTCACCCGGTATGCGGCGATGTCCAGGGCACGCCCGCTCAGATCAGCGTCACGCGAGGTGACCAACAGGTGACGGAAAACTGGCATTGAACCGCGGGCCGTGGGACCGATACTGCTGTCATCAATCGGAACGTCGCGCCAGGCAATTACCCGCAGTCCCTCCTCGCGCACTATTCGTTCTACTGCGGCAACAGCGCGGGACAACTCGACTCGTCCCTCGTGCGAACCTGGAAGGAACACCAGGCCCGCGGCGTATGAGCCGGGTCTGGGGAGGTCGGGACGGACCGTTGATCGGAAGAACTCATCGGGCATTTGGATGAGGAGTCCCGCGCCATCTCCGGTATTCACTTCCGCGCCGACGGCTCCACGATGGTCGAGGCGCTCAAGGGCGGTGATGCCCTGGCGAACAATGCTGTGGGTTGGCGGTCCCGAGAGCGTGGCGACAAATGCGACGCCGCACGCGTCGTGTTCGTACGAGGGATCGTAGAGTCCAGTGCGTGTCGGCAATCCGACTTGCACTCTGGGCTGCGGTTGGGATCGGTTCACGGGATCTCCTTATTGGCCGCCAGTGCGTCTATGTAATTGCTGTCCCTTTATTACCTAAAGAAACAGTAAAGTTATGAGTTGTCTGGCCTGTGAGTCAGACTTGCAAGCTAATACTAATCAGAATTTGAGGTCGTCAAATGACCAATAGTTATCAAATCGTTATCTATCGCAATCTCGGAACAAATGTTATGTAAATACATGAGAAAAAATGGATCTAAACAATAGAAACGCTTTACGAATACATGAATATATAGCACTGTTTTGAGGCGGGGGACACTCGAATTCGGGGAAAAATGCCAGTTCGGTAACAAATGAATAACGGGCCATTTTTTGGATAGAAGCAAGACGTGGGGACCGTCAGTTCTTACTTTGAATCGTCAATGTTCCTCACAACAGGAAGGCGGCACGATGCTAGAACTAGACACCGGCGCAACAGCCTGGATGCTCACATCTGCATCCCTAGTACTTCTGATGACCCCGGCACTCGCTCTCTTTTACGGAGGCATGAGCCGACAGAAGTCCGCTCTGAACATGATGATGATGGTCTTCGGCGTGATCGCCGTCGTTGCCGTCGTCTACCCGCTATGGGGTTGGTCAATGACATACGGCGGTGAAGGCATCGCCGGGATTTTCGCCAATCCGTTTGCCCAGTTCGGACTCGGTGGAACGTTCGACGGTAACGCTCTGGACGACTTCGGTGTTCCGGCATGGGTGGGAGTAGCTTTCCAATCCACATTCGCAATAATCACCGTCGCCCTCATCGCGGGCTCCCTCGCGGAACGTGTCAAGTTTGGAACCTGGCTGGCATTTGTCACTCTCTGGGTAACTTTCGCCTACTTCCCAATGGCTCACATGGTCTGGGGCGGAGGTCTTCTTTCAGCTGACGGTCCGATCGCCGCTATGACCGGGGTGGCACCGATTGACTTCGCCGGTGGAACAGTGGTTCACATCAACGCCGGCATGGCAGCATTGGTGATCGCCCTGTTGATCGGCAAACGACGTAAGTTCGGCAAGGAGGACATGCGTCCCCACAACCTGCCCCTGATCATGCTCGGCTCGGGCCTACTGTTCTTCGGTTGGTTCGGCTTCAACGGTGGATCTGCATTCACCGCCGACGGTCTGGCCGGAATGGCCTGGGTCAACACCACCACTGCGGCGGGCGCTGCAATGCTCGGCTGGATGCTGTATGAGGCAGTTACTCGAAAGCACGCCACCTCTCTTGGAGCCGCATCGGGCATTGTTGCGGGGCTCGTGGCCATCACTCCCGCAGCTGGAGCTCTAAGTCCTGTCGGTTCCATCTTCCTTGGACTTATCGCTGGCGCGACCTGTGCGGCGGCAGTAGGTTTGAAGTTCAGGTTCGGATTTGACGATTCCCTCGACGTGGTCGGCGTGCACCTGGTTGGCGGACTGGTCGGAACCGTCCTCATCGGCCTCTTTGCTACAGAAGGTGGACTGTTCTATGGCGGCGGAGTTGGACTACTAATCACCCAAATCCTGATCGCCGTGGCGGCGCTTGTAGTTTCCGGGGTCGTGACGTTCCTGATCGCCAAGGGACTGCAGGTCACCGTCGGTTGGCGAATCACCGATGAGGAAGAAATGGTCGGAATCGACCTCACACAGCACGCTGAGACCGCCTATGATTCGCCGACGCTGGTCGGTCGGATCTGACATAAGGAGTTGAAATGAAGCTAATTACCGCAGTCATTCAACCGACGCAGGTGGCGTCAGTTCGACAGGCGCTTGCGTTTGTGGGCCTCAACGGGGCAACCATTACTGGGGTCTCTGGTATTGGCCAGCAGAAGGGGCACAGCGAGTATTACCGAGGTGCCAACTACAATCCGGCCATGATCCCAAAGATCAAGGTGGAGACCCTGGTGGCTGATGAGTTACTCGAAGAGGCCCTTAGCGCCATTGTCACGGCCGCCCACACCGGAAACATCGGGGATGGGAAGGTCTGGGTGACAAATGTTGAAGAGGTCATCCGGGTTCGTACGGGAGAACGGGGCCCGGAGGCTCTTTAGCCCTCCTCCGCTCGTTCGTAGTCGAGTTGTTCGAGGTCCATGGCGCGCACCAGGATCTCCTCGGGCGAGGCGCCCTTGATCAGAAGGCTAGAAACCCTCTCGCCAAGATGATCAAGGGCCAGCCTTCCGACCATCTGCTGGTTGGTGCTGGTCCGCTCAGACCTGGCGTTCGACGCGAAGCTCACCGCCCAGTGGAACAGGGTTGAAACCCGGGACTTGAAGCCGGTGATGTAGAGGACGTGGAGGAACGACCAAGCGAGCCAGGCTGAGAATCCGTGCAGGTTGACCGGGCCGATACTGGCGACAGCCTTAGACCTGGCGATAGTGGCCATGGATCCCTTGTCGTTGTAGCTGAATTCCACGTCGCTCGGATCTCTACCGGCAAGCAGGTCCTTGAGTCGCCTGGTGACGAAGCGGGCTCCCTGAATGGCTCCCTGCGCAACTCCGGGGACTCCCTCCAGGCTCATCATGTCACCAACCACGTAGAGGTTTGGGTAACCCTTGACGGAAAGATCAGGTTCAACAAGGACCCGTCCGGCTCGATCAAGCTCAGCGCCGGTTCGTTCAGAGAGCACTCTGGCAATTGGCGGCCCCTGAACTCCGGCGGCCCAGACCTTGCAGGTCGAGGGAATTAGTTCCTCGTTCCCATCCTTGTCACGGACGGTAACGGTGTCGGGGCCGATGTCGGTGACCAGGGTATTTCCAAGGAACTCAATGCCCAGATCGCTCAGGTCCTGGAGCGTGACTTCCCCGAGTTTGCTACCGAACGACGGCAGCGGCTGACTTCCGCCCTCCACCAAAATGACTCGTGCCTTGGTGGTGTCGATGTTTCGGAACTCTTTCGGCAGAGTCTTTGAGGATAGTTCCCTGATTTGACCGGCCATCTCGACTCCGGTTGGGCCGGCACCCACGACGACGAACGTCAGAAGCTTCTGGATCTCCTCGGGGTCATCGCTAACCTCAGCTTGCTCGAAAGCGCGGAATATACGGGCACGAAGCTCAAGCGCGTCATCGATACTCTTCATTCCCGGCGCAAACGTTGCGAAGTGATCATTGCCAAAGTACGACTGACCAACGCCGGCCGCCAGGATCAGGGTGTCGTATCTAGTCGCACGCTTTTGGCCGTAGTGGCGCCAAACTACTTGCTGCGACTCCGGGTCAATATCCTCGACCGTTCCCAACAGAACCTTGACGTTCTTCTGGCGCTTGAGGATCTCACGCGTTGACGGAGCGATCTCACCTTCGGAGAGAATCCCGGTGGCAACCTGATAGAGGAGGGGCTGGAAAAGGTGATGGGTTGTATCTGAGAGGAGGATTATCTCGACGTCCTCGTTCGCCAGGTTTCTCGCGGCGAAAAGACCGCCGAATCCCGAGCCGACAATCACTACTCGGTGTTTCCCCATGTCTGCCTCCACTCGTTCTTTGGTTCGAGGCTACTGCGGACAGCGTCATGGGGGAAGGTGCACTATCACGCCTTGACATGGGGGAATGTGCGGGTAGCAACTATCTGCGCGAGTGCTTGGCCCATTCCTCGCCGCGCAGTTCTTCCAGCTGACGGCGTTCCTTCTTCGTTGGCCGCCCTGCTCCGGGATCCCTGGTCGGGATCCCGCCATAGAACTTTGGACGAGGGGGAGAGTGATCCAGGTATGCCTCTTTCGCCAATGGGGCACCAAGACGCTTTGGTGGGAGAGAGACAACTTCAAGAACGCGGTCGAATCCCTGCACGCGGATTCGTACCTCGTCCCCAACAGAGAGTTTGTACGAGGGTTTGATGACGGCGCCGTTTACTCTGACGTGACCGGCCCGGACCGCTGAGGTGGCCAACGAGCGGGATCGGAATGCTCTGGTGGTCCAGAGCCAAACGTCGGTACGCAACCTCGCCTCCCGTCCTCGGCCAACGACTGGAAACACAAGGCTACCGTCAGCCAGGGTGCGTCTCCCAAATCCCTGCTCAGGCGAGGATGTATTTAGGCGACACACCCTAGAAGATGAGAAGGAATATATACCAACGACTGCCCAGTTAGGAGCCATTAAGCGCTCCGCTAACGTGGGTGTTCTCGCGCTAGAACCGGGGTGTGCTCCGCGTAGGCTCGTAGTGGAGGCCTATATGTTGCAACTGAAGGATATCCGCAAGTCATACACCGTTGCGGACTTTACTCAAGTCGCACTGGACGACGTCTCAGTTTCCTTTCGCGACAATGAGTTCGTTGCAATCCTAGGTCCATCGGGCAGCGGTAAGACGACCCTTCTGAACATTGCTGGCGGCCTGGATCGTTACGATTCCGGTGCGTTGATTATCGACGGTATCGATACCTCGAAGTACACGGACCGTGACTGGGACACCTACCGCAACAACAGGGTTGGATTTGTCTTCCAAAGCTACAACCTGATTCCACACCAGACAGTGCTGGCGAACGTCGAGTTGGCACTGACGCTTTCCGGGGTTTCGAAGACGCAGCGGCGTGAGCGTGCAATCGCGGCATTGGGCGAGGTCGGGCTGGCCGAGCACATCCACAAGAAGCCGAGCCAGCTTTCTGGCGGACAGATGCAGCGCGTGGCAATCGCCAGGGCGCTGATCAATGATCCCGAGATTCTTCTGGCTGATGAGCCGACTGGAGCCCTCGATTCCACCACCAGTGTTCAAATCATGAACCTGCTGAAGGAGATCGCGGATGATCGCCTAGTCCTCATGGTCACTCACAACCCCGAGTTGGCCGACGAATACGCGACTCGGGTTGTTGACCTTCGGGACGGGCGGGTCGTGCATGACTCTGACCCATTCGATCCCGACACTGAGCCACATAGTGCGAAGCCAAGTCGTCGCACTTCGATGTCGTTCCTCACGGCAATCGCTCTGTCCTTCAACAACCTCATGACGAAGAAGGGTCGCACGCTCATGACGGCCTTTGCTGGTTCGATTGGAATCATCGGTATCGCTCTGATCCTCTCCCTAGCTAACGGAGTCAACAACTACATCAGGGGCATCGAGGAAGACACGCTGTCGGTCTACCCGCTGACGATTCAAAGTCAGGGTATGGACATGAGCGCCATGTTTGGAGTCGCAACGGAGAATGCCGCGGGTGGCGGGGACTCCGAACCCGAAGATGGACACGTCCGCGAGATCGAGATGATGAACATGATGCTCAGCTCGGTCGGATCAAATGATCTTCAGGCGTTAAAGAAGTACCTGGAGAGCGACGCCTCCCAAATCGACAACTACGCCAATCTGGTCCAGTACACCTACAACGTCGTTCCTCAGATCTACACCCTGGGCGATCAGGGGGAAGCCAGGCAGGTCAACCCCGATTCGACCTTTGCAATGATGGGGATGGGAAGCACGAACCCGTTTGCATCATCGATGTCGATGAATATGTTCCACGAACTGGTGGGTGAGACAAGCCTGGTTGAGTCGCAGTACGAGGTGAAGGCTGGGCATTGGCCTACCCAGCCCAATGAGATCCTCTTGGTGCTCACCCCCGAGGGAACTGTTCCCGATCTGATGCTCTACAACATGGGACTGCGTGACGGCGCGCAACTTGACAGGATGCTTGAACAGTTGATGAACGAGGAGCCCGTGACACCTCCGACTGACGGGCCGCTTGAGTTCACGTATGACGAACTCATGGACGTCACCTTCCAGCTGGTGCCATCCTCTAGCTTCTACCGGTACGACGAGACATACGGGGTTTGGACTAGTCGCGCGAATGACAAGACCGTTGTTAATGAGCTAGCTTCGACTGGACAAAAGCTGGTTATCAGCGGGATCGTCCAACAGAGCCCGGACGTGCAGGCTGCGGCCCTGTCGATGGGCTTCTATTACACCCCCGAGCTCACCAACGAGTTGATTGACATCGCTTCGAACAGCGGTGTAGTCAAAGCTCAAAAGGAGAGCCCCAAGACCAATGTTCTGACTGGAAGAACGTTCGCTGAGGAAGAGAAGGATCCCGGCGGCGGTTTCGACATGGACAAACTGATGTCCATTGATGAGGAAGCCATCGCTGCGGCCTTCAAGTTTGATGAGTCAGCACTGTCGATCGACCCCTCAATGCTCGACTTCACCGGGATGGGCTTGCCCGCAATGACTATCGACCCCTCGACTCTGCCCCAGTTGGATATGGGACAGATCATGGGGGACCTAAGCATCGACATGAGCGACATTGATATCGAGCAGGTCCTGGCTGGAATCGACTTGAGTGGTATCGATCTGGGTGTCACCCCGGAGCAAGTGACAGAGTTGGGGCAGGCGTTCGCGGAGGGATTTGGCACCTTCTGTATGGACCCGGCCAATGCCTGTACCACTGATATCTCGGATGCCTACGAGGCATTCCTGAACACTGCGGAGGGTGAGAAAATCCGTGACGAGTTCCTTGCGCTGCAGGGCGATCTAGAGGGCGGACTCGATGCTGCTCAAGAGGAAATTGTCGGTCAAATAACCGACGCTATGGGCAAAGCAGTCCAGGATCAGATCGCCGCAAATGCTGCGACGATCCAGTCTCAGATGCAGTCGGTCATGGCCGGTTATATGGCTCAGGCAATGGGTGCGATCGGTAGCCAGATAGAAGCCCAACTATTGCCCGCGCTGCAGACCCAGATTGCCGGATCGATTGAACAGGCGATGGGTTCGTTTGCGGACAACATGGCCGGAGCGATGAGCATTGATCAGGATGCGTTCATGAATGCCTTCAAGTTCAACCTGAGTGAGGATGAACTGGCGCAGATAATGATGACCATGATGGCAACCGAACGTACGTCCTTCGACTCAAACATGGCGAAGTTTGGTTGGGCTGATTTGCAGAAGCCGTTCCAGATTGACATTTACCCGAAGAGTTTCGAGGACAAGGAACAGGTGCTGTCCATCCTCGACAACTACAACGAGACCGTGAAAGATCAGGGGCACGAAGACCGGGTTATCACCTACACCGACATGGTTGGAACCCTAATGTCTTCAGTGACGACGATTATCAACGTCGTCTCGTACGTCCTGGTGGCGTTCGTTGCTATCTCTCTTGTTGTCTCCTCGATCATGATCGGGGTTATCACCTACATCTCGGTGCTTGAACGGCGCAAGGAAATCGGCATTCTCAGATCAATTGGTGCCTCGAAGAAAAACATTCGAACGGTGTTTAATGCCGAGACTCTGATAGTTGGATTCGTTGCGGGCGTTATCGGCATCGGAGTGACGCTACTGTTGACGATTCCAGCGAATGCCTTCGTCGCCGGAAGATGGGGAATCCACGGGGTCGCGGTACTGCCGTGGCAGGCCGGAGTCATTCTGGTGCTAATCAGCATGGGACTGACGTATCTGGCAGGCCTGATTCCCTCGTCGGCGGCCTCAAGGAAGGACCCGGTGGAGGCCCTCCGCTCGGAGTAGTCATTTCAGTTCCTCTAGGAC
>JBATQJ010000094.1:0-10568 GCA_049291975.1 Scrofimicrobium sp.
CTTCAGTTCCTTTGGGTGTGGAATGACCTGCTCACGGCGAAGCTGTTCCTGCAGCCGTCGAACGCAACGATCATTGTTCAGCAACAACAGTTGCTCGGCACGCAGGGTCAGGGAGCAGAGTTGCTGACAGCAGGCGCGTTCCTGTCGATGACCGTTCCGCTGTTGGTGTTCATCACGCTTCAAAGATTCTTCGTACGAGGGTTGGCCTCCGGCTCAGTCAAGGGCTAGTCCTACCCAGAAAAGGGTCGTGACCGCGGGGTCCTGGTTGCAGTCGACCAGGACCCCAAGCGCGTCGTCGAGACTTCTCGTTCCGGGATTCCTTGTGTCAGTTTTGCTCCGGGATTCGTTGTGTCAGTTGCAGTCGACCGGGACCCCAAGCGCGTTGCCGACACTGGTGCGAGTGCGCTACCGAGTGGCCTGAATTCTTCCTATTTCCTGGGCGTGTCGTCCAAGAATCAGGCCACTCGGTAGCGAACTCGTTGCTTACTCGATGGGTTTTGGCGACTTGGTAGCGCTTGTGCGATCAGGCAGTACAGGGTCGCTCTCGCTTTCTTCATCGAGTCTGAACTACGGCAACGCTCGCTCGGCTTGTCTGCTACATGGTCTCTTTTGGGAGTTTGAGGCAGCCGCGTGGTAGCGAACTCGTTGCTCACTCGATGGGTTTTGGCCACTTGGTAGCGCTTGTGCGATCAGGCGACACACGGTCGCCAGGTGAGCGTTTCGATCGCGATCTCGCCCGCGGTTGAGACGCTCGCGGTGGTGCCCCCGGCGCCGCTAGCTGGACGGGGGAGCATCTGAGCACTCAAAGTGACCGTCCCCTCGTCCGAAAAGACTTCGATCGATGCCGAGTCTACAAAGATCGACAAAGTGATAGTCCCGTCGACAGGAGGTAGTTGAGCGCTGAAGTGGTCTGCAACCGAGGAGGCGCTGCCGCCAGAATGAAGAGATTCTGATCCTGACCGGTCAACAGTCAGTCGCTCAGCTTTCACATTGTATGAGACTGTTGCGGACCTACCGGCAAGGCTCAAAACGAAGCGGCCTGATGTCCCCGCGCCATCTAGTTTCAGGCTCAACGTCAGTAGATAGCTGGTTCCGGGATCAAAAGTGACGGCGTTTCCGTTGGCACTACGGCAATCGAGACCCGCATCGGGTTTGGAGTCTGATGTTGCTGTGTTGGAGTCGGAGGTGGCTCTGTTGCTATCGGGTGAGGAGTGGCTTGCGCTGTCGCCTGAGTTCGCAGTGGAGCTTGGTGTTGCTGTGTCGGGGTCGGAGGTGGCCCCGTGACTAGCAGTAGCCTCGGAATTTCCCGGTTGCATTGCAACCTCGATTTCTTTACCAAACCAGGCATCTACCTCCCTTGCCGGGTGTTGGATCAGGTGAAACCCCACTGGGCTCTCAACTACTGCCAGCTCACGCGGCAGTGACATCGCCCCTCGCCACGGCCTGGTTGGTACCTGTTCCGCGTAGTCCCAGTTGCTCATCCAGCCGAGGGTCACAACTCTTCCATCAGGTTCTTCGACCCCTGGCAGTCCGGAGAAACTTACCGCTGCGTAGTAGTCGGGCCCCCAGTCGAGGGGCTTCCACGAGGAATCGGCAAAAGGTGTGAACTCCGCGCCGTCGAAGTCTCCAAGTAGGTAGCGCATCCCCGAGCCTCCGGCAGCCCCGCCCGGATTGGTGCTGAGGATCAGCGCCCAGACAAACTCTCTGGCGAGTCCTTCGGTGGTTGCTCCGGTCCTGGTGCCGGAAGTGGGGGTGTCGGCGGGTGAACCTGCGTCGAGGTCTCTAGTTTCTGCCAACTCATCGTCCGAGCGCTGCTTGCCAAGCCTGGTTGCTACCACCGGAAGCCTCACCAGATCTGGACACTCCCAAAGCAGCCCCTCCTGATGCGGCATCTGGAAGTACTGCGTCAGTTCCCAGTCCTTGAGGTTCGTCGAACGGTAGATCACCACGGCTTCTTCGGGTGCCTCGACCGCGACCATGACCCACCAGCCGTCGCCGGAAGAATCCAGGTAGCGAAAGACTTTCGGGTCCCGAAAGTCGGTGCTACCTCGGTCCAGAACCGGGTTTCCCTCGTACTTCTCCCAGCTCAGACCCTCATCAAGCGAGAAAGCGAGTCCCTGCGACTGATGTCCCGGCGCCGCAATCGTGTAGGCGGCAACAAGCGCGCCGCCGAACCCTGCGTCGTCCTCCGAATCGAGGACGGCGGAACCGGAGAAAATTCCGACTTCACCCTCGTACATCAGCGCGACGGGGAGTTCCTCCCAGTGGAGCAAATCCAAACTGACCGCATGCCCCCAACTCATGTTCGCCGGCTCGATCCCAAGTGGGTTGTACTGGTAATAGAGGTGCCAGGTTCCATCAATGAAGCTGAGACCGTTCGGATCGTTCATCCAGTTCCGGGCGGGCGTGAAGTGGAATCGCGGTCGCCAATACTCGGTGGCAGCCGCGTGCTCGGCATCAATAGCCCGGCTGTCGTTCGTCTCCAACGGGATCCTCCTGTGACCAGTGGGGTGGCGAGGTGCGCGAGATCACCCGCCGAACCATTGCTATACACCAAACACGCCAATAAACTCAATATTTGCGCCCAAAGTGTCCGAGGTGACCTGTATCCACACGCCGAAGAGCGCCAAGCGTGCAGGAACAGTATCAGTTAGGGACCGGTGTGCATTCGCGCGCAACCGCATGATGGTATCCGAACATAGGATATCGCGACCTGCCGGGAAGGATCCCCTTTGGCTTCCAGTGCTTCCGCGGAAACAACCGCATTCGAGCCTAAGAAACGTATTTCGTTCGCAAAACTGCACCAGATTATGCAGCCGCCGAGCCTTCTAGAAATCCAGCGTCAGAGCTTTGACTGGCTTCGTGGTGCCCCCGAGTGGGAACGCCGCGTGGCACTGGCGCAAGAGGTCGGTCGCACCGACTTCCCAGACAAATCCGGCCTAGCTGAGTTGTTCGAGGAAATCTCCCCGATCACTGACCTGGCCGAGACCATGGAACTTGAGTTCCATGACCCCACCCTCGAGGACCCGATCCACGATCCTGACGAGTGCCGCGAGCGTGACCTGACCTACTCCGCGAAGATGTACGTCAAGGTCGACTTCACCTACCGGGAGACCGGTGAGATCAAGTCCCAGACCGTCTTCATGGGTGACTTCCCCCTGATGACCCCGGAGGGCACCTTCATCATCAACGGCACCGAACGCGTCGTTGTTTCGCAGCTGGTTCGTTCCCCCGGCGTCTACTTCGAGCGCCAGGCCGACAAGACCTCTGACCGCGACATCTTCTCCGCTCGCATCATTCCGAGCCGCGGTGCCTGGCTTGAGTTCGAGATCGACCGACGCGATGCCGTGGCGGTCCGTATCGACCGCAAACGCAAGCTCCCCGTCACCTTGCTCCTGAAGGCCATTGGTCTTACGGGCGAGGAAATCCGCCAGGAGTTCGAGGACTACCCACTACTTCTGGAGACCCTCGACAAGGACGGTGCCCAGACCCAGGACGAGGCGCTGCTGACCATCTACCGCAAGGTTCGCCCCGGCGAGCAAGCTAGCGTTGAGGCCGGCGAGAACCTGCTCCGCAACTTCTACTTCGCGCCTCGTCGCTACGACCTGGCCAAGGTTGGTCGTTACAAGATCAATAAGAAGCTGGGCCTGGATGTGGCTCTCACCCAGGGCACTCTGACCGAGACCGACATTGTCGCCACAGTCAAGTACATGCTTGCGCTGCAGCGGGACGAGGAAACCCTTCCCGGTGTTCGCGCTGGCAAGCCTGTAGAGATTCGCGTTGAGTCCGACGACATCGACAACTTCGGCAACCGCCGCGTTCGCGCGGTTGGTGAGCTAATCCAGGGACAGATGCGCACGGGCCTAGCCCGCATGGAGCGCACCGTCCGCGAGAAGATGTCGACGCACGAGGTTGAGTCGATCACCCCGAACACCCTGATCAACATCCGTCCTCTGACGGCCGCGATCAAGGAGTTCTTCGGTACTTCGCAACTGTCGCAGTTTATGGACCAGAACAACCCGCTCGCGGGCCTGGGCCACAAGCGCCGCCTTTCCGCCCTGGGCCCCGGTGGTCTTTCCCGTGATCGTGCAGGCATGGAAGTTCGTGACGTTCACCCCTCGCACTACGGCCGTATGTGCCCAATCGAGACCCCTGAAGGTCCGAACATTGGCCTGATTGGTAACCTCGCCACTTTTGCTCGCATCAACGAGTTCGGCTTCATCGAGACGCCGTACCGCGTGGTGAAGAAGGGTAAGGTTACGGACGAGGTCCACTACCTCACCGCGGACGACGAAATCGGCCAGTTCATTGCCCAGGCGTCGGCTCCGGTTGACTCGAAGGGTAAGTTCGTTGAGGAGCAGGTCCTCTGCCGCGTTGCGGGCGAGGATCCGACCCTGATTGACGCCGACAAGGTCACCTTCATGGACGTTTCGGCCGGTCAGATGGTTTCGGTCGCGACCTCCCTCATCCCGTTCCTGGAGCACGACGACGCTAACCGAGCCCTCATGGGTGCGAACATGCAGCGCCAGTCTGTTCCGCTACTGACCACGGAGGCTCCACTGGTTGGTACCGGCATGGAGCGCCGCGCGGCCGCTGACTCCGGCGACATGGCCATCGTTGAGAAGCCCGGTGTTGTCACTGAGGTTTCCGCCGACATGGTCACCGTCGCTAACGATGACGGCACCCGCAAGGTTTACACGCTCGACAAGTTCAAGCGTTCCAACCCGGGCAACTGCATTAATCAGCGCGTCCTGGTGAACGAGGGTGACGTGGTCAAGCCCGGTGACGTTATCGCCGATGGCCCCTCGACCGACGGCGGTGAACTTGCCCTCGGCAAGAACCTTCTGGTTGCGTATATGTCCTGGGAAGGCCTCAACTACGAGGACGCGATCATCCTGTCGCGTCGCGTTGTGGAAGAGGACGTGCTTACCTCGATCCACATTGAGGAATACGAGGTTGACGCTCGCGAAACCAAGCTCGGCGTCGAAGAGATCACCCGCGACATCCCGAACATCTCGGAAGAGGCCCTGGCGGACCTCGACGAGCGGGGCATTGTCCGTATCGGTGCTGAGGTGACGGCCGGGGATATCCTCGTCGGAAAAGTCACCCCGAAGGGTGAAACGGAACTGACGTCCGAAGAGCGCCTACTGCGGGCCATTTTCGGTGAGAAGGCCCGCGAACTGCGCGACACCTCAATGCGAGTTCCCCACGGTCAGGAGGGCATCGTTATTGATGTTCGCGAGATGACCGAGGAAGACGGAGAGCTCGGCCCAGGCGTACGCCAGTCGGTCCGCGTTTACGTTGCCCAGCGCCGCAAGATCACCATCGGTGACAAGATGGCTGGTCGCCATGGTAACAAGGGTGTCGTATCCAAGATTCTGCCCGCTGAGGACATGCCGTTCCTTGCTGACGGAACCCCGGTTGACATCATCCTCAACCCGATGGGTGTTCCAGGTCGTATGAACGTTGGACAGGTCCTCGAAACTCACCTTGGTTGGATTGCCAAGCAGGGTTGGGACGCTGAGGAAGCGCGCGAGAAGGGCGAGGAGTGGACTGAGCGTCTGCACCCCGACGCCGTCACCGTGGCACCGAACTCGAAGGTTGCCACCCCGGTGTTCGACGGTCTTGAAGCCGATGAGCTTCTGGGCCTGATGAATGTGACCCGCCCGAACCGTGACGGCGAGCGCATGGTCAACGACCTGGGTAAGGCGCAGCTGTTCGACGGCCGCTCCGGCGAACCGTTCCCGCACCCGATCTCGGTCGGCTACAAGTACATGCTGAAGCTACACCACCTGGTTGACGACAAGATCCACGCCCGCTCAACCGGCCCGTACTCGATGATCACTCAGCAGCCGCTGGGCGGTAAGGCACAGTTCGGTGGCCAGCGTTTCGGTGAGATGGAAGTTTGGGCTCTTGAGGCTTACGGCGCTGCCTACGCCCTGCAAGAGCTCCTGACGATCAAGTCTGATGACACCACCGGCCGCGTGAAGGTTTACGAGGCCATCGTCAAGGGCGAGGACATTCCGGAACCGGGGATCCCCGAGTCGTTCCGAGTCCTCATCCAAGAAATGCGCTCGCTGTGCCTGGCCGTTGAGGCCCTGGACGCCGAGGGCAACACCCTTGACCTTGAAGAGACCGAAGAGGACATGCGCGCAGGCGAGGAGCTGGGGATCACCCTTGACGCTCGTCCGCTGAGCGGCGCTTCCTCGATCGACCTCGTCTAACCCCGCCGGACCTGAAATAGGAGAGCTAGTGCTCGACACTAAAACATTTGACAGTTTGAAAATCTCCTTGGCTACGACCGAGGACATTGATCGCTGGTCCCACGGCGAGGTCAGGAAGCCTGAGACCATTAACTACCGCACCCTGAAGCCGGAGCGTGACGGCCTGTTCTGCGAGCAGATCTTTGGCCCGACCCACGACTGGGAGTGCGCCTGCGGTAAGTACAAGCGCGTGCGTTACAAGGGCATCACCTGTGAGCGTTGCGGCGTCGAGGTGACCCGAAGCAAGGTTCGTCGTGAGCGCATGGGCCACATTTCGCTGGCCGCGCCGGTGACCCACATCTGGTACTTCAAGGGTGTTCCCTCGCGTTTGGGCTACCTGCTGAACCTCGCCCCCAAGGACCTGGAGAAGGTCATCTACTTCGCCGCCTACATGATCACTGAGGTGGACGAGGAGGGGCGTCGTGAAGACATGGACATGCTTCGCGATGAGATGAACGTCCAGAAGGCTCGCCTGGAGTCGAAGCGCGATAACGAGATCAACGAGATCATGCAGGCTTCCGAGGCGCGTCTTGCTCACCTTGAGGAAGAGGGCGCGAAGTCGGACGTCCGCACCCGCGAGCGCCGCGGCTTCGAACGTGAGCAGGCTCAGGTTCGTCGCATGTACGACGCTCAGATCAAGCGCCTTGAGGACGTTTGGGAGCGTTTCCGCGATCTGAAGGTCGGTGACCTTGAGGGCGATAAGCGGCTGTACGAGGAAATGGATGCCCGTTACGGCACCTACTTCAAGGGTTCGATGGGCGCCGAGGCGATCCAGAAGCGCTTGCAGGACTTCGACCTTGAGGCTGAGGTTGAGATCCTTAAAGACACCATCGTCAACGGTTCGTCGCAGCGTAAGGCTCGCGCTCTGAAGCGGCTGAAGGTTGTCAACGCTTTCCTCGCGACCGGTAACAAGCCCGAGTCGATGGTCCTCACCAAGATTCCGGTTATCCCGCCGGACATCCGCCCGATGGTTCAGCTGGACGGTGGCCGTTTCGCGACCTCTGACCTGAACGACCTGTACCGCCGGGTTATCAACCGCAACAACCGTTTGAAGCGCATGCTTGACCTCGGCGCTGCTGAGGTCATGATCAACAACGAGAAGCGCATGCTTCAGGAAGCTGTTGACGCTCTGTTCGACAACGGTCGTCGTGGCCGCCCGGTTGCTGGCGCCTCGAACCGCCCCCTGAAGTCCATCAGCGACATGCTGAAGGGCAAGCAGGGCCGCTTCCGTCAGAACCTGTTGGGTAAGCGCGTTGACTACTCGGGCCGTTCGGTTATTGTCGTTGGCCCGCAGCTGAAGCTATCCCAGTGTGGTCTGCCGAAGCAGATGGCTCTTGAGCTGTTCAAGCCGTTCGTCATGAAGCGTCTGGTTGACAAGAGCTATGCGCAGAACGTGAAGGCCGCAAAGCGCAAGGTTGAGCGTCAGCGCCCCGAGGTGTGGGACGTCCTCGATGAGGTAATCCGCGAGCACCCGGTTCTGCTGAACCGCGCTCCCACCCTGCACCGCCTTGGGATTCAAGCGTTCGAGCCCCAGCTGATTGAGGGTAAGGCTATTCAGCTTCACCCGCTTGCCTGTGGTGCTTTCAACGCGGACTTCGACGGCGACCAAATGGCGGTCCACCTGCCGCTTGGCGCTGAGGCGCAGGCCGAGGCTCGTGTCCTCATGCTCTCCACTAACAACATTCTGAAGCCGTCTGATGGACGCCCGGTTGCCATGCCCTCGCAGGACATGGTTTACGGCCTGTTCTACCTGACGACTGAGGATCTGGAGAGCCATGACTCGGTTCCCGCTTACTCTTCGGTTTCTGAGGCGATCATGGCCTTCGACGCGGGCATCATCGGTCTGCAGCAGCCAATCAAGTTGCGCTTTACTGATGTTGTTCCGCCGCTTGGCTGGGAGGCTCCCGAGGGCTGGTCTGAGGGCGAGGCAATCGAACTCACCACTTCCCTGGGTCGCGCCCTGTTCAACGAGGCACTTCCTCTTGATTACCCGTATGTGAACGAGGTGGTTGAGAAGAAGCTTCTGTCGAGCATCGTCAACGATCTGGCTGAGCACTACCCGAACGTTTTGGTCGCCGACTCCCTGGATGCCCTGAAAGCCGCTGGCTTCTACTGGGCAACATGGTCTGGTGTCACCATTGCGTTCACGGACATTCAGCCGGCGCCGCACAAGGAAGAGATTCTGGCGAGATACGAGGCGAAGGCTGCGGAGATCCAGAAGGAGTTCGATCGCGGTCTGATTGACGCTGATGATCGCTACCGCGAACTGGTGGATGTCTGGCAGGACTGCACCGCTGAGGTCGCGAAGGACGCCCGTGAGAACTTCACCCCTGCGAACACTGTTTACCGCATGGTGAACTCCGGTGCTCGTGGTAACTGGTCGCAGATTCAGCAGATCACGGGTATGCGTGGCTTGGTGTCCGACCCGAAGCAGAAGCTGATTGAGCGCCCGATCAAGGCGAACTACCGCGAGGGCCTCACAGTTCTCGAGTACTTCATCGCTACTCACGGCGCCCGTAAGGGTACGGCTGACACCGCGCTTCGTACCGCAGAGTCGGGTTATCTGACCCGTCGTCTGGTGGACGTCTCGCAGGACGTCATTGTTCGCTCTGAAGACTGCGGTACCCGCATGGGCGTCGAGGTCGCCATCGCATTCCGTGATGAGGACGGCAACCTGGTCAAGTCTGACGTTCTGGACACGACCGCCCTGGCCCGCACCCTCGCAACCGATGCGAAGGACGAGGACGGTAACGTTGTCCTCGCCGCAGGTGAAGACGTCACCACCGAGTCGGTCGAGGTGATGGTCGCCGCTGGAATCGACAAGATCCGCGTCCGTTCCGTCCTTGCCTGCGAGGCTGCCGTTGGTACCTGCGCTGCCTGCTATGGCCGCTCGCTCGCAACTGGTAAGCGCGTGGACATTGGCGAGGCAGTCGGCATCATTGCTGCTCAGTCCATTGGTGAGCCCGGAACGCAGCTAACCATGCGTACCTTCCACACCGGTGGTGCCGCGTCGGGCGGCTCTGACATCACGCAAGGTCTGCCCCGCGTTCAGGAGCTGTTCGAGGCACGTACGCCCAAGGGTGTTGCGGTCATGTCCGAGGCGGCGGGTGTTGTCGAGATTGACGACGAGAACCCGAACCACCGCACCATCATCATCAAGCGTGATGATGACAAGGAGGACCTGCACATCGAGATCACTCGCCGCCAGAAACTTCTGGTCGAGTCGGGTGACGTGGTGAAGGCCGGTCAGCAACTCACTGAGGGTCGCCTTGACCCGAAGGAGGTGCTGCGTCTTCGCGGTGCGGCTCGCGCTCAGCGTCAGTTGGTGGACGAGGTTCAGGAGATTTACCGCTCCCAGGGCGTCGACATCCACGCGAAGCACATTGAGGTCATCGTCCGTCAGATGATGCGTCGAATCACCGTGCTTGAGCCGGGCGACACCAAGTTCATGCCCGGCGAGCTGGTTGACTCGGTTACCTTCAAGGAAGAGAACCGTCGCGTTGCTGCTGAGGGTGGTCAGTTTGCGAAGGGTCGCCAGATGCTGATGGGTATTACCAAGGCATCGCTGGCAACGGATTCGTGGCTGTCGGCTGCATCCTTCCAGGAGACCACAAAGGTCCTGACGGAGGCTGCGATGAACGCCAAGACTGATCCGCTGGTTGGCCTGAAGGAGAACGTAATTCTCGGTAAGTTGATTCCTGCGGGAACCGGACTTGCCAGGTATAACAACGTTTCGGTTGAGCCGACGGCTGAGGCGATGGCAGAGATGAACTACAGTCCACTGGACTTTGCCCTCCCTGAGGACAGCACCGGGCTGGAGGATTTCGTGAACTCCTTGGAGAACATCGACTTCGGTCTGGGCTTCTCAAGCCAGATGTAAACCAGTCTGTACGCGCCTAGCGCAGTTGCCCCCACTCACCGATTTGGTGGTGGGGGCAACTTGCATTCAGGTCGCTCGGGTCTGCTGAGGTTTGGGCGATAGTTCCTAGTCACGCTGCCAGGGTGGCAACTGTGTCTATATTGGTGACCCTGGTCGATAGTCTGATTAGGTGTCGCCCCCCTCACATGGGGTGCTGGAGACGTATATTTTGTCTTGCGCCCCTCACACGAGGGGCCGGAACGCTGGAAGTACTTATCAGCGCTGGGGCCTGCTGCCACTTGTTCTTGGACGCCGAATGACTTGGATGTTTTTGTTGTGGCGACCTTTGGTTGCGTTAGCGGCGTTTCGTCAGTAGTGCAGAGGCAAAACCCGGTGGAATTTGGGTCGGCTTTTTTGACAAGACGTGCTCACTGCAACCAAAGGTC
>JBATQJ010000095.1:0-55703 GCA_049291975.1 Scrofimicrobium sp.
CCTCTATTCGACGCTCAGCGGGGGTAAAGTTCCCCTGACCGTCGAACTCCGTGAACAGGCCCAGCTCAACGGCAGCGCGCTGATCGAGCATGCCGAAGTTGGCAAGGCTCACACGCCATGCCTCAACGGCGCGAACACCGCTTGAAGACCCGTAGGAGACAAAGCTAACCGGCTTACCCATCCACTCAACAGCAAGGGAGTCGACAGCGTTCTTGAATGCGCCGGGGACCGAGTGGTTGTACTCGGGGGTCACGAAAACGAATGCGTCGCAACTTCCGATCGCCTCACTCCATGCCTGAACTTCAGGGGTCGAATACTTGCCGCCAGCCATCGCCGGGTGTCGAGGATCAGTCAGTAGCGGAACATTGAACGTCTTGAGATCAATCAGTTCATACTCTGCATCGTCGCGCTTCGACGCAACGTCCATAACCCATTCCGCAACCTTGATTCCATTGCGGCCCTCGCGAATCGAACCCGCAATAACACCGATCTTCAAATCATTCTCCTAATCAACAACGCCATACAGGCGGTCACCCGCGTCACCGAGACCCGGGACAATGTATGCCTTCTCGTTGAGCTTTTCATCAACTGCGGCAACGACAATTTTCACGTCAGCGCGATCACCGATCTGCTTCTCAACCTCCGCCAGACCTTCCGGAGCAGCAAGGATGCACACAGCAGTCACATCCTTGGCTCCGTGTTCAAGCAGATAGTTGATAGCCGCAACCAGGGTGTGCCCGGTTGCTAGCATCGGATCAACCACAAAGCACTGTCTGCCCGAAATGTCATCGGGCAAGCGCCTCGCGTATGTCTCGATCTCGAGCGAATCCTCGTCCCGTCTCATCCCCAAGAACCCGACCTCTGCGGTCGGGAGCAGCCGGGTCATGCCATCGAGCATTCCGAGTCCCGCGCGGAGAACGGGAACCACGATCGGAAGAGGCGACTTGAGCTTTACCCCGGTAGTTGGAGCCACCGGAGTTTCGATCTCTACCTCCTCGACATTGACGTTTCGTGTCGCTTCGTAGGCGAGCAGGGTAACCAACTCGTCAACCAACTGACGGAAAACCGGCGAGGAGGTCTGCTTGTTTCGGAGGACAGTGAGCTTGTGATTCACAAGCGGGTGATCCGCGACGTGTAGTTGCATGGCTCCAGGATATACGCCGCGCTGTAGCCTAAGAGCGTGAACTACAACCAGCGGTACGAGGGCCCAATGACCAGGGCCCTACTCTACGCACACCGCGCCCAAACGGACGGTGACGTGCCGGTCGGCGCTTTGGTTCTGGACCCCTCGGGCAAAATAGTCGGAAGCGGCTGGAACCGCCGCGAAGTCGACAGTGATCCCACGGCTCATGCAGAAGTGATTGCTCTGCGCGAAGCCGGCGCCGCACTTGGAACATGGAACCTGAGTGGATGCACTCTGGTAGTTACCCTCGAACCCTGCACCATGTGCGCCGGAGCCGTCGTTAGTAGCCGAATCAGCACCCTGGTCTTCGGTGCCTGGGACCCAAAGGCTGGTGCCTGCGGTAGCGTCCGCGACGTTGTCCGTGACTCACGCCTTAATCACGAGGTAGAGGTAGTTCCAGGAGTCCTCGAAGACGAAGTAACCGCCCAGCTTCGGGCATTCTTCGCCGCAAGACGTAGTTGAATAAGACTATTGGAACTAGCCGCGTCCCACCCGATACGTAATCGAACCCGTTGAGAGAGTCATGCCCGAAACAGACAAGATTGACGAAGTCAGTAAAATTAGCACCTCTTCCGGTGCTTTCGAGATCCATTCTGCAGGCGCCCACCTGTCTCGTTGGGATTCGGCGACCTATGGACCCCTAATCTTCAGCCCCCGTGAAGCGAACTACAGAGTCGGCAACAGCCCTCACGGCGGAGCTCCGATCTGCTTCCCTTGGTTTGGCATCCCCACACATGCGGACCCTGGGGACCACGACGGCCACACCTCGAACCATCCGCCATTCCTCGGCCAATCAGGCGCAACTGACAAGCACGGATTCGCCCGGTTCCTCAACTGGCACCTGTCTGAGAGCAAGCAGGACGAAAAGGGTACCTGGGACGTTACCTATCGGATTACGGACGAGGATGTGCCCGAGGAGATGGCAGACGTTCTGGAGCCTTTCACTGCAGAGTTTCGTGCCGCACTGGGCGACGAGGCCGCCTCACTGACGCTGACGGTCACGAACACGGGGACCGAACCCTTCTACTTCGAGGAAGCCTTGCACACCTACTTCAAAGTAGGAGACGTCGACGAAGTGGAGATCGAGGGTTTCGAAGGACTAATGTACGTCGACACAACCCTGGACGGTTCGCAGACTGACCGGCTCGCGATGCAACGGGGACCGATCATATTTGGGGAAGAGGTCGACCGGATCTATCCGACCGAGAACTCACCGAGAATCCTCGACCGCAGACTAGGACGACAGATCACGATTGAGAACCAGAACTCCGGGACTACTGTCGTGTGGAATCCCGGACCGGAACTTGGCGAACGACTCGCGGACCTTTCCGAGGGCGAATGGCGTCAGTACATCTGCGTCGAGACAGCGAACGCGAGGGACGCCGCGATTCACCTGGCGCCCGGAGAGTCCTATGCCATGACCGCCAACTACAGGGTCTCAACGTTAGAGGACTGACCTTGACCCAAGCACTTTCCCACCACCGACCACTGAGGAGGACTCTGATGAGTGAACAACTCAAGCCTCGTCCTGAACATGAGTTACGTCAGGGTGAGGGGTCATTCTATTTCCGAAACTCCGATCAGCGTTGGATCGGCGTGATCGACCTGGGACGCGACGAAACCGGGAAGAGGAAGCGGCTCATCGTTTCAGACCGGGACGAGGACAGGGCTTGGGACAAGTTCCAGGCCAAGCGCCGGGCGGTGTTTGCCAATCTCCACGAAGAGGGCGGCCGCCAGAGTGCAGAAGACGTCATCGCCACCGCGCGCTCCTTCGGCCAAAGTCCGGTTCGAGCCCTGGTAGACGCGGGTTACCTCTACGAATCAGAGGTCTAGAGGGTACCCGGGACCCGGTCCCATGCAAGGCTTGAGACACGCATCCCTGTGCCAAGCCGAAGAGTCAGGCAGATGCCTCTATTGCTTCCAGCCTTCTTCTTATTCGGGTTGCCGAGACCCTTTGGGATGTTCCCAGTGATTGAGCAAAAAGCGAAACCCTCAGCTCCTCTATCATCAACTGAACTTCTTCAAGGTCGCGTTCGACCCTGCGCGAGTACGGCCGTGCCTCCATACGCGCCCGCACCACCTCATACTCCGCAATCACACCGTTCAACTCTGACATTCGCTCTGCGTCGACACCCGCCGACTGCGGAGTTCGAGTTGCCGCCTCGATTCGTCGGGCATCCGCCTGCAAATAACGAGGCAAATGCTGCCTGACCTCCGGCGGAAGATAGGTCAGGTACCCGTTCGCGAACAGTGTCTTCGAGTGGCGCTTCGTATCACGCAACACCATCTTGAGCGATTCACTCTGGTGGCTCTGCAACGCGTCTTGCACCTGGGCAAATGCCTCCGCTGACCGAACTACGCCACCTAGGACCTCATAGATTCGGTCCTCAAACCGGTCACGAATCTTGGCTCGAAGCTCCGGGTATTCTCCGTCTTCCCGAACCGCCAGAGCCCCACCTTCTGGCATGAGTTCCCGCACCAGATCAGCCATCGCCGCTCGCTCTGCGTCTTCGACCAGGGATGCGGTGTTCGGATAGGGCGAAGCCGCCAAGAGAAGGGCCTCCCTTCCGGTCCAGCGCGTCGTAACCCTGGTCTGGTCAAGGTGCAATTCTTCTAGTAACTGCCTCACCAGATCCTGCTCAGCGCGAGCCTCCAGTTGGTCCTTCGGAACACTCGTCGCTTGGACGAGGGACTCCTTAGCCTTCTTCTCAGCCTTGGCTTGGCCCTTCGCTGCCTTCGCCAATGCCCCCTTCACAGCAGCGTCAACGATCCGGTCAACCTGCTTCTTGAAACGTTTCTGCAAATCCACGAGCGAGTCTGACGCACCGATGATCGCACCCATGTCATCAACCACTCGGAATCCGACTCGTAAATGAGAGGGAAGCGAGCCCTGCGCCTGACGCACGTCATCCTGGCTTAGTTCGATCCCACGCGAGTTCCGCACCGCACGAGCAAATGCATCCGCGAACGATTCCAAACTTTTCCCGCGTTCCGCAGTCCCGACTGCCTGTGACTCCTCACGAGCCAGCAGCACCGGGGAGAACGACTTCGGGGCGTTCTGCTGCTCAGACGCAAGCGAGGATTCTCCCAACCCAATACTGGCGTCAGGGGAAGTATCCGCGCCACTTGGCGTTGTCCGGACGGCATTCTTTGCTGCGCGGACCGTTCCCGAGGAGCCCCAGTTCTTTAGGCGGTCGAGGGAGGCCTCCAACGAATATGGGTCAGCCTCGGCCTCCGCTTCCAGGTCCCGCGCCTCCCCAACAGTCGAGGCGCGGCCATCACGCTCGTCAACCATTCGCTGCCAGATCGCCTCGCCATGTTGCTGGGCTGGGGCAAGCAGCCGCCGCTTCGCCTTCGGCAGTCCCCGAATCATCGCGACACACAGATCACGCTGGAGTCCCGGAACTAGCCAGTCGAATCCCTCGTCCCGCACACCCTGCAAGACTCGAAGAGGAATCGTCACCGTGACGCCGTCTTGCTGATCCCCGGGGTCAAAAGAGTAGGAAATCGGGAACTCCAGATCCCCCTGCCTCCAAGTGTCAGGAAACCCTTCGGGATCAAGCATCGCTCCCGCTGGCAACAACTCCCCGAGGGAATAGTTCAGAAGATCCGGCTCGCTCCGGCGCCTATCTTTCCACCAGCGGTTGAAGGACGCAGCAGAGGTTATCTTCGCGGGAACTCGCGCGTCGAAGAACCGATATCGCACCGACTCGTCCGGAACCAGGGACGGATCGCGCAACCGATTCGATAGTTCCGCCGCCTCTTCCATCACCTGTTGGTTGTGCTTAACGAACGCGTGGTGGCCCTCGCGCCAATCCCCGTCAATCAGCGTGTGAGAGATGAACATTTCGCGGGCGAGGGTCCGCGCAGTCACCTCGACCTCGGCCCCCAAGTAGGTGCGCCCGATGGCCGTGTCACCCAGCTGCGTTAGAGGCACTTGGCGGTCTGCGGCCAGAGTCAGTCCGTAGAGGCTAACCCGCTCTTTGACAGTCGCACTCCCCTTGGCTCTGGACCAGATCGGCTCAGAGTAGCTACGTTTCGCGAGCGAACCCGCATACTCCTCGATCCACTCCGGTCTGATCGCCGCAACTGTCCGCGCGAACAGCCGCGAGGTTTCCACTAACTCGGCGGCCATCACCCACGCCGGAGTGCGCCGACGCAGAGCCGATCCGGGCCAAATCGTGAAGCGACTGCCGCGAGCCCCCTGGTAGCCCCGCTTTACCTCGTCCCAGTTACCGATATTGGAGAGCAGACCGGAGAGGACGGCGCGATGAACCTCGTCCGCACTGACAGAACCCGGCCCCTCACCGAACTCGATGACCGCGGAGGCGGCGGGGTGCTCGGCGCCGCGGAAAGCGGCCACGGAACGCGGAGACGGAATCCCGATGGGCGCGACGTGAATGCCCAGTTGCTGGCACATGCGTCTGATCTGCCCGACGATGTCGCGCCATTCACGGTAGCGCAGATAGTGGAAGTACTCGGCCTTGCAGAGGCGACGGAATGCACTGCCGGACAGGTCGCGCGACATGACACTGAGATAACGCCACATATTGAGGTAGGTGATGAAGTCAGACGAGCGATCGGCGAAACGGGCGTGTGCCTGATCTGCCTGTTGTTGCTGGTCGAGGGGACGTTCGCGCACATCCTGAATCGACAGGGCCGCAACGATTACCAGCACCTCGGAGGCACAACCGAGCTTGTCGGCTTCAAGCAGCATTCGACCGAGGCGGGGGTCGATCGGGAGTCGGGCAAGACGCCTGCCCAGCGCCGTTACCTCCTCGTCCTCGTCAAGCGCGCCGATCTCCATTAGGAGTTGAATGCCGTCGCGCACCGCCCTCGGGTTTGGACGATCAAGGAAGGGGAAATCCGCGACACTGCCAAGACCCAGGACGCTCATCTGCAAGATGACGGAAGCGAGGGAGGTTCGAAGTATCTCGGGTTCGGTGAACTCGGGCTGATGGAGATGGTCGCGCTCAGAGTAAAGGCGGATCGCAACACCGGGCGCAACACGACCGGCACGGCCAGCGCGTTGTGCCGCAGAGGCCTGCGAGACGCGTTCAATTGGCAGACGCTGCACCTTGGTCTTGTTTGAGAAGCGACTGATTCGTGCCAGACCTGAGTCGATGACGTAACGAACTCCGGGAACCGTCAGTGAAGTCTCTGCGATGTTGGTTGCCAGGACCACTCGTCGAAGGGAGTGCGGCGCGTAAATCCGGTGCTGATCTGCGGCGCTTAGTCGTGCGTAGAGGGGGACGACCTCGATCCCATCCGGACGGTGCGAGCCCTTGGACTCCCTAACGTATCGGGGTCCGAGCGAGTCAGCCAGCGCCTGCTCTGCCTCACGAATATCCCGCTCACCGGGAAGGAAGACAAGGATATCCCCACTGGGTTCCTGCAGCAGTTCGTCGACGGCTTCTGTCAGCGCTGTCTCTAGGTCCAGGTCCTCACCGAGTCCGTAACCTAGTTCGGGCAGGTCTCCCCCGTACTGCTCCGGTTGCAGTTGGGTGCCGACACTACTCACGTGGCCGGCCGGAACCGCTTCATCCTCGTTCGCCGCTGTCGCAGGATCCGTGACCGCCTCTGCGGGCGCAAGATCTGCGCTGAGCGGGCGATACCTGACCTCGACCGGGTAAGCACGACCGGAGACCTCTATTACAGGAACGTCGTCCCCGGTTATGGCGCTGAAGTGCTGGGCGAACCGAGCCGAGTCGATGGTTGCTGAAGTGATGATGACCTTGAGGTCGGGCCGCTTCTTCAACAGAGTTGCGAGGTAACCCAAGATGAAGTCGATGTTGAGGGAACGCTCATGCGCCTCATCCACAATTATTGTGTCGTACTTGCGAAGTAGCGGGTCGGTTCCGATCTCCGCCAGCAGGATGCCGTCGGTCATCAGCTTGATCAGGGTGGTCGGTCCGACCTCGTCGGTGAATCGCACCTGGTACCCAATAATGTCACCGTGGTCGCGCCCGACGCTCGTGCCGAGCTCATCCGCAATTCGTTCCGCAACCGCGCTCGCAGCAATACGCCGGGGCTGGGTGTGACCGATCATCCCGGCGATTCCTCGTCCGATTTCGAGGCAGATCTTGGGCAACTGAGTCGTCTTGCCTGAACCGGTCTCACCGGAGACAATCACCACCTGGTGGTTCTTGATTGCCTCAGCAATCTCCCCGCGGTGCTCGCTGACGGGCAGGTCGGGGTATGACATGACCGGCAATGCCGCCGCGCGAGCCGCTAACTGAGCATTCGAAAACGTGGCACGCGAACTACCGCGTCTTCCCCCATTCCCTTTTCCCCGGCCTTTACTGGATCGACCTTTCGAACGAGGGGCCCCTTCCCTAGGACCGTCCAGAATGGCCACTGTGGGTCCGTTCGATCGGAAGTTGGTGCACTATCCACTTCTCCGCGAGATCACAGAGTAGGTCAAGGTTTTCTTCCAGGTTGAACGCAGCATCCTCCACAACCTCGAGCCTGGAGCCATCGGGTAATAGGTAGAAGGCTTCGGTCGCGGTAACAACCAATCCTCGCTTCTCATCCGCCCTATCGAAGACCAGGCAAACCGGAGAAGTGAGGTCGTGCAACAACTCCTCAGGCTTGTTCAGCGACAGGTCAATGAGTGTTTGAGAGTTGATTGTGAAGCACTTGCGCGGCGTCGGAGAGTCGTCGGGGATCTCCATGAGGCCGGTTCGGTCAAGCTCATCGAGTTGTTCTGATGAGAATATCGACTCCCACTCATAGCTAACCGGACCCAAAACGCCACTGGTGACGAACAGCGATTCGACTGCCGGGGAGCGGGCACGGAAAGCAGACAGTGACCCGGTCGAGTGTGCGTGGATCAGCTGACGGGTGTATCCCTGCTCTGCCAACCATCCAGAGGCAGCCCGTAAATCTTCGGTTCGATGCTCAACAGTGATGCGATCGTCGTCAGATCTTCCGTGGCCCGAGTAATCGAATCCAAGCGTTGCGTAACCGAGACTGCGATATCTCTTCGCCAACTTGGGGAAATGCGCGCTTGAACTGCGGTCCATCAGGAATGAGTGGGAAAACAGTACTGCTGCGTCGGTCGAGTCAACCGGTGCGGTGTATGTTCCGGCCAGCTCGACACCGCGGGGGGTCAGGATGCGTACTTCACTCACCCCTCAAACGTACCGTCCGGACGCGACTAAATCACTACCCTTCGCCGGTGGCGGAGTCTCCGTTCCATCACTGGCGTCCGCACCCATCGCGCGCACCTCATATGAGGGGCGGAAGCCAGTCAGATCGCTTTGCGCACCCCAAACGGGGTGCCCGAGCCACGAACTTCACCCGAGAGGGTAACTGCCACACGACGGGACCTGTCACGAAGCTCCCACCCACCGGTAGGATCAAGGAAGAACAACTGTCGACCTACTACGACCGGACGCGAGCCGGGGTTAGAGAGCAACAGCATGAAGAAGATCGGAACCGTACTGACACTGGGGATTGCGTTCCTTCTGGGCTCGAAAGCCGGACCCAAGCCCTACGAAACCGTTAAGGGACTTGCCACCAAGCTCCGTCACACGGCAGTGGTCTCTAGGCCCATCGAGGGAGCGGCGAACCACGCAGCAGAAATGGTGCGGGAACGCGGCATGGCTGTAACCGACAAGATGGCGGATGCGACGTATCGCAGTATTGCCGGGAGTGAACCGACAATCGAGGCAACCGTCATTGATGTCTACGACACCAACGCCTAGTCCAAGGCAGCGCAAACCCCTCTAGATTGGTGAGTTTTGGAAGATCCCAAGACAGCAACTCCGGCTCAGATTCGTCGTTGGCGGGGGTACTTGGCCGAGGAGCGTATGGAGGCACAGACCTACCGCAACCTCGCGAAGCGTGAGCCCGAACCACAGAAGTCAATAATGCTGGGACTGGCGGAAGCTGAGGGTCGGCACGAGGAACACTGGCTCTCACTTCTTGGTGAACACGCCTATCCGCCTCCCCGACCCAGACTCTACTCACGCACTCTGGCCGCCCTGGCAGGACGGTTTGGCTCAGTCTTCACACTGGCGTTAGCGCAGCGCTCAGAACAGCGCACCTCTTACGACCTTGAAGCCGACGCAACCGAACAGATGGCGGCGGACGAACACATCCACGGCGAAGTAGTTCGCTCCCTGGCCGCCTCTTCCCGCGAGCGCATCGCCGGTAACTTCCGCGCAGCGGTGTTCGGAATTAACGACGGACTAATCTCAAACCTCGCCCTGATCCTGGGGGTGGCGGGCGCTGGAATGGACCCCGCCTGGATCATCGCAACTGGCGTTTCGGGCCTGTTGGCGGGGGCCCTGTCGATGGGCGCTGGAGAGTGGATCAGCGTTTCCGGCCAGCGTGAACTACTTGAAGCCTCGATTCCTGACCCGGACGCCGAGAAGTCCGTGGCGAAACTCGACGTGGGCGCCAACGAACTCGTCCTGCTGTTCCGTGCCCGAGGGGAGAGTGAAGAAGACGCAGTGGCGCACGCCGAGGCGATCTTTGATTCGCTGGGACATAGCAGTCTAGATAGTGGCACCCTGGCGCTAAGTCTTCGCGGGAAGAATGACGGCCCACAGCGCACAGGTAGCGAGGCTGTCGGCAACCCAATCGGTGTTGCCGTAAGTTCCTTCCTATTCTTTGCATTCGGAGCGATTGTCCCCCTGATTCCATTCCTGTTCGGGATGACCGGGTTACCTGCAGTCTTGGTTTCTGCCGCAACTGTCGGCGTGGCTCTGCTGATAACCGGAGGTTTCGTCGGCGTTCTGTCGGGGCGCTCCCCCTGGCTGTCAGCCCTGCGTCAGTTCCTGATTGGCGCAGGAGCAGCGGCGATAACCTATCTGCTTGGTACTGTCCTGGGGAACGCAATTTAGCCTCTGCATAAGATCCCGCTATTTCACCTGCTGCATCTACGTGTAACCTCGTGATCGGCGGGAGCAACCTCGCCCTGAGATCTTCTAGGACGAGGGACAAGCGGTGCAAGACATCAGCGGCCTCGCGGTACACGATTTGTTCCGCACCATCGACTTGATCGGCGTGCTGTTAAACGGAATCCTCGGCGGTAAATTGGCTCGCCAAAAGCACTTCGATGCGGTCGGATTCGTGATCCTTGCCGTCATGTCTGCAATGGCCGGGGGCATCATCCGCGACGTAATGCTGCAAACGCCGCCAGTCGCTATCACGGATCCTCTCTACATATCGACTGCTCTGGTTGGCGCCGCCATCGCCTTCTTTTGGAAGTTGAAGAGCCGCTTTTGGGTTATTGCGTTGATAGTCGCCGACGGCGTCGTTCTTGGGACGTGGGCGGCGACCGGGGCGATGAAGACCATGTCGTTTGGATACGGGGTGATGCCAGCGCTCTTGCTCGGTATCACCACCGCCATCGGCGGGGGGATGATCCGCGACATCACTGCGGGAAACGTGCCGACCGTCTTCGGGGGGAACAACCTCTACGCAACTCCGGCACTGGTGTCGGCGGGGATCATGGTGACGATGTTTTCCCTCGGTTTGCCGATGTGGGGGATGGTTCTGGCAACTGTCATCGGCTCATCCTTCACCGTTTTGGCGCACTGGAGGAAGTGGCAACTGCCAGTCCACACCGACTGGAGTCTGTCTATCACTCCGGCGCAGTTGCGCCGCCTGCTGAACACCCGCTCCGGTTTCCCACACCGAGACAGCAATCCTCCCGAAGGCTTGGCCAACCTGAAGCGGGAGCTGGACGAGGTGGACGAGGAGGACTAGCGCCGCGTCACTATTGTCGGTGCCCCGTGTCATTCTTAGGGTATGTGTGGACGATTCACCCTGTATGCGGACGACCAGGAACTGGTGCGCCTGTTCAACATTGATGTGGTCGAGGGCGAGCATGGCGAGTCCTTTAACGAGGCGCCCTCCCAGCTGATCCGATCCGTGCGGACCAAGTCCGACGAACAACGAGAGTTGGATCTGATGAAGTGGGGACTGGTTCCGTTTTGCGCCAAGGACTCATTTAAGCCTCTAATTAACGCTCGGGCAGAGACGGTCACCGAAAAGCCGGCCTTCAAGACCGCAACCTCGAAACGTCGTTGTCTGATCCCGACCAACGGCTACTACGAATGGAAGGTCAGACCAGATGGGAAGAAGCAGCCGTATTTCCTGTCGTTAGCTACTGATGACGGCGTTTCGGCGGCTCCCGGGTCAGAGCCGATAGTTGCCATGGCCGGGATTTTCGACTGGCCATCCCGTGAGGAGCGGGAGAAAGAATCTGAGTGGCAACAGGGAGAGCTCGGTGCGGAGGAGACGGCCCCGGTGATAGTAGCTCCAACCAGTGCCATAATCACGCGGGCCGCAACCGACACGCTGGGACACATCCACGACCGGATGCCCCTGTTCATCCCAAGAAGCGCATGGAATGACTGGCTGAACCCTGAGCTAACAGACCTGGATGAAATTCGTGCCCTAATAGACGGAATCGGCACGCCACCCATCGCTCCGAGGAAAGTGGGGCTAGCGGTCGGAAACGTCCGGAACAACAAACCTGACCTCATCTTTCCCGTGACTGATCCCGACTAGCGTGTACAGGGCAACCAATTGGGAACTCTCCACAACTTGATTCAGAACGGTCTCTATCTGTCGGTCCCATGAGTCAAAGTTAAGGACATGGCGTCCGAACACAACAGATACCCGAACCGATCCGCAGGTGGTCGGGGCGGGCGTACGTGGCGCAGTATCCTCGTTCTTGCCATCTTGTTAGGAGCGGCCGTCTGGCTCTTGGTTCCCGGGTTCGGACCGAATGTCCTTGGGCTCCCAGACGTCCAAACGCCGTGGTCTCAAATCGACAACGGGAATAACCCAGATCTCTTAGCGGAGCTGGATTCTCTTGGTATTCGTGAACAAACAGACCTCCCCGACTACCGTCGAGCCGAGTTCGGAGACGGATGGGGTGACCTCGACGGGGACGGTTGCTCGACGCGAAACGAAATCCTCGCCCGCGATCTCACCGAGACTAAGTACAGGGAGATCAGCGACCAGTGCGTTGTCGATGCCGGGGTACTTGACGACCCATACACCTCGGAAACGATTGCTTTCCAGCGCGGCGAGCAGACGTCGCAGGAGGTGCAAATCGACCATATAGTTCCTCTCTCGGATGCGTGGTATTCGGGCGCGTGGGGATGGGATGCCACCACTCGTTATCGGTTCGCAAACGATCCATTGAATCTGCTCGCGGTGGATGGGGAAGCGAACTTTGAGAAGGGTGCGAAGACGGCAGAGCGATGGCTTCCCTCAAACAAGAGCTTTCGGTGTGAATATGTTGGACGACAAGTGGCAGTGAAGCATCGTTATGAGCTTTCGGTGACGACCGCCGAAGCCGAAGCCATGAGGCAGGTTCTTCAGGGTTGCCCACCTCTGGATGTGAGCACCTGGAACTGAGCCGGGTCAATGAGACTAGTCTTCAAAGGTGTGACCGTTCTGCGGGACCATCGGCTTGCGGCTAGCAGGTTCGTCGGCCCAGGAGTTCTAGAACCACAGACCCAACTTCAAGAGTAGGAATAGCGCCAGAGTGGACAACGCTGGATCAGAGAAGCAAACCAGGACAGCTGGACAGATAGTCGGCCTGATCGTCCTTGGAATCGCAGCCGGTTTCCTTTCTGGAATGTTTGGTGTTGGTGGGGGGATCATCATTGTTCCCGGCCTGATGGCCATTGCTGGATTCTCACAAAGGCTCGCCTCGGGAACCTCGCTTGCGACAATCGTGCCCCTTGCTTCGGTTGGGGTGATCTCTTACGCAACCCACGGATCAGTCTCCTGGATCGGGGCACTGCTCTTGGCTCTCGGAGCGATCGCCGGTGCGCAGTTGGGGACTTGGCTCCTAGCCCGAATCGAACGTAAGCCCCTGCAGATATTCTTTGCCCTTTTCATGGTCGCAGCGATTGTCAGCCTGTTTATGGTCGTGCCCTCGCGTGACGCCACGCTAGTGATCGACTGGGGCGTGGGGATCGGTTTGGCTGCTCTTGGATTTGTAACGGGAACCCTTTCCGGACTGCTGGGCGTCGGGGGCGGCATAGTGGTGGTGCCTGCGCTAATGCTCTTCTTTGGCGTCTCTGACCTGATCGCGAAGGGAACCTCCCTGTTGGTGATGATCCCAACGGCACTTACCGGCACGGTATCTAACTTCAAACGGAAGAACGTGGACCTGGCCGCGGCAGCCATCGTGGGGCTTCCTGCCTGCGCGACAACGTATCTGGGGTCCCTCGCGGCGGCGGCCGCACCTCCAAAGACCGCAAACATCTTCTTCGCGATCTTCTTAGCGTTCGTTGCCGCACAACTTCTGTGGAAAGCCTTTCGCACTCCGAAAACCAACTAGCCTTCTGTAGTAATCCTCAGTAAACAAGAAACAGGTGAGTAGCAAATGACCTCCGCGGCCAACCCCGGATTTCCCCCCGAACTTCCCTCTATTACTGAAGAACCGCCAGCCCAAGGACTCGTCTTGAACCCGACGATCAAGGCTCAACTGGAGCATCGCACCATTCGTTCATTCACGGATGAACCTGTTGCGGAGGACGTGATGGCGACCCTGCTAGATGTTGCAAGACACACGGCATCGTCCGGCTTCTACCAGGGCCTCACCATTCTTCGCATCAAGGATCCTCAGATACGGCAGCGGATTTACAAGTCTTCCGGACAACCATACGTTGGAGCTCCGCAGGGTGAACTACTTGTTTTCGTTGTTGATCTGAGTAAGACCGCCCGAGTGCGCGAGGCAGCTGGAGCAGATCTTGAACCGCTTGGCCGCACCGGCGCGTTCCTGCAGGGCTCAGACGACGCGCTGCTGGCCGCCCAGAACGTAGTTGTTGCCGCCGAGAGTCTGGGCCTCGGCACCTGTCTTCTCGGTTCGATCCGTACGGATCCCGAAGACCTGATCGATGCAATGAAGCTTCCTAAATACACTTTCCCGCTGTTGGGAATGCTAATCGGACACCCGAACCAGGACCCGCAAATGAAGCCTCGACTGCCTCGCGAAATCACCACCGCAGTTGACACGTATCCCGACTTCGAGTCCGATCAGTACAAGCAGGCCTGGGCCGATTACGACCAGGTGATTCAGGAGTACTACGACCTTCGTGAGGGCGGAAAGCGACAGGATACCTACACTAGCCAGCTAATTCGGAAGCCGGGCAACCCCGCGTCCGAGAAAGCGGACATGCTCGGTGCCCTGCGCGCACAGGGCCTCTGCACTCACTAGTTGCCTTCGCCGTAACTACCGACAGCAACAACCAACATCAACCAACCGACAAGACTGGACCACAGGCTACTTAGACACATGCAACTATTCCTAGTCAGACACGGACAGACATTCGCCAACGTCGCGGGAGCGCTGGACACGGCACTTCCCGGGGCGGAACTAACCGATTTGGGCTGGCAGCAGGCAGCAACGCTGCCTGAGCGGTTCGAGGGCGTCGAGATCGCCCACATGGCCATTTCGGATCGGATCCGGACCGCTCAGACCTCCAGCTATCTGGCTAAGGCTCTCGACATTACTCCCGTGATCGACTCTGACCTGCGTGAAATCGGAGCCGGTTCCCTTGAGATGAACACGGATATCCCTTCCGTTCGCACCTACCAGTCGCGGGTATTGGAGTGGTCTCACGGAAATCTGGATGAGGTCATGCCCGGTGGTGACAGTGGGCACCAGGTGATCCGCCGCTTCGACCAGGCAGTCGAGCGAGCAAGTGAACGCGTGAACACGCCTGGCGCACTGGTCATCGTCGCTCACGGCGCCATCATCAGGACTTGGTCACGTCTGCGCGCTGGAATCACCGACCTCGAAGAGTACCCCTACGTCGATAACGCGGGAATCGTGGAGATGACGAATGACGAGGGAACCTGGCAGATCAAGAACTGGATGACCCGCTAACCCCTGCTCCTTCTTTCTCCGACTTGCAAATCAGGACCTTACAGACTTGCAAATCAGGACCTTATAGACTTGCAAATCAGGACCTGCTCTCAAGAAACCCTGGAGTTGCAATGTATAAGCCCCGATGCGCAGACGTACAAATTGATCAGGACTTTGAGTGGGCTGGGGGTGTTCTGCTCGAAGGCCCAAGAGGATGCGGAAAGACAACTACCGGCGAGCAGCACTCGGCGTCAATGGTTCGGTTGGATGAGACTCCCCAGATCGCGATTCTCGCTGAAGAACAGCCAAAAACTGTCCTAGAGGGACTGCGTCCTCGTATGGTCGATGAATGGCAGCTGGCCCCTGCCCTCTGGAATGCTGCACGCAACTTGATCGACAGTAGCCAGCAATCCGCACAATTCATCTTCTCAGGCTCGGCAAAACCAACCAGTGATATCACGCGTCATACAGGTGCGGGCCGCTTCTCCCGAATTCGTATGCGTACGATGTCGCTCGCAGAAGCTGGCCTCTCTTCCGGAGAAATCTCGCTCCGCGACCTGAAGCTATCCGGTCATCAGAAGCTAGGGTCACTCTCACCTCTCACTTACGGCGAGTTAGCTGAGGCCGCCGTGACCGGTGGCTGGCCCCGACTGTTGGGAGCTAGTACCAAATCCGGAGTCTCGTTCAACCGCGAATACAACAGCATGCTCACTCAAGTGGAGATACCTGAGTCCACCGAGCGAGGAGCAGACACTAGACGACTTAGCCGCGTCCTGGAAAGCCTGTCACGTAATATCGCAGGCGAACTCAACCTAGTGAGGATGGCGTCCGAAGTTGCAGGTGACGGTCGTGTTGTTGCCACCAAGACTCTGAGGAGTGACCTCGACAGTTTTGCTGGCGTGTTCGCCTACGACCCCGTCCCCGCTTGGAGTGTTGATGTACGTTCTAGGGCTCGGTTGCGGCAATCCGAGAAGATTCAGCTAGCAGATCCGGCAATGGCTACGGCAGCCCTAGGGATAGGAGCTGAACGATTGATGCTACAACGCGAGTATTTCGGCTTTGTTTTTGAGTCGATGGTTGTGCGAGACATCCGCGCCTATGCAGCAATCGATGGGGGGCAGGTGCGTCACTATAGGGATAATGTGGGCCTAGAGATCGACGTAGTCATCGAATACCCCGATACCTGGGCGGCAATCGAAGCAAAACTAGGGTCCACAGAGATTCCAAAAGCGGAGGCGAACTTGCTACGTCTCGCAAATGACAAGGTTGACACTGACAAGGTGGGTCCCCCATCTTTCTTGGCCATCGTTACCGGAACCGAAGCCGCATACACACTTCCCAGTGGAGTTCACGTCATCCCACTAGCAACCTTGACCTGGTAGCCGTCACACGAGGCGTAGAGGCATGCCCTTAGGTTAAGAGCCATACGCGACCATATGCCTATGGACTGTGGGGTAAAGAAGGCGCGGGGTAAGGGGGGTCAGAGAGCAAGAACTAGGCGTAATGCTGCGTCGACGGCGCGGAGTTCGTTGAAGGCCAGGTGTCCGACCCGGTCGCCCAGCCGACTGGGGTCAACGGCTGAGGTCTGCTCGACGAGGACGCGCGTGTGGGTTCCGTCGAGGTCGATAGCCGGTCGGAACGTGGCGGGTCTGGCCGACGTCGATGTGGGTGCAACCATCCAGGTCGATAGCAGATCAAGGTCGTCGGACTGTACTACGACGGCGTATCGGCGCCCTCGCTGCTCGTGACCTGTCGTCCCGCGCGGTGCGTGCAGACGATAGATATCACCACGCACGAAGTACCTCCATGTCACGCAACACCTGCGCGGCCTCTGCGCGATCCTCAGGATCTGCGGCCAGCGTCTTAGCCTCAGCGCGTAGCCTCGCCCTCCCGTGCCGGGCGGCAGCCTCGATAAGAGCATCGCGCACCACGGTTGACGTTGGAGTGCCGTCAGCGGTGAGTTCGTCGAGCGCGAGACGCGCATCTTTGTCGGGGCGGAAGGTGATTGTGGCAGCCATGCGTTCAGTGTCTCACAATTCGTAAGACATCGGAAGGGTCAGGTGCTCCGCGGCGGAGTACCTTCTGGGATAGGTCCTCTGAGCGAAGAACATTTCCTGACTCCCGTAGTAGTCCAGATTGTTGTAGGCAACCAATGCCCGGTATACATGCGAGACGAGAAAGGAAGATTGATCATGCAGCCGAATACGATTCGGCACTCGCAGCTCGCAGGCGAACTGGCAAAGGTCGATTATCGCGCAACCCGGTTCCTCAGTTCCTCGCCACTCAAGAATGCCCTGAAGTTGTAGTTGATCAACTCGCCCGCTCTGTATGCGCGCCAGCCAGCGATGTGCGGGGAGAGAAGGCAGTTTGGCGCGTCCCAAAGAGGCGAGTCCTCCGGCAAAGGCTCAACTGGCATCACGTCCAGGGCGGCACCTGCGATTCGACCCTCCCTAAGAGCCGCGACCAGTGCATCCTCGTCAATCGTCGAACCTCGTCCGACGTTACAGATAACTGAGCGGTTCGGCAGGAGGTCGAGAACTTCGGCGCTCAGGGCCCGGTCGGTATCGGGTTGCGAGGGCAAAACCATCACCAGCGCGTCTGTCTCCGGTAACGCCTGATTGATGTCCCTCACAGACAGCACCTCGTAGCCCGCACGTTCACCGGATTCGTGTGCCACCCCTCGAACCCGACATCCCAGAGCTTCAAGCACAGGAGCCATCGCCTGCCCGATAGAACCGAATCCCCAGATCAGCACGCGGGCTTCGATCAGGGTGGTGATCCGCTGGGGATCAAACATCGATTTGGGCCCCCGCTTCTCTTGCGCCCAGCGATGCTCGTCTTGTGCGTGGACCAGGTCAGGTATCTGACGAACTATGGCAAGTAGTAGTGCAACCGCATGCTCGGTCACGGTTAGGTCGTGTAGTCCTCGGCCGGAAGTTAGGATCGCGTCTTCGGGCAGGCCCGCTCGGGCGAAAGCATCCGTTCCTGCCGATAGCGACTGCACCCAACCAAGATTCGGCATGTCACGTAAGCAGGCAAGAGAGGGCCGCGCTCCCCAACAGATCACCACCTCGGCGTCCATGTGCTCTGCGGGGATCGCGCGTTCTTCGTCAAACGGAACAACGGTCGCACCCTCGGGAGCCTCGAAATCGAGTTCCGTGCTGTCAGTCACCAGAATCTTCACGATGTCCTGCTCTCCCTAAAGCTGCGCACCGGGTTCCACTTGGGCTTCGATGGAAACCTGGCCCATGGCGACCTCGATCTCGATCACGCTGGGGGACGAGGACTCCTCTTTCACCCGAAGGTCCACCGATCCCAGCGCCGTTTCCTTTTTTACCCGATACGGAACAGGAGGAACAATAAGATCGGCCGAACCGGTGGCGACCTCGACTCGGAGGAAGGAAGGCGCCCCACCCTTCAGCCATCCCGCCAAGCTGCCCGCCGCAACCTTGAACTCGACCTTGGCGGTATTCTCTAGCAACGCCCGAGCTTTACCCGCCGCGAGTTCGATCCGCGCCTCCTGAACCTGAGCGGCCAGATCAAACTCAGACGCAGCCACCTCGGCCTCAACCGCAAGAAAAGCCCCGGCACCATGGAACTTGCAGGTAGCGATGTCCAACTCCAGGACCAGCTGCCCGTTATTCAATGCTTGAGGCAAGGATAAAACAGCGTTTGTCTTTACTCCATTCAGAAGTTTTGCTCCACTCAGCAGTCTGCGGGAACCACTACTTATCTTCAGTGCATTAGCGTCCCGCGAAATGGACCAGTCGTCCGCTCTTTCGCCTTCGACGCTCAACACCGCTGTGGGGACATCGGCGAAGCCGATCCGGAGGTCGGCGGCGGCTGCCTCGACCACGACTTCCTCGACCCCCGAGGCATCAATCTCAGCGTGCACTCTGTCCCCATTCCTCGACCTTGAACCACTGATATCCAGCAGAAACCACCCTACCGGAGCGCGAGTGTGATCCCGCCTAATGAAGTCCACCGGAGCGGATTTCCTAGTAAGATTTTGTTACTTGAGTCACCACTTTGGATAGACGGGACGCGATGGCTGACATCGACACTACTTCCGCGATCATCTCCCTGCTGGTCCTTGTCGTTGTCTTCCTAATCGGCACCGTCAGCAAGCTTCAGATGGGCATCGCGGCCATTGTCGCCGCGACTATTGTCGGCCCTCTCCTGTTTGGAGAATCGGTTGCGACAATCGAAGGAGGCTTCCCCCTCAGCCTCTTCTTCACCCTGATCGGCGTCACTTATCTGTTCTCCATTGCGACAAACAATGGAACCGTCAACTGGATCGTCGCCCAAGGCCTACGACTGGTTGGTGGACACGCAACCTGGTTCCCGTTCGTGATGTTCTTCGTGACGGCCCTATTGACCGCCATTGGTGCAGCAACTCCCGCAGCCGCGGCGATTCTGATGCCGATCGCACTGAGTTTCGCCAGACGCAACGACCTGAATCCACTCCCAATGGCGCAGGCAATCATTCAAGGGGCGACAGCGGGATCATTCTCCCCGATGGGCGTCTACGGAATCATTGTGGACTCCGTCGTGATGAGGTCGGGCGAGGACCTAGTCGCCCTCTATAAGCCACTGATTACCTGGGGCCTTGTGTTCGTAACCAGTTTCGTGATCGTTTTGATTACGTGGTTGATGTACCGCCAAGCTCCACCTGCGAACGAGGATGCCGACCCGCAGGAGATCGAAAACGACCACTCAGCAGAGAGCCACCTAGAGAATCACGAAACCAACATCGAACGCATAATCACCATCGTCGGCATCGTTCTTATGGCGATTCTGGTCCTAGTCTTTGGCCTCGATGTTGGACTCACCGCCCTGGCCGTCGGCGCGGTTCTCACCCTGCTCTTCCCAAAGTCAGCCAAGGGAAGCGTCGGTCAAATCGCCTGGCCAACCATTCTGTTAGTAGGCGGTATCGTCACCTACGTTTCAATGCTGGAACGCCAGGGCATCATTGAATGGATCGGACACATTGCCGCGAACCTGGGCGATCCAAAGATTGCAGCAATCATCATCTTGCTGGTGGGCGCAATCGTCTCGGCCTTCGCTTCCACAACCGGTATCTTGGGGGCACTGATTCCACTCTCAGTGCCGTTCCTGGTGACCGTTGGAGGAGCTCCGGCGGCAGTTAGCGCAACAATGCTGATCGCCGCCCTCTCCGTCTCCTCGTCCGCGGTTGACGTCTCTCCCTTCTCGACGAATGGGGCGCTCGCGGTCGCCAACTCCTCGTACCAAAGCGAGTATGTCTACCGAAGGCTGTTTGTTTGGTGCTGGGCGCTGATCTTCCTGATTCCCCTCCTGACCTGGGCAGTCTTGATCTTGCCACCCTGGGGCGGGTAGCTCTTGTTTTGCGCCCCGGTCTCGCCTGATGTCCCGTTGGAATCCCCAATCAGATGAAGGGACAACATGTCATGGCTCGGCTGTGCTTATCCAGAGGTTTTGTTAGGATTACTTACTAAGTAGCGATTGGGTCGCGAAAAGGAGAAGTCAAATGGGGACGTTATCCACAGATCTAGACATCAGGTCGAAGACAACTGCTGTCGTCTTAGCCGCAGGGGCCGACCAGGAATCTAGAGACCTGCTCACCGCTGAGCTCTCAGACAGCACCGTCGTCCAGCTTGCCCTCGACAATGTTCGAGAAGTCATCCCGGCCGATCGAATCATCGTCGTCGTAGCGGAGGGAGACAGTCGGATTCCCGAACTACTCGGCGAAGACCTCACCTACGTTACGCAACCGACTCCCCTGGGCACCGGCAACGCCGTCACCCTCGCCCGCGACGCGATCCCCACCGACACCGAGCAGCTACTGGTCACCTACGGCGACACGCCCCTCCTTCGCCCCGACTCGCTACGAGGACTCCTCAACCGTCATCACCTTCTCGGCGCCGACTTTAGCCTGCTCACCGCACACGTCGACCAGCCGCTCCCATACGGCCGCGTCGAACGCAACAACGCCGGTAGAGTCGCGGCAATCGTCGAGCCAGAAGACCTCACCGACCAGGCGGAAAACCACGAAATCAATGTCGGTTCCTACGTCGCTAGCCCCGCAGCCCTGCTGGAAAAGATCGACTCCCTTGCCGAACAAAACGAGCACCGTCTCACCGAAGTCGCCCGGAGTTTCATTGATGAGGGCCAGAAGATCGCCACCTACCGCATTTACGACACCGACGAAGTTCAAGGAATCAATACGGACGAGGAGCTACACCGCGCCGCCGACATCGTCCTCAAACGCCTTTTCATGCCAAAGAAGGACACTGACACCACCATCAAGTTCGGTACCGGCGGCTGGCGTGCAATCATCGGCGAGGGCTACACTCTCGGCAACCTGCGCCGTCTCAGCCAGGCAATTGCGAATGAGGCGACCCGCCAGGGCATCGAAGACAAAGGCGTCGTAATCGGCGGTGACCGGCGCTTCCTCTCGCGTGAATCCGCCGAAGCTGCCGCCGAAGTATTCGCCGGCAACAACATCCCCGTGACTCTGCTCCCCGACGATGTTCCGACCCCGCTTGTCACCTTCGCGGCCCCCTACCTGGGCGCGGCGTACGGCGTCATCATCACCTCTTCCCACAACCCGTCCAACTGGAACGGAGTCAAGGTATTCCGCGCCGACGGCTCTCTCCCTCTGGATGCCGAGACCGACCGGTATCAGGACGAGGCCAACGCGCTCACCGTTGACGATGTCATTACCCTCGATCTGGCCCTCGCCAAGAAAGCGGGCATTGTCGTCGAGAAGTCGCTGACTGACCCCTACATTGACGCCATCGAGGAGATCGTGGACGTCGACGCGGTCCGCGGGCGAGGATTGCGCGTCATCGTCGATCCCATGTACGGCACCAGCCAACTCACACTGGGAACGATCCTCTCGGACATGCGCGTCCAGTCAGAGTTCATCCACTCTTCCCACAACCCGCTCTTCGGCGGGGTGGCCCCGGCGCCCGACTCCGAACGCCTCTCCGCCCTCATCGGCATGATCAAGGCGGGCGAGGGAAAGTACGACCTGGGGATGGCGACCGACGGCGATTCCGACCGTATCGGCATCGTCGATGAGACCGGCGAGTACATTACCACCAACGACCTACTGCTCCTGCTCTACTGGTATCTGCACGAGGTACGAGGAGAGAAAGGTGGTGTCGTCCGCAACGTCGCCACCACGCACCTCCTCGACCGCCTCGCCCACCACTTCGGCGAGGAAGTCCGCGAGTGCAAAGTCGGTTTCAAGCACGTCACCGCCGGTATGGAAGAGATCGACGCCGTCTTGGGCGGCGAGTCCTCTGGAGGCCTGACGATCCGCGGCTGGATCCTCGGAAAAGACGGAATCTTCGCCTGCGCGCTAGTCGCCGAAATGCTGGCCCGCACCGGGAAACGCATCTCTGAACTGCGTGAAATGATCTACGAAATCACTGGCCGTCTCTACCAGTTGGAAGCGGGCGTCCCCGCGACCCCGGAGATGCGTGTGGCGGTTCCTCGTCGCCTGGAAGCCGAACCTTTAACGCACATTGGCCCCTATCCAGTTGTTGAGGTGCGGCGCGAGGACGGCGTGAAGATCATGCTTGAGAACGACAACTGGGCGCTACTCCGCTTCTCTGGAACCGAGCCGGTGCTACGCATGTTTGTCGAGGCGGACTCACCTGAGAAAGCACAAGAACTACTGGATTGGCTCAAGGGATTCGTAACCGCGTAGCCTCACCCCAAAACAAGAAAGCTCCCCGACCATGAAGTACGGACACTTTGATACCGCCCGCGACGAGTACGTCATTGATCGGCCCGATGTGCCGGTTTCGTGGACCAACTACCTTGGCACCAAGAACTACGGCGCGGTCGTCTCCCACAACGGCGGCGGATACAGCTACTACAAGTCGCCCGAGTACGGGCGCATCACCCGCTTCCGCCAAAATGGAATCCCGCTGGATCGGCCCGGTAAGTACGTCTATGTACGTGATGATGCCGACGGGGAGTTCTGGTCGATTTCCTGGCAGCCGGTTGGACTTCCGTTCAAGGCGGACCAGGACGATCCTGACGGCAAGGCGCGAACTGCGGCCGACACTGGGGTGTACACGTCGGCACAGGGATTGGGCTACTCGCGCTTTGAAGCCTCGTACCGCGGGATCGACGCAACACAGACAGTGTTCATCCCCCTTGATGACGACCTTGAAGTCTGGGACGTTACGCTGACGAACACGACGGATCAGCGGCGGGAGTTGACCACTTCCTCGTACACAGAATTCTCCTTCCACACGATCACTATCGATAACCAGAACTTGCAGATGTCCCTCTACGCGTCGGGGTCGACGTATCAGGACGGAATTATCGAATGCGACTTCTACTACGAGCCGTGGACGTTCCACTACTTCACCTCATCGGAGGAACCCTCCTCGTACGACACTCTGCGTGACAGGTTCATCGGTCCGTACCGCACGGAATCGGATCCGTTGGCGGTCGCTCGTGGGGAGGGGCGCAACTCGCAGGGCACGACTCAGAACCACTGCGCGGCGCTGCTCCATAAGATCACGTTGGAGCCGGGTGAAACGAAGCGGCTGGTGTACATTCTCGGCTACGGCTCGCGGGAACTGGTTGGTCGAGAGATGCAGACGAAGTACTCGGACATGGCGAACGTTGACGCAGAGTTCGCTCGGTTGCGGGAGTACTGGCAGAACAAGCAGTCACAACTGCACATCGAGACTCCGAATGAGGGAATGAATACCCTCATCAACGCCTGGACCCTGCTGCAGGCGGAAACCTGTGTGGTGTGGTCGAGGTTCGCCTCGTTCGTTGAAGTCGGCGGACGAAACGGGCTGGGGTACCGCGACACCGCGCAGGATGTCATGAGCGTGATTCACACGAACCCGACCAAGACGAAGCAGCGGATTGTTGAACTGCTGAGAGCTCAGGTTTCGCAGGGATACGGGCTGCATCTGTTTGATCCGAAGGCATTTGATCCCGACGCGGAGAAGCTGCCGGATATCCCCTCACCCACCATTGTGCCGACGCCCTCGACTGAGGACCTCATTCATGGCCTTGAGGACACTTGCTCTGACGATCACCTTTGGTTGGTACCTTCGGTGCTTGAGTACGTAAAGGAAACCGGCGATGTCGACTTCTTGGATGAGGTTATCCCGTTTGCGGACGGGAAGCCCGGGGCGGTGTACGAACATCTGAAAGCAGCTTTGGATTTTTCGGCCGAGCAGATCGGACAGAACGGGGTAGCGCTAGGACTTCGGGCGGACTGGAACGACTGCCTGAACCTGGGCGGAGGGGAGACCTCATTAGTCACCTTCCTGCACGCGTGGGCGATCAGTGAGTTCCTGCCGATGGCCTCGTCTTTGGGACGGATTGACGACGTCGCGAAGTATCAGGCTGAGTTGTCGCGCATCGAGAAGGTCAGCAACGAGCAGTTGTGGGACGGGCGGTGGTGGATCCGCGGTTACACCCGTGACGGCGTTAAGATCGGGTCGAACACGAACGCCGAGGGCAAGATCTTCCTCGAACATCAGGCCTGGCCGGTGATTGCGGGAATAGCGTCGCAAGAACGCGGCGAGAAATCGATGGATTCGGTTCGTGAGTTGCTGGGCTCCGAGTACGGCAGCCACTTGAACTGGCCCGCATTCCGCACTGTTGATGACACGGTTGGATTCGTGACTCGCGTGTATCCGGGGATCAAGGAGAACGCGGCGATCTTCAGCCACCCGAACGCTTGGCCGATCATTGCTGAGGCAAAGCTGGGTCGAGGCGATCGTGCGGTCGACTTCTATGACTCGATCTCGCCGTTCAAGCAGAACGACAACATTGAGGTGCGCGGGGCCGAGCCTTACGCCTATGTCCAGTTCATTTACGGGCGTGATCACGAGGACTTCGGGAAGGCACAGAACCCATGGCTCACTGGCACGGCGGGCTGGATGTACACGGCTGTCACCAAGTACATCCTGGGCGTCCGGCCGACGATGGAGGGTCTAGTTGTTGATCCCTCGATCCCTGACGACTGGGACGGTTTCAAAGTTTCACGAAAGTGGCGCGGTGCCACGTATGACATTGAGGTGACGAATCCGGTTGGAATCTCAAAGGGCGTCGCGAAACTGGTGGTCGACGGCAAGGAGATGGATCCCTCGTCCCCCATCCCAATTGCTCCTTCGGGAACGACAGTGAAAGTGGAAGCAACCCTCGGCTGAGCTACTCACATACTTCCAAGAAGTATGGCATTAGCTATCGACAAACGATATGTTTATATTGTTCAACGATAGTTGAGGGTTGGAGTGACCATGCAACGAGCAGCCATAATCGGAACCAAAGTAGCGATCGTCCTGCTGTTCCTCGTGACCGTCTTCGTCCAGTTTGTATGGGTTCCCGTTCTTGCGTTCGACACGGCAAGAGTGTGGCCGGAGTACTCGTGGCTGACATGGCCGGGGATAGTTGGAGTCGGCCTTGCAGTGCTATGTATCCAGTTCGTGTTGGTTTGCATCTGGAAGCTCCTACCGATGACTCAGACGAATCAGATCTTTGACGGGTCTGCATTCCCTTGGGTCGATCGAATGATCAAAGCAGGGATTGTCTTCTGTGTCTTGACCCTGGCCGGAGGGGTATTGCTAGTGTTCGCGGGCGCGCTACACCCCTCGCTCCTCATACTGGGAATCTTGATGCTCAGTTTTGGCGGAGGGATGACTTTATTGCTCGTCCTCATGCGAGGGCTGCTGGTTCGGGCTAGCGATCTGTCGCAAGAGATGGCAGAGGTGATCTGATGGCTATCGTCGTGAACCTCGATGTGGAACTCGCTAAGAAAAAGATGACGGTTGCCGCACTCGCTGAATCTATCGGCATCACCCCGGTAAATGTTTCGGTACTAAAAAGCGGTCGTGCCAAGGCGATCCGCTTTTCAACCCTCGACGCAATCTGTAAGGTCCTAGAGTGCCAACCAGGAGACATTCTGGAATACACCCCGGACAGCTAGCCCTCTGAGGCGCTTCCAAACCACCGGGAACCCCAAGCCCTTCACTGGATTATCTGCCGAGGTAGCCACCTGCGCCCCACTCCTCTGCACGGTCACATCCGAAGCGTGGCCAACCTGACAGAAATTTAGAAGAGCAACTAATGCAGATGGTCAACCTGCCAGGTACCGCACGTCCCAGCAATCAAGGACACGGCCTCTGTGGGCCGTGGTCTTCTTTGCCGCAAGTCCTTGCTTATGCGAGGGCTCCCATTGGGTCCCAAGCCGGGAGGACCAGGGGGTCCTCATCCAGCGCCTTTTGTAGTTCGGCGGGCAGGGCAGACTTCTTCACTACAACCTCGAATACGTATTCCGTAAACCAGTCGTCGTCCATGGTGAAGAAACCCTTCGCACCAACCTCGTCGCCCCAAGAGTTCTCAACGCGCCAGCGACGATAGCCGGAGCCGGCGGGATCCTCGTCCACGCCCGTCAAGACCATCGCGTGGGTCATCAGGGACGAACCCATGAGGACACGCTGTTCCTTGGTGGTGGTGAGGTCGATTCCGAGGGTAGCGTCATAGTCGTAAACCCCGTTCACCAGCAGACCGGCTTTGCGGTCCGACTGCTGTCCCACGTCGCACCCGAACCAAACCGGCTCGCCCTTCCGCATCGAATCCGCAGCTAGATCCTTCATGACCTGGATGTCAGCGTTTAGATAGAGAATTGGAGCGCCACCGACCACGTTACCCAGATGGGCCACGGTAAGCGGAGAGTTCTTCGGGTGGTTTGTACGAGGATCATCGACCAAGCAGACGTATTCGCTCAAGTCCAGCTCGGTGTACTTCTTCATGAACTCAAGGGGGGTCATGGTTCCGGCCTGATGGAATTCGTCATCCGCGTCACGCCACTGCCAGTCGAAGGAGGTGGGAGGAACGCCCAGGGAGATTACGAGGACGCGGTAGACCTCGTTCATAACCTTCTTGGCCAGCGCCTGGCGCTCTTCATTCGAATCGAGATCGCGGAACTCAAGTGCGGTCCGGCGAAGAAGAGTCCGCAAGCGCGTATTCATGGAGTCAGTGTTGGAAGAGGAGAAGGACTCGGGCATGGCCTCCTGCGGCACAACACCGTGCTTGAGGTAGACGGCCGCGAGCATGTCCCACTGACCACCGTCATTGAGAACGTCGCCGAGCAGGAACTGGCTGAGCTGGGAGTCCAGGGGTTCACCGGCCTCAACCAGTTCAATCTGGTCCTGCAGGAAGTAGTTGGCGCGCTCAAACTTCTCCCAGAAGACCGCGTAGTTTTGCGAGAGCTCGAACTCTTTGAGGTTCATCTTCTTCATCGCCTGTACGCGAAGCAGGTTGAGGGAAGCAAACAGCCAACAACGACCTGACTTCTTCTGATTCGTCACAGCCCATTTGTCGAGCTTGATCGACATGGACTGGGGCGTAGTCGCCTTTTCGCGATCCAGTGACACGTCTTCCAACCCGACATTGGTGGCCCCGTTCATGGTTGCCGCAACCTTCGGGTCGTTGTCTATTACAGAACGGATTTCGGTGATCTGAGCATCGCTCAACTCAAGCAAGGCTAACTCCTAGTTACTTTGGTGTGTAATCCCAAGATGCGAATCGGTCTACCTCCAAGATACGCCGTTCTTGACGGGCTTTCTTAAGCGCCCGGTGTGCGGTTGAAGGCACCGGATGTGGTCGATCATGCTGGCGGAGGCCGACCCAGAGCGAAGAATCGCTCTTGCCGAACGCGCCGGGAAGATTGTCGGTGTCGGGGTTTCAGGATCTTCCCAGGACGACCCCGACATGAGGTCACTCGCTATCCTCTATGTACTTGAAAGTATGTACTTGAAAGCGAATGATCCGCTTCGCTACCGCTAGTTCATAAGGAAGTTCTGAATCGAGTATTGGACACCACGCATTGTGATTGGGTCAGCCCACCCGAGGAATTTCTTCAATCGCTTGGTCGAGATAGAGCGAAACTGTTCAGTCATCGCGAACGTGGGTCTATCGAGCCCTTCACACCCTCTGACCGGTAGATGCGAGAACCAACCCCGATCACGGGTTGTAAGCGGAACGACCCATGCGAGGCCGAAGTCAGGCTTTGAAAGCATGGGGCCGTTTACAATCATTACCGGGCGACGTCCCGCCTGCTCTCTGCCGACAGCTTCTTCCTCGAACCACGCCCAATAGATTTGCCCCCTGTGAACTACTTCATCCATTTGTCGCTCTGCCAAATCTCGAACTCGTCCCAGTACTCCTGGTCCGGGGGATTCTCTCGAACTTGCCGTGCTAACTCCTCGCCCCAGCGCCAGCGCTCATCGCGATCCACGAGGTAGGAAATTTGCTCGGCAATAGTTCGACCACTTTCGTTCGCGCTCTCTTTCAGTTTGTCGCGAAGTTCAGTCGAAACCTTGATTGTCGTAAATGGCATACCAGAAGTATACCTATCAATGTCACGACTTTGCTGAGGTCTAGTAAGTATCTCGGTCATACATCGATTCTCGACAAAGCAGACCCTTGCGCAACCCGAATTCGTCTTGGTTGTTAGTAGCTCCCAATCCCACCATCTCCGCAGTAGTCCCTGTGAATTCCCTACGAATTGCGACAACTAAGCAGACTCGCGACCTTCTCGCCCATCACGATAGCCACTTATATGCGTCCGACTCGATTAGCGGCGGTGGTACAGGTTCTTTGATTGGAACACCGGTTCGCTCGTCACGTTCACACCCAAACTCCGGAAGATGCCCTCGTCCACCGACCCGAGAATCACAGAAGTATGAACGTCACACCCCCTCAATTTGGGGAGTTGCTCGAGGGCGAGACGCGCGTGTTCGTTCTCGGTCGCTCCAACCGCGAGCGCGATCAGTACCTCGTCCGTGTGTAGCCGGGGATTCCGACTTCCCAGACTCTCAGTCTTCAACTTCTGGATCGGTTCGATATTGGCTCTGGCCAACAGATCGATCTCTTGGTTAATTCCCGCCAGCGCCTTCAGCCCGTTCAGTAACAACGCGGACGAGGATCCCAGCAACGCCGATGTCTTTCCCAACATGATTCGTCCGTCGGGAAGTTGCATTGCTGCCGCTGGGGCCTTCGTCTTTTTTTGCAGCACCAGAGCTGGTTCCACCACCGGTCGGTCCGTTGCTTCAATCCCCAACTCGCTCATTACGATGGCGATCCGGTCGCTGACCAGCGGCTCTAGTTCATCCCGCTTTTCGGCAACAAGCGCTTTGTAGTACCGCCGGATCACTTCCTGCTCGGATGCCTTCCGACATACCTCGTCATCAGAAATGCAGAATCCCGCCATGTTCACACCCATATCCGTGGGTGACTTGTATGGCGAGTCTCCAATGATCTTCTCGAAAAGGTTGTTTAGAACCGGGAAGACCTCAACGTCTCGGTTGTAGTTGACCGACTGCTTACCGTAGGCGGCAAGGTGGAACGGGTCGATCATGTTGACATCTTTTAGGTCCGCCGTAGCGGCTTCGTACGCCAGGTTGACCGGATGGTCGAGGGGCAGGTTCCAGATCGGGAACGTTTCAAACTTGGCATAGCCCGAGGGAACCCCCCGCTTGTAATCGTGGTACATCTGCGACAGGCAGGTCGCCATCTTGCCACTCCCGGCGGCCGGAGCAGTGACAATGACCAGGTCACGGGTGGTTTGAACGTATTCGTTCCTCCCGTATCCCTCGTCGCTAACGATCTTTTTCACGTCAGTGGGGTAGCCCTTAATCGGGTAATGCCGTGAGACCGTCAACCCCGACTTCTCCAGCTTCCTCTGGAATGCGCGGGCGGCCTTGTTACCCTCCGATAGCTGCGAGATAACCACGTTCTCAACCAGCAGTCCGTATGAGCGGAAAGCATCGATAAGCCGCAGAACCTCCTGCTCATACGTGATCCCGATGTCAGCGCGGGTCTTGTTACTGGCGATGTCGTTCGCATTGATCACCATCACGACCTCAATGTCGTCCTTGATCGCCGCAAGCATCTCGATCTTGTTGTCGGGTGAGAACCCCGGGAGCACCCGCGAAGCATGCAGGTCATCAAAGAGTTTGCCGCCGAACTCAAGATAGAGTTTGCCGCCGAAGCGCCTGCGCCGCTCACTGATGTGCTCTGATTGAAGGGATACGTACTTGTCTCGATCAAACCCGGTAACCGTCACAGTAGAAACCTACCGGAGTTTGGGCGCCGCCCCCGATGCCGCCCAAACTCCCTAGCTCTACTCCAGTAGTGAGTCCTCCGGACTAACCCCTCCGAGGCCGTCATCCACAGATTTCACCACGCGGCGTCGCTTCGCGTAGGGCTCAGACTCGAGTTCGGTTCCCGACGGGGCCGATGCCGGTGTTGCCGCCTCCAGATTCGTGCCGCGTGCCTTCGAAATCCAGTTCATCACGTGGTAGATCAGGATCGCACAGAAGGAGCCAAGAGCGATGCCCTCGAACACCAGGTCGGTTGAACCCACCTTGACGACCCAGGTGTAGTTGGCGATACCGACAATCAATGCCACCGCAGCGGTGTTCAGGTTGACGGGGTTCGAGAAGTCGACCTTGTTCTGAACCCAGATACGAACGCCAAGCAGACCGATCATGCCATAGAGGACCGTAGCCGCCCCACCCAACACCCCAGGGGGAATAGTCGAGATGATCGCGCCAAACTTCGGCATCATCGACAGCGCGATGGCGGTCACCGCTGCGATCAGGTAGGCGGCCGAGGAATAGACTCGCGTGGCAGCCATGACACCAATGTTCTCGGCATAGGTCGTGGTCCCCGAACCGCCGCCAGCGCCAGCCAGCATTGTCGAAACACCGTCGGCAAACAGCGCGCGGCCCGTCAGATGATCAAGGTTCTCGCCAGTCATTGCAGACACAGACTTGACGTGACCGACGTTCTCAGCGATCAACACAAAGACAACGGGAACGAACAACCCAAGAACACTCGGGGAGAACTGGGGGGTGTGGAACTCAGGTAGTCCAATCCACGCAGCTTCACCGATGGCGTCGAAGTTGACCTCGCCCTGAATCAGAGCGGCGACGTACCCAACTAGAACTCCCACCAGGATCGAGAGGCGCCCGATGATTCCCTTGAAAAGCACCGTGGTCAAAATGATGGCGGTGATGGTGATTACCGCAGTTATGGCTCCCTCTTTCACCCAGTTCCAGGCAGCCGGGGCCAGGTTGAATCCGATCAATGCAACAATCGCGCCAGTCACGATGGGAGGCATGACAATATCAATCCACTTTGCACCCGCGAAGTGGACAATAACACCGACCAGGGCCAGAGTCGCACCAGCCGCAATGATGCCACCCAGGGCGTAGCTTTGACCCAGCGTCTGAGAAACCGCCAGGATCGGGGCGATCATCGCGAACGATGATCCGAGGTACGAGGGAATCTTCCCCGCTGTGATTAGGAAGAAAAGGATCGTTCCAACACCGGTGAAGAACAGCGTCGTGTTGGGCGGAAAGCCCGTGATTAGGGGAACCAGGAAGGTTGCGCCGAACATTGCAACAACGTGTTGCATGCCGATCCCGCTGGTACGTCCCCAAGAGAGACGTTCGCCTGGAAGAACAACCTCGCCCGCGCTTACCTTCGCGCCGTCACCGTGAAGCTTCCACTTGAACAGGGAATTATCTTGACTCATTGTCATCCGATCCGTGTTGATGAGCGCCACAGCGCCTCGATTACCGGTCGGAATCCCAGGATAAGGACTAGAGCCACGACTTTCAGGATGCCATCGTCTGGTGGGCATAGTTGCGCTCCGGCCCTTAGTCGGCCACGATTGGAAGGACTATTCTTGCCTTTGCAAGAACGCGCAACCAGGAAGCTCACTGAGCCGTGGACAAGAACTTAGAATCTCAAGCCTCAGACCCGAAGACCCCAGCCGTTGAGCTTCAGCGGCTGGCAGGTGAATACCCGAGTCTGCGCCCGCTGATCGCCATGAATCCTTCCACCTATCCAGAGCTTCTGGAGTGGCTTGGCAATCTGCACGATCCCGCCATCAACTTGGCCCTGCAACAGCGCCGCGCCGCGGAGACCGCGAAGCTTGAGGCGACTCCCAGCGTCAGCCCCCGTCGAGTTTCGGTAATCCAGCGACCGGAAGGCCAGGACGCGAACTCGCGCATTCCCATGAGCCCGGCCCCGGCCTTCGTTCCGGTTCAGGCTCAGGTGGCACCCACAAGGGAAGAGGAAGAACGAGGACGAAATCAGTTCCTGTGGATTTGGGGAGCGCTCGCACTAATACTGATTGGCGCGGCCCTGGCGCTGTTCCTGATTATCAGGGGCGCAGGCGGGTCTGATGCCCCCGACGTCGCAACCCCTCCGGTAATCGAGGTGGAACAGTCGCAACAGTCCGAGGAACCGGTCGAGGTCGCTCCCGAAGAGGAAGAAGAGCAGCCCCAGTCGGACAAGCCCGACAAGCGGCCCGACGACCCCGCTGCAACGTATCCAGCCCCAGCCAATGCGATCTGGGCGGAGGTCATCGCTTCTCCCAGTGGCAACATCGTCTGCAAGCTCGGTGACTCGGGCGCCACCTGCACCATCTCTTCCCACGTCCTGGATCAGGCGGGGATAACCAGCTGCGCCTCGCAGCCGGTAACAATCCACACAACCGATTCCCTCGCCGAGTTGGGGTGTAGCGAGACCCCGGTTTCTAACGAAGGGGCGGTGACTCTCTCCCAGGGAGCGTACGCCGTCTACGGCCAGGGAGCCTGCTACGTGGATGATAGCGCGGTGAGTTGTTGGAACACCCATAACGGAAGCGCGTTTGCAATCGAACGACGCGGTTATGTGCTCCGAACAAACGGTGAAATTCCTAGTTCAGAGTTCCTCTGGTAACGACGGCCTGAAGCGCTCAATAGGCCGAAGAAGCTCTTAGTCAGAAAAGACCTTCACGAAGTTGGCGAGGATCTTCGCGGCACTGTGTTCTCCAGAACCCTGGCGTCCTGTCGTGACCAGAGACTCGATGTCACCGATCCCCGAGTCACCCGCGTCGGCGAAAGCCTCGGTCTTAGCGAACATCAGTTCAGAGTCGAGTTCCGGGTTGAACTGGATGCCGTACACGTTCTCCCCGTGTCGGAACGCCTGCACTACGGTGTTGAGCGAGCGGGCCAACCTGGTCTCTGACTCAGGCAATTCCTCGACCGCGTCACCGTGATTGACGTAGGCGACGAACGCGTCCGGTAGCCCCTCGAACACCGGGTCTTCCCACGCATCACGCGTGAGTTCAATGTCGACGATCTCCCCGAACTCCGCGTCTCGGCTGGATACCGGGAAGCCAAGTTGGGCTCCGAGGATTCCCACCGAGCTTCCGGTGGCCAGAATTGGAGTTCCAGCGGCTAGTAGTTGTTCAAACAGTGCCGCCAGCTCCTCGCGAACCCATTTCTGAGTTGAGGAAACGTAGCCGTCAGCGGTGCCACCATAAGGGGACCCCGCGACGAACACCCCCGAGTATCTCCCCGGTTCGATTTCGGGAAGACCCACCAGATCGAACTCCGCGAGTTCAAGCTGGCTTTCCTCAAGCCCAGCGCCGCGTCGATATGCGCGGTACTCGCTGGCGAGAGCTTCTTCTTCAGGGCGAGTTGACACAAGCAGGAACGGCTTCATACCCACAACCCTAATGTCTCAGTCCAGTCGCGTCCTCATCTGATCGAGACCTCGAGGAATCCCAAGTCCCCGAGCATCTCCTCCGCCCGACCTTCGTCCCAGTGAGGACCTAAGGCCAGTAGCCCCGACTCAACGCCTCGCTGCGGCTCTAACGGAACCTGGTACCGCTGAACAGCGAACCTTCGCGCTCCTCGCTCACGACTCCACTCGGCGACCTCGCGCGCATGGTCCAACAGTTGTTCGGACGAGGGTCCCCCGCTCTCAGATGCGCGGGAAGAAAGCAGCCCTGGCCACAGCGTCAGGCGGACCTCCCACGAAAAGTCGGAGTTCCCCCCGGTGCGCGATGCGTCGTAGTCGGCCAGGACCGACAGGGTCTCACTGGAGCGATCTGCTCCGACGGGGCTTCCCGTGGCCAATTCATAGTCCTGTGGCAGAGCCTTAATGTCCAAACCGACCCAGTCAAGCAGGCCTTCTTGCAGCAAGTACTCAAGCTTGCGGGGGTAGATTCCCGCCGTGTGGAGTCCGGTCTTGAATCCCAGTTCTCGCACTCTTCTCAGTGCTGTTTCCAGCGGACTGCCGGGGGAGGCAGAACCTTGCACTAGTGCCTCGCCACCGGAGAAAACGACGCCGTCGAGCAAACCGCGGCGTTTGGATAGCAGGGCGTCGACCTCGTCCCACGAAACGGTCCCCGGGGTCCGCAAATCTAGAATGTTGGCGTTGTGGCAGTACGGACACCTCCATGGGCAACCCTGCAGGAACAGGACGGCGCAGAGGTTTCCTGGCCAGTCGACCGTGGAGAACGGAACCAATCCAGCAATCCGAAGCTCTCCCACCTCACTCAACAGGATCTCCTAACCTGAATCTCCGACCCACAGATGCGGGGCTGCTTCTGCGGACGTCTGCGGGCTCTTAAATCGGCGGGTCTTCCGACCCGACGATAATCGCTCCTCGATCGTTCCGCAGAACCAACCCTCCACCCAACTTCCTTCACGGGTACCACTCCGCGCGGCTACCTGCACCGACCCATCTGAGGGGATCATCCCCACCTGCGCGGGGACGAGAGCACGGACTATGCGAAGGATGAGACCAGGTCGCCGTGCTTCGCGGCTGCCGACTCGGTGAAGTGAACGCGCTCCGCGTGCTCACCCTTCTTCCCGATGTTGAACTGCGACACTGGTCGGAAGTAGCCCATTACCCTGGTCCAAACCTCGCACGCCTGAGGTTCTGCGTCCGGGTGCTCCTCCGCACACTTCGAGCACGTCCACTGTTCGCCCTCAAGATAACCGTGAGCAGGACAGATAGAGAAGGTTGGGGTAATGGTGATGTACGGGACCTTGAACGCAGTCAGGGTTCGCTTCACCATCTGCTTGCAAGCCTCACCGCTGCTCATCCGCTCCCCCATGTACAGGTGCAACACGGTGCCACCGGTGTATTTGCCTTGCAGGACCTCCTGCTGTTCCAGCGCCTCGAACGGATCAGCCGTGTATCCGACCGGCAGCTGCGAAGAGTTCGTGTAGTACGGCTGCTCCTCAGTCCCCGCCTGAAGGATGTCGGGGAAACGCTTCTTGTCTTCCTTGGCGAACCGATAGGTCGTTCCCTCAGCTGGCGTCGCCTCAAGGTTGTACATGTGTCCAGTCGATTCCTGCAGTTCGACCATGCGGTCACGGATGTGATCGAGGATCTCCACCGCAAGCTGGTGACCCCTGGGATCAGTGAGGTCGTACTCGTCGCCGGTGTAGTTGCGAACCATCTCGTTCATTCCGTTGACACCAATGGTTGAGAAGTGGTTGTCGAGTGAACCCAGGAAGTGGCGGGTGAAGGGGAACAGACCATTGTCCATCTGCTCCTGGATGACCTCGCGCTTGATTTCGAGCGTGGCGGCACCGGCATTTACCAGTCGATCAAGCTCTGCAAGCAGGCCCTCTTTGTCGCCGGGGAAACGGTAGCCGAGCCGAGCCAGGTTGACGGTGACGACGCCGATCGAACCGGTGAGTTCGGCTGACCCGAACAGCCCATTGCCCCTCTTCAGTAGCTCTCGCAGATCAAGCTGCAGCCGGCAACACATTGAACGGATCATCCCGGGGTCGAGATCAGAGTTGATGAAGTTTTGGAAGTATGGCAACCCGTACTTGGCGGTCATCTGGAATAGAAGATCCGTGTTCGGGGAGTCCCAGTCGAAATCCTTCGTGATGTTGTAGGTCGGAATCGGGAAGGTAAACACGCGGCCCTCCGCGTCTCCCTCCTCCATCACCTCAATGAACGCACGGTTGATGATGTCCATCTCAGGCTGCAGGTCACCGTAGCTGAACTCGCATACCTCGCCACCGATCAGAGGATACTGGTCGCGCAGATCATCCGGGCAAGTCCAGTCGAACGTCAGGTTGGTGAAGGGGCACTGGCTTCCCCACCGGCTAGAGACGTTGAGATTGAAGATCAACTCTTGCATCTGCTGCTTGATTTCCTCGTACGTCATGTTGTCCAGGCGAACGAAGGGTGCCATGTAGGTGTCGAACGAGGAGAACGCCTGCGCCCCGGCCCACTCGTTTTGTAGCGTCCCAAGGAAGTTGACGATCTGACCGGTCGCAGACGAGAAATGCTTCGGGGGCTTGGCGGCAACAGCTCCAGGAACGCCGTTGAAGCCCTCCTCAAGGAGGCGTTTTAGTGACCAACCCGCGCAATAGCCGGAGAACATATCGAGGTCATGAATGTGGATATCGCCCTCTCGGTGCGCAATCGCTGCCTCTTCCGGGTAGCACTTCTCAAGCCAGTAGTTGGCGATCATCTTGCCCGAGGAGTTAAGGATCATTCCACCCAGGGAGTACCCCTGGTTCGCGTTGGCGTGCACTCGCCAGTCTGCGCGTGACAGGTACTCGTCAATAGTTCCCAATGCGTCAACGTCGTAGCGCGCCATTTACTCGTCTCTTTTCGCCTCGTTGCTTGCCTATTCTGATCGGTCCAGCCAACCTGGATTGACCGCCCGAATGGCCCGTGGGCCAGTGAGTGCTGAGTTCTATTTCTAGCCCCAAATAACTAGATATCGTGGTCCGACACGCCATTCAACACTAGATGTCGTGTCAATTGACTGTATTACAAGGCTGTAACTTATGCATTAGGACAATCGTCCCGAACTGCGTATTAGCGCCCGAAACTGCCCGCCAAGGACCTGACAGAAGCGAAAAGAAGACCACTAAATGAGACGGTAATCAGACACGCGGCTGCGGCAAGGATGAGACCGGGCGAGTTCGCCGCCGCGAGTTCGCTGATCTGCACTTGACTGACGGGTAGCGTCGTATCCCACAGCCCATAGGTAACCAGGCCAACGCCGATCAACGACAGGATAATTCCGAAGGTTGAGAAGGCGACGCTAATCGCTGCTCCAAAACCGCCGGCCCTCGGATCCCATTCGGCCGGCAGAGTCACCATCGCGCTGAGCATGACGATTGCCAACGAGCCGAGGACATCGGACGGGCGATGCCATGCCAGGGCCATCACGGCGATGGCGGTGGCAGAGGTGACGAGGAAGCCTAACAGAGCCACGGGGCCCCTCGCCCGCAGTGGGACAACCGCGACCAAAGCAACCGCAATGGACGCGACCACTGTGACATGTCCGGACGGGAACGAATTCACCAGGGAGTGACCGACCCCCAAATCGGGTCTAACCAGGACAGCCTTCAGTAACTGGGTGAGTCCGTTGGCAAGAAGGAGCATCAGGAGGACCCGGACCCCCAGGGGAATACGTCGTCTGGCAGCGGCAGTACCGAAGGCGATAATCGCCGTGATCGCCACGGTTGTCTCAGAAACCAGAGACGAGAGATTTGACGATAAGGAGCCGCCGAAATCCAAGCGTGCCTTTACGGACTGCATGGAGAGGGTGTCAATGAGCTGACCGATTGGAGTCCTCACCGCAACAAACCAGAGCAAGGTAACGAAGACTGCGGCACTGGCGGCAATCATTCCGCGCCGCATCGCCACGTGATGGCTGAAATCGCGCGTTTGATCGTCAAGTACGGGATACTCCCGAACTGACTCAGACCAGTGATCGGTGCCGGAACTCATTTGCCTCCAAAGCTACAGAGAGAAGACCTCCAAAGCTACAGAGAGAAGACTAGCCTGCCAAGCTAAAGTGAAGGCGTCGACCGTCGGGAAAGGGAGTGATTTGATGAGTTCACAAAACGATGCACTCTCCGGCTCCGTGGCGCGTCAGCTACTCGACTACTTGGTCCGAGCCGGGTCAAAGGATGACCGCCTTGTCCACGTGCAGCAGATTTCCGGGCGAAGCGAGAGGACGGCACCCTGGCCGCAGTGGGTCGATCCTCGCCTGCGCAAGGTCTATTCAGATATGGGGATCGACTCAATCTGGTCTCATCAGAACGAGGCATTGGCGGCCATCGCGGATGGTAGCGATGTCGTTCTTTCAACAGGAACCGGATCGGGAAAGTCGCTCGCGGCCTGGGTGCCAATCGTCTCGGATTTACTTGGCGCGTCTGAAGACTCCTCGCTTGCAGCCCACCGAAACCGTCCGACGGCATTGTACTTGGCTCCCACAAAGGCTCTAGGCGCTGACCAACTTTCACACCTCAACCGCTTGACTGCGGGTCTTGCTGAGCCGATCCGAGTGGCGCCCGCTGACGGGGACGCCCCGAGTGAAGCGAAACAGTGGGCCCGCGCTCACGCTGACATCGTCCTGTCGAACCCGGACTTTGTTCATCATGTGATGCTGCCCTCGCACGACCGATGGACACGCTTTCTGCGATCACTAAAATACGTCATTGTCGACGAGCTTCACTACTGGCGAGGGATCACCGGCTCACACGTTGCCCTGGTACTGCGGCGGCTGTTACGGGTCGCCCGGCACCTGGGAGCCAATCCGCAGGTCATCATGCTTTCTGCAACTGTGAAGGACCCGGAACTGGTCGGATCTCAGATGACTGGCTCGACCCGGGTGAAGGCCATAGTCGAAGACGGGTCGCCCGCCGCTCCTCACACACTGGTCTTGTGGCAGCCAGCGCTTCATCCCGCAGAGAAGACGAAAAGGGAGTTTCAGGCGCAAGCTGAGTTCCCCGAATACCCGATCCCGGCGATGAGAGTCAGTATTCTTACAGAGGCATCGAAGCTGACTGCGGCCTTCATGGAACAAGACGCACGAGTTCTGGCTTTCATCCGCTCCCGGTATGGGGCTGAAGCGGTGGCTGAGCAGACACGCACGCTCCTTTCTAAGAAGGGGTCGCCCCTTTCGGGAAGAGTTTCAGCCTATCGGGGTGGCTACCTACCCGAGGAACGTCGGGAGTTGGAACGGTCTTTGCGTGAGGGAGACTTGAGGGCCGCCTCGACGACCAATGCCCTGGAACTGGGGATCGACATCGCGGGACTTGACGCCACGATCACGGCGGAGTGGCCGGGGTCAAGGGCATCTCTCTGGCAGCAGGCGGGTCGTGCCGGTAGGGCCGGCCGTGAGGGAGTAAGCGTGTTCATCGCGGGAGAGAACCCCCTGGACAACTACCTGATCCATAATCCGCAGAGCCTCTTCAACGAAGTTGAGCCAAACGTTCTGGACCTAGATAACCCATATGTTTTGGCACCACACCTCTGCTCGGCCGCAGCTGAGATCCCCTTGACGGAGGCTGACCTACCCACGTTCGGGCTGGCAAACGCCGAGCTTCTAGATCAGCTCGTCGCCGAGGGATTTCTCCGCCGCCGCGCAGACGCCTGGCACTGGAACTTCGGCCTGGAGGGTCGCCCTCATGCGCTGGTCGATATTCGAGGTGGAAATCGCGAGGTTCAGATCATCGAAATTCGTTCCGGGGCGGTGATCGGCACTGTTCCTGATGATCGCGCTGACGCAGAGGTACACCCGGACGCAATTTACATTCACCAGGGGCAGACCGTCCATGTCCGAGAGCTAACGGCCGTCAATTCGGACGCCTCGCAGCGGGTCGCTGTCGTAGAGAGGGTAAGCACTCCGCTGAGAACCAGACCAGGCAGGCATTCGGAGGTTCGAATCCTGGACGAACAGGAGTCTTGGACTTCTGATGACGGACTGGTCACCTGGAGCACAGGCGATACCGAGGTCAGTAGCCGGGTCACCGACTATGACACCCTGCGACTGCCGCACATGGAGTTGGTGTCGAATCGCGAACTGCAAATGCCGGAGCGAATCCTTCCAACGATTTCTACCTGGTACACCCTGAATCCTGGGGCACTTGCGGTCGCCGGAATCGCAACTGCGGACCTTCCCGGAGCGCTTCATGCGGCGGAACACGCGGCCATTGGGATGCTACCCCTTCTCGCCTCGTGCGACCGTTGGGACCTGGGCGGTCTTTCGATTGCTGAGCACACTCAGACGGGCAGGCCGACTGTCTTCGTCCATGATGCATATCGGGGCGGTTCGGGGTACTCCTCGTACGGTTTTGCCCACGCAAAGGAGTGGATGATGAAGACGCTTGAGGTGGTGGAGGGGTGTTCGTGCGAGGACGGGTGCCCGTCGTGCATCCAGTCGCCGAAGTGCGGCAACCGGAACGAGCCGCTCTCGAAGGCGGGGACTATTGCCCTGCTGCGACTGCTGGCGGAGCGGTCCCCGGGACCCGAAGTGCCGTAGCCGGGCCCGCACACTGTCTAACGTCCGACTATGTCCCCAATCACTTTTGTCGCTAAGGCTTCACTGGCCGTCCGACGAGTAGATAGCGCCTCACTCCAGGTCTGGCGAGATCGAAAAACTCGTGAGGCCGAGGGATTGGGTTCGCGCATAGCGCGCCTTATATCGTTATTGCTTTTCCATCGTATGAAGGCACCTGTTAGTGTCTCTTCGTCTGCGTTGGGTACCACCACGCTCCGCCGAGTCGCATCTGCTATCAATTGAACATACCCAGGCATGTGGGCAACTACGCCTCCACTAGCTATGAGCCGCTTGACCCGCGGAAACACTTCATCAGCTAGTTCAACGAGACGTGAGATTACCGTGACTGATCCGAGTACCATTTCCTGCGCTATTTCATATCTTGTCGTGCCCAAATCGATGCCAGAAATCGCTCCAGTTGCGTTGCTTCGGTAACCAGGTCCTCTCTCTCCCGCCAGTAATGGAACTACCGCTAGACCACGCCAGTCTGGCGGTAGCTCCCACGCAAATTCGGTTGGATCGTCAATGAGTAGCTCGTCGCGGATCCACTGTAGGACGTTGCCAACATTGGAGCCCGCACCACCGATACCAACCAGTCCCCGAGTCCAGGAGTATCGCCAAAGTCCGAAAGGAATGTTCTGGGGAGACTCTTCAACCACGAATCGGATACTGCCCGACGTTCCCAGCGATAATGCCGCTGACTCCGGGCCAAGGGCATGCAAACCAAAGTTGCTACAAATGCCGTCTGCCATAGTTGGGTGAACTAGAGCGCCAGCAAGCCCGATTCCTGCTCCGGTAGCAGGGATCGGGCTGGGCTGACTCCAGATCGGGCCAAGACCTCCCGGCACTGCCACTAATTTGCAGAGATTGGTGTCCCAACAGTATGTTGCCTGGTCCCATAGTCCTGATCCGGCCGCCATCTCCGCGCTCCAACCAGCTTCAACGCCTAGAGCGCCTCGCACTAGCCAACTTGCCAAATCGGTCCATCGGAAAGGTTTCACCCCCTCCTGCAATGATGTCAAAATCGCTGCTACCGGATAGGAGGGGTGGGGATAGGATCCTGTAACTCTCCGATATCGCTCAGAATCGACCATGGATGCTAGTGCCGTTGCCCCGTTCAATGACGCCGATGATTCCCAAGTAAATAATGGAGTTTGCGGCCGGTCATGTTCATCAACGCCCAACAACGTGTGCCACTGGGAACTAATTACGACATCTGTTATGCCGCCTTCTTGGACGGCCCCCTTCACCGCAGCTAGAAAGGGTTCCACCAAGGTTGCCGGGTCAATGCTTCCAACACTCGCTAGATCTGAGCGTGCATCTAGCTTCACCTTAGTGACGGTGCCGCGGGAGCCATCCTCTTTGAATACTGCTGATCGGAAACTGGAACTCCCCAAGTCAATAGCAAGCACCATATGACGGGCAGCCCTCGTCATCCTTTCACCGCTCCAGCTGTCAATCCGGTAACAATCCATCGCTGAACAAACATCGATATGACCACTACTGGAAGTGTAATAGTGACGGCCGCAGCTGCAATCTGTCCCCAGTTGTTAGAACCGTATGAGAGGAAGTTAAACACCGCGACCGGAACCGTAGCTGTCTTCCGGCCTGATAGCACGACAGCAAACATGAACTGATTCCATGAAAAGATAAACGCCAAGATAGCTGCAGCCGCCACGCCCGTACTCACCAACGGCAATGCAACTGTGCGGAAGTACCTCCAGTGAGTTGCTCCATCCACAAGCGCCGCCTCCCACATCTCAGACGGCAACTCTTCAAAGAAAGGAATCATCATCCAGGTAATGAAGGGCAATGTGACAAAAATGTGAGCGAGGATCAGCGCGGGATAGGAATCAATCATTCCCATCCAAGTCGCGATGATAAACCAAGGGACAACCAGGGCAACGCCAGGGAGCATTCGAGCAAGCAGAAAAACACTCGCCGTCCTATTCATCCCCCAATGCGCGAGACCGAAAGCGGCCGGTACCCCCAGGATCAGAGAAAAGGCGGTAGCACAGGCGCCAATTATTAAAGAGTTGGCTATGTACCGAAGAAAATCGTCCGCTCCGAGCACTTGAGCAAAATTCTCGATAGTCAGCCCATGAGTTGGAATGAGCGATCCCGAGGTTATATCAAGAGGCTTCTGCAACGATACGAGGATCATGTAGAAGAAAACCGAGAGGAACGGGAGCACCGCCAGGATTGCGACAACTAGCGCTCTTATCTCTTGTGCCTTAGTTCGTTTCACTTGCTGCTCCTTGAAAGTCTAAGAATCATGAAGCTCGCCAAGACCATAACTACTACAAAAACCAAGGCAACTGCCGACGCATAACTAGGCTTCAGGAACTGGAACATGAGTTGGTACGCGTAAAGATTAAGCGTCTCCGTAGCGGTTCCAGGGCCTCCCCCCGTGATCACATATATGGGATCGAACGTCCGCATAGCTTCTATGAGTCGAGTAATTGCCGCCACCACGATTACAGGTCGAACCGCCGGAAGAGTTACATACCAGAAGCGTTGCCACGAATTTGCTCCGTCGACTATTGCTGCTTCTTGTGGTTCGTTAGACAACCCTGCCAAACCCGACAACACGATCAGACCAACCTGTGGTGTCCATTCCCAGACGTCCACGATAATCAATGAAACCATCGCCATCGTCGGGTTAGAGAGCCATTGGAGCGGGCTTAGTCCTGCGGCCATTAACAAGGTGTTCAAGACTCCAAGCTCCGGCTGAAACATAAGACGCCAAACCATAGAGACAGCCACCGGTGTTGCAATCATTGGAAAGAGAAAAAGGGCGCGAAGGAAGGACCTACCTCTGAATGCCTGATTCAGAATCAGCGCCATTCCAACCCCGAGTATTACTTCAAGAAACACAGCCGAGAAAGAGTAGATGAAGGTCCTTCCCGCAGCTAGCCAAAAGCGTTGATCCTTTGCGATCTCCAAGTAGTTCTGAATTCCAACCCACTCACCGCCCTGTAGTGATGCAGGCACGTCCTTAAGAGACATGACAAAATTGTTGATCAATGGGTACCCGACGAGTAACGCTAGCAATGCAAAAGCTGGCCCCAGGAAGAGGAGCTTCTGCCGCAAGTCGGCCCGTGATCGTGACTGCTCAAGGGACTCAATCACTTCAATATCCGTGGTCTTCGTCTTGTGCATTCCCTAGTCCTATCCTTCGATAGTGTGGTCCCGGGATCATTCCCCGGGACCACACCCGCTCTTAGTTCGTTAGAGCGTTGAACTTCTTGGCAGCCTCCGCGACTGCCGCAGGAACATCTCCTCCTTGGATCGAAGTCACGATTGCCGAACCGATGATGTCCCGGGCCTCAGGAACTTGAGCAATAGAAGGATGCTGCGCCACAGCGTTCTGTCGGGATGCATCAAACGCGTCAATCCATTCCTGTGGTACTGAGTCTGGGAAGGCCGTAACTGCTGTTCGGGCCCCAGCAACTCCATCTTCTTCTTGGATAGAACGCACCGTCTCAGGAGAAGTCGCCCACTGCACAAAGTACCAAGCAGGATCTACAGCAGATGAAAAGGAGGACACGGCAAGATCCCAGCCGTAGAAAGCTTGTTTGTCGCCAGCTGGACCGGCAGGGACTTGTGCGAAACCTACGGAGTCGGAAACAGCAGACTGCTCAGGATCAGTAAGTTGGTCTGCGAACACACTTCCGTCAATAAACATCGCTACTGTCCCTTGTTGGAACAATGGCAAGATCTCTGACCAGCCGTTATTGACGGCACCATCTGGACCGTACTCACGTACCAGGTTTCCGTAGAACTCGAACGCCTCAATACCTTCGGGTGTGTCGAATGCCGCCTTTCCATCCTCGGTGTTCCACTGCGCACCAAAGTTGTAAAGGAATGGCGTGAACTGGCTAGTCGCTGCGGCACCTCGACCACGCCCTGTAAAGCCATAGATGTCGGTCTTTTCTACTATGGTTTTTGCCGCGGTTTCTAGCTCTTCCATGGTCGTGGGAGGATCGATTCCCAGTTCATTGAGGATGTCTGTTCTATAGAAAAGCATTGATGTCTCAATTTGAATGGGAACCCCGATCACACGTCCGTCTATTGTGTCGGCAGCTAAGACATCTTGCGAGAAGCCTTCATAGTCATAGTCGGGTGAAGTGAGACTATCGTCGTCAATGAGAGGCTTTAGGTCCTGATACCAGCCGTTCTGCTCAAATAGGCGCCCCTCTGCGGTTGGGCCTGTCATAAAAACATCAATGTTGTCTGATCTCGCTGAGAGATTTACCTGTACGCGCTGTCGGAATTGATCTTCTGGAAGCGAGGTGACATTGACCTTTATTCCCGTCAGGTCCTCAAACTCCGATAGTCGTGGTTCGATGGCCTGTTGCCAGGGATGTTGGTTCAAGAGCACTTCGATCGATTCTCCTTCGAATCGTCTCCAATCAAATGCCCCAGCCTCAGTCACAGCCGATTCGCTCTGATCTTGCTCTTCAGACTCGGTGCTCGTTCCGCCCGAGGAGCATGCCGAAAATAACAGCGCAGCCGACGCCGCGACTGCGGGAAGCGTAAGCCAACGGACCTTACGCCTACGAATGTTCGAGTGCACGTTCCATACCTTTCTTTTGGGCGCTACGACGTTGATCGACCTGACTCTGCTTCCCTGGTTCGTCTCTGGTTCAGAGAAACACTGCAGCCCGTTCTGCTCCGCGTCATAGGCTCCACTTCGGGGCCCATATGGGTCCACCGTTTCTCCATGGTGAGCGACAATTGGTTCGGTGGACAGTGCCAACCAACCAAGATTGGTTTGCGAATCACTAGACGACGAAGGTTGGCCCCGCAGACTCATGGACCGCGCGGGTGTCGTCATACTCCGCCCAGGCACGCCCCAACCGAGTTATCCCTTCGGTTAGTACCGATCGTTCAGGACCCAGTGACACGCGAATGAACTTGTCTAGAGACCCATCCAGAGAAAATGAGTTGCCTGCCACCACTGCTACGCCATGACGTAGCGCTACCTCTCGAAACGACGCGGCACTACCACGCGGCAATTCAACCCAAATCCCTAGCCCCCCATCAGGTTCACTCCAGTCGAGTTGCGGCGCAAGCTCGCCCAGGAGGGTCATTGCTAGATCAGTGCTCTTACGGAGCTCCTTCAGTCGTTCTCCGCGAACCTCTTCAATACGAGACAGGAGCCTGCCGACACATACTGGCTGATAATCGGGGTGCCCAAATCAGTCCGTACCTTGATACGTGACAAGCGTCTGATCGTATTCTCCTCAGCACGAATCCAACCGACACGCAGGCCACCCCAAAAGAGTTTCGACATAGACCCCACCGATAGAATCCGAGGGTTGTTTCGGAGTGAGCCAAGGAGAGGAACACGAGTGGTCAGCGAAAGATCCCGTGCGGATATGTCCTCAATGACAATGACGTCTTTCCTGGCTAACTGGTCCGATAGCCATCTCATATCCACGTCTGAGGGAGCACGCCCTTCAGGTCCATATGCACCCATGATGTAGACAACCGAGGCATCAGCGCCGTCAACGGTTTCAAGCAGTTTCGACGCTCCGTGGGACACCACAGAAGGGCAGCTAAAGGCTGTGGCGGGCATATGCCTCACTAGATCTAGCATGCCTGCTGACGTTGGATTCTCTACCAGAACTCGAGAGCCAGGTTCCATAAAGTGCTCAGCAATGAGCCAAAGGGCCTGCTGGGCGCCCGTCGTCACCAAGACTTGGTCGGTCGTCGTTGGGACGCCCTCTGTCGTATAGAAGTCAGCCAAAGCACGCCGCAGCCCAAGATATCCGAGAGGTTCATAGCCCAATCCTCCGATACTCGCCGCGGCAAGTTCTCGGCTCGCTTCTTTCAGAGCCCGGACCAACAAACCCGGAGCCTCCAATGAGGCAGTTGCAAGATCAAGTACCTCTGGAACCGCGTCGAATGTCGCAGCGCTAAGTCCGTCTCCAGATTTTTTGATGTTGTCGCGTTTCCTTGGCGCGCCAGACACCCAGGTTCCGCTTCCCTGTCGGCTGGTCAGTACGCCTCTTGCTCGCAGCAGGTCGTAGGCACTAACGACCGTACTACGCCCAACGGCCATTGATTGAGCAAGCTGTCTTTCCGGTGGTAGTAGCGACCCCGGCGTCAAGTCGCCTCGTTCAACAGCTAGCTCTATCGCTGTGGCGAGACGTTCATACAGAGGTCCCTGATTTAGGGACCAACCGTCAAGCGCTTGATAGACACCCAATTTCAGTTCCTTACGTCAAAACCATACCAATCTGGAGATATTGGCTATTACGGTAGCACCCGCATACTGTCACGCTTCTTACATAAGTAGGCATTGCTAGCTGAAGCTACCGGAAGGAAATCGTTGCTCATGGAGATCGCAATCGTTGGTTTGGGCAAGATGGGTCATGGAATGGTGAAGCGATTGCTTTCCCGTGGCCATTCCGTGGTGGCTTTCGACCTATCAGAAAATGCTCGCAAAGCCGCGCAAGACCTTGGGGCGAACGCTGTGGACTCTCTAGATGCGTTGGTAGTGCAAGTATCGGCACCAAGGGTTGTTTGGATGATGCTTCCTCCAGGAAGCCCAACAGAAGACGTATTTGCCGATTTATCGGCCAAGCTAACCGCAGGAGATCTGCTCGTTGACGGGGGCAACAGCGATTTCCGCGATTCTCTCCGACGAGGAGAAGCAGCGAAGCGAGCCGGAATCCGGTTTGCGGATGTCGGCGTCTCCGGTGGGCAGTGGGGATGGAAAGACGGCTATGGCCTCATGGTCGGTTCCTCGGAAGAAACTTATGAACAGCTAGCTCCTCTCCTACAAGCTCTCGGAGGAGATGGAACGCAGTCACGAGTTGGTGACGTAGGCGCGGGACACCTCGTGAAAGCTTTCCACAACGGAGTCCAGTATGGGATATTACGTGCGTATGCAGAAGGCTTTGCATTACTTGAAGCTCATCCTGAAGTGGAAACCATTGCGGCTCTGGAGGCATGGCAGGCCGGCAGTTCTATCCGCTCGTGGTTGTTGGAACAGATCATCGCTGCTCTCAAATCGAATCCGGATCTCGCGGGAGTAAGTAGCGAAGTTCCTGACTCTGGTATGGGTCGATGGACAGCGGAAGAGGCCGTACGGCTCGCAGTACCAACTCCGGTACTGACCACTGCCCTAATGCTGCGTTTCGCGAGTAGGTCCGACAATGCCGCAGATAGACTCCTCAGCGCCGCGCGCGCACAGATCGGAGGGCACAAGAAGTGAGTGAAGAGATAAGTGCGAAGTCCTTCGCAACGTCCAATGCGCAAGAGGTGCGACTAGCAGTAGACGCCGTCGATCCAACGGAACTGGGGACGTTAGCTGATCTGATACAGAGTGCAAGCCGCGTCTTTTTTACGGGAGCTGGGAGATCGGGGCTAATGGCAAAGGCCATTGCGATGAGACTAATGCATACCGGACTCACCTCGTACGCAGTAGGAGAAATCGCTACTCCCGCGATCGGGCCAGGAGATTTACTTGTGGCGATTACGGCTCGGGGCTCCGGATCGGTCAGAAATCAACTGGAGAAGGCTCGGTCGGCGGGATCTATGACGGCGCTCGTGACCGTGGAACCCGATCCTCTTGTAGAGGCAGAATCCTCCGCTACAGTCCACATCCCAGTGCGTTTGGAGGTCCCGACAGTGCAACACGCCGGATCGCTATTCGAGCAGACCTCTCTAGTCATCGGCGATGCCGTTGCACGGTTAGTTCAAGAGAGACTCAGCGTACCGACTGAGCAGCTCAACGCCAGACATGCAAATCTGAGTTAACCTCTGTTTTGCTGCGGAAACTCCACTTAGTCCAAGCAAGTTAGACACCACAACCGGAACGGCCGCTCTCGAAGGCGGGGGCTATTGCCCTGCTGCGACTGCTGGCGGAACGTTCCCCGGGACCCGAAGGGCCTTAGACAGACCTTGAGACGTACAACGCGGAACATTGCAGAATCTCGCATCTCATCTCGAGAACTGCGTGCCCGCACAGTTCTCGATCTTGTTGCCGGGTTCCAGACTGGAGCTTTTTATCTCTAGTCAGTCGTATGTTGGGTGGGTTCTTCTGGCGCCTGCGTCCCAGATAAGCAACGCTAGACGATGATTAGATCTAGGTCTGGGATGACGGAGCGAATGTCTTTCGGGTCCGAGGTGACGACGACATGATCCATTTCCGCGGCGTTCAGAGCGACGCTGACATCCACGATGTCTGAGTGGCCGGACCTGTCACAGAGGACACCCACGGCTCGAGCCGTGAACTCATCCAGGGAAACAATCTCCACAGGTGGGCTGTTCAGCAGTCGGGATACTCTGGCTTGTCGCGCGCCTCCACGCCAGACTTGAGCAACTACTCCGGCGGGAACGGAGATCTCCACATCGCGGTCGCGTGCTTGCGTTAGCAGCGAGCGAATGGTCCAGTCTCCTCGCTCCAGTGCGATGAGGGCGCCCGCATCGAGTGTTAGTCCTCGCGGCATATGGACTCCACCTGCTCTTCGCCCCAGGCGACCTGCTCAGGGGTCAGTGGACCATGTTCGCTGTCTAAATCAGCCAGTAGTGCAGTGAGCGTGTCTTCACGCTCGGTCTTCCGTAGAACCTCACTTATGAACCCGGATACCGAAGGTGCGCGCCCCAACTCGACTTGTCGGCGAATCGCTTCGACCTGTTCATCCGGCAGGCTTATAGCAATCTTTATGGTCATACCAGAATCATACCGTGTTTCGTCTGCTGGCAGGTCGTGACCCGGGAAATCTATTACATGCGGTAAGTCAATAAGGAAGGGCACTGGCCAGATTGGGTCGCCGAAGTTCACGTACATTCCGGTTATCTGTCGGGCGAGTTTCCGAACAGCGATGGTTGCGTCGCCTGCCGGAGTGCCGTGCTGCGGGATTGGCGTCATAGGGAACCTGGCCATGTCTACCCTCCGCCTGAGAATGGGCGCAAGCGCGGAGCTAAACCCTCGAGGGGCGCGGCCGGACCTGCACGGGCTCGCGCTTCGAGCACCACCGAAAGACCGAGGATCTGGACAGGTCTTGATACGTCGACGCGGATATCCCCCAGTGTGTCGACATCGCATGTGTCGAGTTGGACGTCATTCAGTTCAACCACAGCCTGACTAGTAGCACAACCAATCGGCGATGACCCGCCGACCATGATGAGCGAAATCGGCGTAGCGTCAGCACCCGCCAGAGCCGCCATATCTGCGACGCCTTGAAGTTGACTCCGATGCGCATAGACGGACAAGGCAGCGACAACGAATGTGGTGATGATCAGCAGCGCAGCGATCATCCCTACTATTGCCACCGTTGCACTCCCCTCTTCGTCTCCGTCAAGCGCCTCCCCCAACGAAGTATCCACTGTGTAACGCAATTCTTTGTCTAACTCGCCTTCCTCCACGGTGCAGTTCGGCTCGTGACAGTGATGGTTGACGGTCATGGTTGGCCACCAAGCAACGCCCAGGGAACTGCACTTTCGTACGTTCCACTTACCGTGCACTCAAGGGTGCCAACGCTCCACCCACCTAATTCGGCAACAGCCTTTGTGCCACGGACGGTGAAATTCGGTCCTTCGCTGGTTACCGATATGGACGAGCCAGTTCCTTCTGCGACGGACGCCCCAAGCGAGTGAGCCCTAGCCTCCTGCCGTACCTGATCGCAAAGTGCCGCTTTGGATGTCCCTGCCCCGACTGCGGTGAGTATCAGCGCTAGGACTAGGAACAGTGATCCCAGCCCTAGCGCCAATTCCACCGTCACCATCCCAGACTCGGGATGGCTAATCTCAGAATCTTCTCCTGTGGAGGTCATGATCGTGAGGCCCGTGGATCGTGTCAGATTGTCAACGCCGTCTGGATGATGCTGTTGAGCATCGCCTTCACTCCACCGGACTTGAGCACAGCCAAAAGCAGCCCCGCAAATGCAGCAGTTGCGACCGCGCCTATCGCGTACTCAACGGTGGTTGATCCCTCCTCGTCCTCCCTGTTGGACGACGAGTGTTGCAGATGGTTTCGCTCCATGTACTGGTCTGCTTCCATGGACAGGTTGACCCACGCTCTGAGGGCCGAATCATTGATCGCGTTCATCGTCTTACCTTTCGTTGACTCCACTCGGTCGACCCGGGTGGTGCGTGATTTCTGGTGGAATCAATAGGACCTGATCCTGGGGCTTCTCGCCAGTGCCTTTCCCGCGGCCTGTGGATTAGTCGCTAGGACCAGTCCCGTGCATAACTAGCTGTTAGCTCCCCTGATCACGTCATCCGAACAGGCCCCCAAGTTCTCCGCCGACCAGCGAAAAGAAGACCGGAACCAAACCAAGGATGATGAAGGATGGGAGCAGTAACAGACCCAGAGGAAAGGCCAACTTAACGCCCAACTTCTCCGCAGTTTTCTTAGCCTCACTTGTCGCGCTAGCCCTCGCGTATTCCGCAACACCCGCTAGTAAAGCAGTGGGTGAGATACCGTCGGTCCAAGCCGGTTCCAGTGCGCGACACAGGAGTTCTCCGGTGATGGGAAGAGGATCCCATGCTTCTTCCCACGTCGCCCCAAGTTCCAACTCTCTGCCGATTCGCCCGTATTCCTCCTCTCCCGAGGCAGATCCAATCGCGCTCAATACCAAGGGAATCGCCATTCCACTCTGCAAGCCCGAGGCGACGAGATCGCAGTAGACGGGCGATCTCTGCTTACCCCGGCCCACACGCATGGCGTGCTTTGTCATCCCCTGACTAACGCCATTACCCAGGGCCGCGAGAGTCACTCCCAGAAGTAGCAGCAGGACCTGTCCAGTGCCACTGAGAAACCACTCGATCGGGTGCGCTCCGAGCGCCTCACCACCCAACAATCCAACGATGGGCAGCACAGATAGGACTCGCGCCGAAGCCTTCGGACCCGAGAAAGCTACCTGCAGCGCCTGGTTTGCTCGCTCCCGTTCAGAAAGCGCATACGAGGTTCTTTCAAGGACCCCCGCGAGCGGAGCTCCAGTCCGCTCCGCGAAGCGCGTGCTTACGAGGGCGATCTGTCCCGCTTCTCCCGAACGCTCTAGGATGCCTTCAAGGTCGAAGGGTTGGTCGATGCCCGACCTGAGCGCGCGACTGAAGGTGCGCTTCCATGCAGTTCGAGGGGATTCTCCCGCACGCATTCGAGATGCAACTTCGGCGCAAATCGCAATTAGTTCGGCCTCCTCCAGTTTTTCTGTTTTCGTCGCGTGACGTGTCTTCCTGTTCGGCAACGACTTAGCTGGAAGTAGCCGCTCCAGGCGGATCGCAGCTGCCATCCTCTGCCACATCCAGAGACAGAACAACCCGGCGATCGACAGAACTAGGCCAATAAGCGCGCCATCTGCAGACACAATCAGGGCCCGTGTCGCGGGCCGGGGTCCCCGACCCGATGAGTTTCACTCAGCCCAGACTGATTGCTTTCCGTCCCGCCGAAGCGATGCATCTCGATCCCCCGCAGAACTCCGTCAACGGACCGTAGCTCGCCAAGAGCCGTAACTCTTCTTACTCCCTTTTGATCCCGACTCAGGAAAACCAATAGGTCAAAGGCTCGCGCCGCTAGGGCAGTGACCGCGTGTGGGTCCATTCCACCCAGCGCTCCCAGCGCGAAGAGCCGAGCTGGGACGTCCTCGATCGAATTCGCATGAATCGTTGCGCAGCTTCCGCTATGACCCGTGTTCATCGCCGTGAGAACCTCACGCACTTCCGATCCCCTACATTCACCAAGTACCAGTCGATCCGGCCTCATACGGACTGCCGCACGGACCAGGTCATCCAGTGAGACCTCACCCTGCCCCTCCACATTTGCAGGCCTGGACTGCAGCCTGATCACGTGCGGATGGTCTATGGTCAGCTCACTCACCTCCTCAATACAGACAATGCGCTTGTCGTCAGGCACTTCACCGAGGAGTGTGGCGAGCAGTGTGGTTTTCCCTACACCGGTCCCACCGCATATAAGGAGAGACTTCTCCTGTCCCACTGCATTTAAGAGAATCTCGGCCGTGTTCGATTCAAGTGATCCTCCCTCTATTAGGTCTTGGACAGAAAACGGTTCGGTGCGCACTACTCGAAGGGAGATCGTCGCACCCTGCTGAGAGACTGGGGGTAGTACGGCGTGAAGTCGAAACCGATCCTTCAGAATCGCATCGACAACAGGACTCGCATCGTCCAGTCTCCGTCCCGCAGCGGCCGCCATTCGTACAGCTAGACCTTTGACCGCGCCTGCGTCTCCGAGATCCAACGTTGCTCGTTCCAACCCCGAACCCCGGTCAAGCCAGACCGTCTTGTCGTTAATGAGGACATCCGTTACTCCCTCTTCGAGCAGCAGGTTCATCACCGAGGCAGGCATCCCCATCTGGGCCGCAGTCATTTCCTCCCAAGCGCTGAGTCGCGCCCCGGAACCCAGATACGCGGGACTCGTTTCTGCTACTGCCCTGGAAACGCGTTCGCCCTGCGCTGCGAGCCTTCTGGACCGGGCGGAGGCGTCAGATCCTCTCAGCAATCCGCCTCCAACCTCTCAGTGACCGTGGATTAGGGGCACGACTACAGCGCAGACGGAACCGCTGCTGCGCCATAGAAAAGAGCGATGAAGTCCGACCGAGCGTCAAGACATTGAGCGAGACGTCTAGAGAGTCGGCGTCTAACGCACCGAATGCCCGAACAGCTGCTTCCACATAACGATCGGTCGCACGGCCCAGCAGTACCGGACAGACTTCCTGACCTGCCTGGGCCAGTTCGTCCCAGAGTTGAACCATCGCCCTTATGTCGCTACCACAGTCGATTACACATACCCGAGGCGAGTCTGACACCACTGCGACAACCTGGTCGGGACGAGGACGAAGTGGGGCCGGACTGGCGCTGGTAAGCGTCGGTATCTCGTTAACCCGCGGAAACGCAGCAATCACCGAAGCTCCTGGCGCCATATCAAGAGGGTCAATGTCCTCCCAGAAGAGGAAGTCCAAGCCGTTCGGGAAAGGAAAGCTGACCGTACCGGAGGCATCTAGCACCACTCCATTCAGCGCCTCAGCCAGCGCGAAAGAGGAAGTGGTAACGCCAGAGCCTCCGTGCCACGAGCCAATCAGAATCGATCTTTCCGATCTTGCTTCTTCGACCGTCCAGTTTTGAATCAACTTGACCAGGTCCTCTTCGCCTTCCGGCAGAGCCACGTCGGGCACGTCCGAATGTGCCGAGACACCCATGAGCGTCGAACCGCAGAGCACCTTGGTCCACCCGATTGGGAACTCAACAGGGGAGGTTGATCCAGGCTCGGTCAGGAGCAGGGCGCTCTGCGGTAGCTCTCGGCCCGGAAACTCCTTCGCTTCCCTTTGAAGCGATATCGGACTCGCTCCGGCGATCTCACAGAGATCCCGCACGAGCGATTCCAGTCGTGCGTTCTGAAACGCTGTATATATCGGTCTTCGGTCAGTGTTTGCCACCAACCCATTTCAACCCGACGTCGACATCAATTCCAGGAGCAAAAACGCAACCCGTGCATAACTACTCTGGATCAAACTGTGGAAACCTACCTGTGAAGACAGCGTCGTCAGTGGAGGCGAGAACTACCTACTATTGCCAGTAATCCAGGGTCTGACCTGCTTGGACACTCCTGGCGATCAACTTTCCACTCTCACAACCTTCAATAAGGGAATCGAGGAGGAATCTGTGCCACTGTTCCGTTGAACCTAGCTCCATTAATGCGCTAAATCTTTGCTGGTTCTGACTCGCCCGTTCCGAGAGAATCGCGACTCCTGTCGGCTCAACTCCGGCCGTTGCCAGCAACCACTTCACGAACAGGAATCCCATCGGTAGATTCCCGAAAGCGAATGGCTTTTCTGTGAGCATCAGTCGCAGCACCTCAGCGCAACGCGTGGTAGCTGATAACGAGGTGTCGTCTGCCAGGCGCATGATTCGCTGCAGGGCCCCCGGGTCCTGCGGAACTGCCACCTTTTCCCCGGACATCTGGCCTGCGGCAACCAGGAACGAACAAATTTCCTTATTGAGCGAAGCAAGAACTGCGGGAATCGCCCTCGAAGCTACAACCTTCGCATCACGTGTATTAAGAGGCGGTAGCTCCGATTCCAGGTGCCAAGCTGCCCTCCAGATGCCCAGCATTTCTGCGGATGCCGACTCCGTCTGCTGGTCCGGAGACCATCCCTGTTTTATTCGCATCGTCATCTCACGTAGCTCTGTTGCGCTACCTCGCGCGCCCTCCATCCACGCAAGGAGAATGGCTTCTTGCACGGCCGCTTCGGCCCTCGCCTCCTCCCAACCACGTCGTAGCCCTTCAGCGAACCTGAGGTCCGCGCAGGAACGGTGGGCCTGATCCTCAAGGTCCTCGATTGGGGGAACAATGCTGGGGTCGGCCGGTTCGATCTCTGATGGCTGCACGGATCAACCGTAACGCGGCTCGCCAAGCCCGACTACTGTGAATACATGACAGATGGCACGAGGGAAGCACTAGCTACCAACGCTGGTCGCACCGGGGCAAGTATCGCAGTGCTGTCTTCGTTTGCCGCGCCGCTGGGACTCCTCCTTCTATACACCTCGTCGGCGGCTGTAATGGAGGCCGCAGCTGAAGGTACGCCCCTCTCGGCCTACATTGGAACGGTTGGAATTCTGGTCGGCGGTCTGGTGTTATTCGGCCTTGGTGCCCTCTCCACGGCAAGCTCGGTCGCCCTGTATGTCTTGACCACTTGGGCAGGAATCCTCGCCATAGTTTTCACGGTGCCACGCTCCATTAGGGAATCAGCTATCGGTCGGCGATGGTTCGCGTTCGATGTGATCCTCGCCCCGCTCACATGGAGTTGGCTGCCCCTACTGATCTTCTGCGCGTGTGCCGGTGCCACGGTCTCGGTGATCTTGGTTCGGCGGTGGCAGAGGGAATCTGCGCCACTTGCCGAACCGACCGTATTAAGGGATAAGAACGCACAGACGGGAGCAATCTCGGTTCTAGTTTCACTAGCATTGGTGGTGGTTCTATGGGCGACCGTCATGGAGCAAGCTCCAGCAAATCTTGAACAGTTCGCTCTTTTCGGAGCGCAGGGGTTGAATATGCCCGCACGATCAGGGGTTGCTCTGGCGATATCTTGCGGCGTTGTGTTCTTCTTGGCCGTCTCGACCGCACACTCAACGCTTGGCGCTACGGTCGGTGCGACGCTGGCCATGCTCTTGCCCGGACTGGTGCTCGTCCCACTCTGGAGCACCCTAACGGGGCAGGTAGCAACACCCTCGGCCTCGGCGGAAACAATGCTTGCTCTAGCCTCACCGGTCATCGCAACGGTGGGCGCAACCCTTCTTGGGACAACTGCGCCCATCCACTATCTGCGCCTCGCCGGGTGGAATCCTGAGGCACGGTCGGTGAGTCAGGGCTGAAACAGCGGCCTCGGGCAGTAGGTTTGGCGTGAAATACGTTTAATCAGGAGGCCACCGTGTCCCAACGTAACCAGGACCCAGAAGAGTCCGAGATCTTGACCGGCGAGGAAGTGTCACTCGATTCCTCAGCCGAGGTAACCGATGCCGATCTGGTCGGAAACGTTTCTGCTACGACC